>DATESZ010000106.1:0-22061 GCA_035283845.1 Syntrophales bacterium | reverse complement strand
ACCGACTAAGATTAACAATATCTAAAAACGAGCGGTTACTTATCGAGTTGCAGATGTCTTTTCGTCCAGCGGTCCGAGGCGGACGATCTTCCCGTCCACAATAAAGGCGATCCGCGGGCACAGCCGTTCTGCCTCCTCGATCTTTCCCCCTATTTCTTTTCGTCCTCGCAAGGATGTTCTTTGTCTCCATGGCACTCCCTGATCTGCTCAGGGGTGCATTCCTCGGGTTTTCCCTTTAACTTCTCCGGGCGGTGACATTTGCAATCGCACATTTTTCCTTCCTCCCTTCGGCAATTGATTTTATTGTTAATTTTCTTGATGCATACGCCTTCAAGACAGGGCAGCAGATTGGTCAACTCCCTGAGGAGTTCGGCCAGCTCATGCAGCTTGTCTTTTTCCACGGTGTAATGGGTCCAATAACCACGCTTCTCTCCCTTGACTAATCCTGATTCTCTCAAATATTTCAAATGCTGGGAAACGGCCGCTTCCGATATCCTCAAATGCTTGGCCAGGGCGCCGACACAGAGATCGTGGGTCAGCAGCAGTTTGATCAAATTAAACCGCGTCTCATCGGCCAGGGTTTTGAAAATTTGCACGCATTCCGTCGTCATTATTCCAGCATTCATATTCAATATGGTTTATTTATATAAGTGCATACTTAAATAATTATGTCAAGTTTTTTAAACTCAAATAAAATAATTTACAAAACATATGGCCGTAATTTATCGTTATCGCATCAGGTGGTGGGCGGCAAAGTACGCAAATACTGCCTGGCTACCAAAGCCGGCAAGGCAGCCCTGACTGAAGCCCTGGCGAAGGTGCGCAAGCTGATGAATGAAGTAGACGATCAACCCCAATAGTGAGGTAAAAAATGGACTATCTCGTAGTGTGTAAGGGTCTGGTCGGGGGATTCCTTTGCATAATTATTTGGGGCCGGCTCATGTAAATCTATGAAAGAGGTAAGGTCTCATGGTCATATCGTTGTCGGAATTTTCGAGAAAGCAGATTTTTATCACCATCAGAACAAATTCTCGCTGCTTCTACCATCTCCTTTGCCGGTTCCACTCCGACTCGAATGCCAAGAGGAGCTGCAAACCTGCCTGTGTCCACTCCGATCTCTATCCCTTTTCCCACCGGAGGAATAAATCTCTTTAGTGCAAGGAGTTCCGATTCATAGGCATGAGGTTTTTCATCAAACCATTGATCATATTTATGCACATTTTCTTCAAACACGTTAATGTTTTCCAGCGACGTGCTGGCATTGAAATCAAGATAAATACGATTGGAAGTCATCAATCCGTTCCCTCAAAAAAATTCTAACATTCCCTGGTCCTTAAATCAAACGTATAATTCCGCTTTCTCCTTGTTGAATCTGTAATTCACAAAATATCTTTAAAAAAAGACTTGACAAATTCATTTCATATTATTAAGTTTCAGCTTAAATACTTAATCATAATGGACTTTGATATGAAGTTAGATCCTTCTGAAATATTTAAAGTATTAGCTGTCGAAACACGGGTGAGAATCATTGAACTCTTAAAATCCAAAGGCCCGCTTGGCGTAAACAACATCGCAGAGTTGGTTGGCATAACCCCATCTGCAGTATCGCAGCATCTTAAAATATTAAGGCAAGCAGGTTTAGTAAGGAATGAAAGAAAAGGGTACTGGATACCTTATTCAATCGATGAAGAAGCCTTGGAAAGTTGCCGGCAGGTATTGAACGAAGTCTGCACATGTGGTTGCGGAGGAACAGGAAATTTCAAAGAGAATGAATTAAGGAGTTCAAGCGCTGATTTATTGCAAAATTATGAAAAGGAATTATTGAATGAGCTTAAAACTGTCCAGGAAAGGATTAGAGAAATAAAGGCCAAAAAAGTCATGTAATTTTTTTGCGTTAATAGTTAAGTGATTGCTTACATGCTTAATCAATTTTAGTTCTTTCGGCAAGGAAGGGTTTCAAGAACCATATAAATCCACAGAAAGGAGGTGATAAAAATGGCTGGAAAGAAAAATTGTGGCTGCGGCTGTGTTCCACTGAAACAAAATAGCGCCAAAGTCAAGAAAGAAGAGAAGAAGGCTGAAAAGTCAAAGTAGGACCGGGTCGAGGGGGGCAGGAGCAAGGAAAAAAAAGCCTCTGCCCCCTTTGCCTAACATCACATCAGAGATATTGCAAAGGCAGTAATGGGAATGTAAGAAATGGGCTCAGTCTGAAAAAACTCAAAAACTCCAACGCACGCCTGAATAGACGTTGGTGTCGTTCTTGAACTGCCCGAAAAATGTATGGTTATTACGTCCGGCGAAGATATTTGCGCCGCCCTCCACGCTCCAGTGGTCGGTAATTTTATAGTGGACATTTGGCCTGATGTAAACGTCCTGATCCGAAGGCGAATAGAATGTAAAGAGCGAAAGTTTCAGGTTCTGGTACAAGAGGAGCTTCGTCAGCCGGAGGGTGATCACCTGCCGGAACTCGTCCGCGGCTTGCATGCCCAGAGGAAGGGTCCGCCTGTAAGCGCCGTATTGCAGCGTCTGCTCCAGGTAATACTGCACCCCCGCGGTAAAGTCCTTGGCTAACTCCTGTTCATATCCCGCCAAGTACCGGAACTGGCTGTTCGGGATGAAAGGGTTCTCGCCGTTTTGATCATCCCGAGAGTCATAGTATCCCATTTCAAAATTTCCGATCCCCTTCCAGACCGTTCCCCGGACGCTCAAGCCGTATACGGAAAGGCGGGGGAATGTGGCCGCTCCCACTTGAGGATCAAATCCTACCGGGCTTTTCCAGAATCCATGGTAGCCATACATAGCCAGACCATAGCTCTTAATGTCCCGGTACAAGCGCAGAGCAATTTCGGAGTCCCCAAGCCACTCATTGCGTTTTTGCGGGTCAACCACTGCCTCTTCGCCGGCCAGGCCGCCCGTTTGCGGATTGAAATAGGATAGCCCTTTCCCATCAATAAAACGGTCCGGATTGAATCGCGGGATGTAGACAAAATTGAGGTTGAAGGCATCTGTGTAAAAACCTGTTTTCAAGGCATCAGAAGGGGCCTTCAGGTACTCGTCATCGCGTCCGATGAAGAAGGACTTGTAATCCTTGGGAAACAGGTCGTTGATAAAGATGTAGTCGCCTGTTCCCCACGTCAGTATCTGCCTTCCGGCCTTCAATTCCATGAACTCGAACGGAGTTAAGATGACGTTGGCTTCGCGAAGGTCAACGTCCGCCCCTTCCACTACCCCGTCATAAAGAAAGTCACTCTTTACTCTGAACCTGGCCCAATCAAGGGCTTTGAAGAGGTGCATCTGCAGCCTTGTTTCCTCCAGTGTTGCAGTTTTGGATTCATGCGGATCATCCTGCGTGCGAAGACCGCCCCGCGCCTCTAAGAATCCGCGGAGTTCGAAAGGAAGGGTCTCCCAAAAGGACTCCCGCTTCCCGGAGGTTCCATCAGAGGAAGGCGCCGCCTGCGCTTCGTATCCTCCCTGTTCCTTCCCGGTCACCGTTTCAGCGCCGACGGTCCGGACATTTTCCGTGAGAAGGAGGAGAAAAATTCCCAGGATGACGACTCCAGGAGCAAATCTTCTCACGTTAATCCACCTTTCAGTAAAGTTTCGCAGATACCGTTCAGTGAGAATGCTTTCTTGAGACAGGCATCTTAGAATAACTTCCTGTGTCTGACCCAAATATCCTTTTTCGTTATTTTTACGAGAGCGCCTGTTCCAAATCAGCAATCAAATCTTCTGCATCTTCAAATCCGACGGAAAATCGTACCATGGAGCCCGTAATCCCTCTTCTTTCCAGCTCGGCCACGGTTAAGCCGTGATGCGTCGTCGTAACAGGCTGGGTGACGAGACTTTCCGCGCCGCCGAGACTCGGCGCTATTTTAAATAATTTTATATTATCAACGAATTCGACAGTTTTCTTTGTATCTTGATGCAACTCAATAGTCAGCATGCCGCCGAACCCTTTCATTTGTTTTTTAGCCAACTGGTGGTAAGGGAAATTTTCCAATCCGGGGTAGAATACTTTTTTTACCTTATGTCCGCCGAGATATTTCGTGGCGCTATGCACTACCACATCCGCTCCCAATAAAAGAGGGTTTTGATTCACCGGCGTGGCAAAGGTGTTGTCCACGCAGACAAGGGCCTGGTATTGGTGGGCAAGGCTGGAGATCTCTTTTATGTTGAATATCTCCAGGACCGGATTGGTGGGGGTTTCAAAAAAGACGATATCTATGCCCTGTTGCAACAGAGACGCCAGCTTATCCAGTTCCTTGCCGAGCAAAAAATGGACGGGGATATTCAGACTTTTGAGATGGCTGCCCAGGAGTTCCAACGTGCCGCCATAGGCATCCCCCAGACAGACGACGCATTTCCCAGCATAGGCCAGGAACAAGGCGGCCTCGGCGGCCATTCCGGAACAAAAGGCGATTGCCGATTCAGCACGCTCAATTGTGGCGAGTTTGACTTCCAAACTTTTAACCGTAGGGTTTAAGCCATACCGGGTGTATAGATTGCCTTGTTTTCTCCCTTCCACGACATCCAACAGCGCTTCTGTGGAAGGAAAGGCAAATGTAGTGGTGTTATAGATGGGCGTGCGCGGAGAACCTTCCGCATCGTGAATTTCCCCGCTATCGACGCACTGAGTAGAGAGGCCAGGTTTTATTTCCATAGGTCTTCTCCTTTTTGGTTTTTTATGCTTGTCTGTCATAACAAGAAGCGAACGTTCTCACTTGATCCACCTCTCCGGAGGGTTTCGCAGATACCGTTCCGTGAAGATGTTGTCTTGGAGACCGACGTTATAGGAAAGGTCGGCATAAGTTACCTCAGTTCGATGCCCTGCCTTTAGATTTTTCATGGTTCGCTTGGTTATCGTAGGGAAGCTCTTTCGCTCTTGACCCGCAGACGCAGTGATGTTTTCGATCTTGTCTGCCGTAAACACCCGCGCCAGTTCCCTTTGCACGTCGTAGTATTCCTCCTTAAGTGGAAGAAAGATGGCTTTGTCAATCCATGAGATTCTTTTTACATATTCTATAGGTTCCTTAGGTGCGCTTTCAACGACGTAGCAATCCCTATCCCCAATCTTTTCTTCACGCAGCAGGGTGTGGACATCGGCGGCGATATTGCGGCCGGAGACGTCTTCATAGCTGAAATCAGAGCCGACAAAACTTGACCGGGCGTCACGTGCGGCAATGCGACGAACAAGATCGATAGCAGGCACATAGATCCATCGATCGCTTTCTTTCAGAGGATATTCCCAAACCATAAACGTCATGCCCCGAACATCGGCAGGCTCGCGAAAATAGAGGAAGTATTTCTGGTCCTTGCTTTTAGGATCATTCCATCGAAGCATGGTCAGCACCCGGATCCTCTTTTTCCCGTCGGCCGTGATCAATTCCATCCTGATATCAGCCTTCATATCCGCTCCCGCGTAATAGAATGCCTGCTGTGACTTCTCCATGATCTCTATGGCGCCGGCTTTCTTAGCTTCAGGAAGCGATTTTTCTCCCTGCACAAGTGTAGTCAATAAACATAATGAGAGTACGAACGAGAACCAATAACGTGCCTTCATCTTTCTCCTCTTTTCAGCAACTGTCCGCGAAAGAGTTTGATCAAACCAGGAAGGTAAATGACACTCATCACCGACGAAAGCAGCATAATGGCAGCCATGAAGATGCCCACGGTGATGTAAGGGGTAAGATCGGCAAATATCATCACTGAAAATCCCAGGGCAAAGAGGATCGCATTGAGGAAAATTCCTTTGCCGGGACGGGCCACAGTCCATACGAGACAAGGTTGCAGTTCAGGGTGTTCCCGATACCGTTGCTGGAAGCGTCCGATGAAGTGAATGGCGAAATCGATCGCCATGCCCAGTGAAAGCGTCGAAAGGACTGCCACAGGCATGTCAAAATCCTTCCCTGCCAACCCGACAACGCCATAGATTACCGCAATGGTAAATAGAAAGGGGAGAAAACTCACTATCCCCCACAGCAACGAGCGTGTTTCAGCGATTAGGAGAACCAGCACAAGCGCCACCCCGGCAAGGAAACTCGTGAGCATTCCCCAGAGGACTTCATGGTTCCACACCAGGTTGAAGTAGGCAATGCCGGCCGGTTTCACGGTTGTGCCGGCGGGCAAGGGGCGGCCGGCGAGGTGCGCCTCGACCTTCGCCACGACGTCCTTCATCACCCCGGCATCCCAACTCTTCAGTTGGAGGATGATATTCGCCTTCTGGAAAGGATAGTCCACCACATTGTTGAGATCGCTCGGTTTGGCGGACATTCCGAAGAGGAACAGATACTGTCCTGTTTCTTTCGATGAGTCCGGAATTCTGTAAAAAGAGGGATCGTCATTATGGAGCGCCCGGTTGATCCACTTCACATAATCCACGACAGAAAAGGTTTTGCCTACCAGGGGATCTTTCTCCAAGGTTCTCTGTATACCCTCGATTTCGCGGAGCATGGCGGGGTCCTTCATGGCATTCTCAGTGGGACTCTGGACGACAAGGTAAGCGGTGGACGTCCCTCCCAGGCGCCGGTTCATCACCCGGTCGGCGGTCCGCACCGCACTGTTAAACTTGAACCAATGGACCATGTTGTTATTGACCCGGATGCGGGAGATTCCTGCTGCGGAGATGACCAGAAGCACGCAGCCCAGAATGGCGATCATCTTGCCTCTTTGCACGCAAATCTCACCGAGTCGGGAAAGCAACGAGGCTTTAGAGGGATATGGCAGGCTTGGTTGATGATCAGCCTTTTCCGGCAAAGCTCCAATTATTACCGCAAGTCGTTCCTCCCGCAGCAACATCAGAATCGCGGGGACAAGGGTATAACTCATGAGAAGTATGACCAGAGTCCCAAAGGCAACCACCAGGCCGAATATTCTCACGGGAATGATGGAGGTGATCGCCAGGGAGGCGAACCCGATGGCCGTGGTAACATCGGAGTAAAATACGGGCGTACCTACCGCAGCCATCGCGTCCGTCACTGACCGCTTCTTTTCACGCACCTCGCGGTAACGAAAAAAGAACTCGTTGAAGATATGGACGGTGTCTGTCGCTATCGCCATAAGGAACACGGGACTCATCGAACTCATAATGTGGACCGGATACCCCAACCCGATCAGGAGCCCCATGCTACAGATGATGCTGATCATTGCCACGGCCATATTGGCCACGATCAAAGGAACGCTATGAAACATAAACCAGAGAGCCACGGCCATGATCATGCCGGCGATGGGGGAAAAGAAACCCATCTGGCTAAACATTTCGGCGCCGAAGGTGTCACGGGCGACAGGGTCCCCTGCAAGGTAGAACTGATCGCCGTCTGACCTTTCCGGAAGGAGCTTGCGAATTCGGTCAGCGATTTCTTTCCCATTGGCTGTGGGTTCGACGGGGATGTAGATAGCCGTTGCCTTTCCGTCCGGAGAAATGATCCGGTTCAGAAAAACCGGATTTTCGAATAGCTTTTTGCGGAGGGATGCAAGTTCTTCTTCCCGCTGCGGAACCAGCTCAAGCAACGGGCGGACGATCAACTCTCCACCCCGTACAGAAATATCGTCAATGGTGGTAAAACTTGTGACATCGCGGACGATGACGCCAGGAATTCGTTGAATCCGGTAAGTCAAATCCGCAATCCGGGTCAGGGTCTGCCTATTCACGCCGCCGCGTTCATTGACGACGCCGAGCACCAAAACGTCGGGATGCAGTCCAAACTCCCTCTCCACCTGGTCGTTGTATTGCCGTACCGGGGATGTTATCGGAAGCATGTGCTTGGGATCAGTGTCCGTAGTGATCTTTGGCAACTGAGAACCAAACAGGATTGTGATGATGACAACCGCCCCGATCACTGTTTTTGGTCTGGAGATAGAGAACTGTACCATTCGACTTAACATGGGATCACTCCTTGGTTTATTGCCCGGATAACTGCGTACGGCATATGATTCGGTTTATATCCAACCAAAACGGACGGATGTCCGGTAAGCTCTCCAGGAAAAGAGCGCGGCCAGGAGAATCAAAATCGCAGTGGCAGGAAGGCCAAACCGGGTAGTAACTTGCAACCCCAGCAGAACAATCGTGATGATAATGAACAGGCAGACCGTCGCCAAACGCGTCCGTCTGAGGCGGATGGGAGCAATTTGTTTGGCGATTCCTTCGGGAAGCTCATCCCCCTTCACCTGGCTGAGAATTGCTTCAATGGTAGGCTGGATCTGAAAATGAACCACCGAGAGCAGGGTAGTCAACGTGAGCAAGAGCAGGAGCTTCGCCAGAAGGATCTGGTTCACAATCAGATCGCTCCAGGGCAAGCCACCCAGGGGAATCAACAGGATGCCGGTGAATAGGGCTGTAAACTGATATACATAGCACCGGATCGCTGCCCCCTTGATAATGTTTTCAAAGTACCGGTCAACCACGAACGGCGCTTTGCCGATTCGCTTCCGTTCATGCACTATAATGAGGTTGTACAGGGGCACCGCCATGAAAACGACTGATAAAATATGGAAGAACCTCATAATATTATAAGCCACTTTATTGCCTCCTTCAGTTGAAGATTATCAAAATGATTGCTCCCTCTCAACAACCGGCAAGCCGGCCGCATCCCAATCGTTTACACTGTCCGGCAGACGTCTGGCGCTGAACCCTTTACTTCTCAAGAACTCAACCGCCTTCACGGCGAGCACGCAATAAGGCCCTCGGCAATAGGCGACAATGTTCTGATCTCTCGGCAGGAGCCGGAGCTTCCGGTGCAGTTCAGAAAGGGGAATAGAAATCGCTCCCCGGATGTGGCCCGCCGCATATTCTTCCGGAGGGCGTACATCAATTACGGTGACAAGACCCTTTTTAACCTGATCAACCAGGTCTTTGCGATCAATGGGCTGAAGCTCCTCTTTGGCGTGAAAATAAGCTGCCGCTATCTCGCGTATTTCGCCGATGCGGTCTTCCGAGAGAATACGCAACGTACGAAGGAAGTGCGCAACGGACTTATCGGCAAGGCGATACACAACATGTTGCCCCTTCTTCGAGGCATCGACAAGACGCGCCGCGTGCAAGACCCGCAGATGCTGTGAAGTGTTGGCTATTGACAACCCACTCTTTCGGGCAAGGGTTTGAACATCCTGCGGCGCTTGGGAAAGGAGATCCAGAATCTCCAAACGGGCGGGAGCACAAATCGCTTTCCCGACCCGGGCGATATGTTCATACACGGCATTGCGGTTAGACAGATTGTTCATGAGACGGTCCAGTATTCAAGTGAATACTTGAATATATGATGTGGTTATGCAAGTCAAATTGTTTTTTAAACTGTAAGCGTCTGACCAACCCATATTTTCTGGCGTTCTACTTTGGGCTATGCTTCCCGACAATGAAAAATCTTCATCATTGCTTGTTTTCAGGTCATCTATCTGCCTCTGGAGCGGGGGGATAGGGACGTCCCCTGTTTTGTTTCTTCGCCGGGCCGAGATGGGCGTTGCCGAAAGGCGCGTATTGCCTCAAGAAGCATTAGCGCGGCCAGAACGACCAGGACCAGGGCCACGAAGGCGACCATGTCGAACCGAAAGCCCTGCCCGAAACTCAGCAGCCACGCGCCTGTGAGGAGAAGCAGGGACCATACGCTCATAGTATACATGAACACCATCGGCGCCGCGGTGACCACCCACGTCCAGCGGTCCTTGCGGGTGCGCCTCAGCCAGACCGTGACGCCCAATAGCGTCAAGGCGGCCAGCAGTTGATTGCTGGAACCGAACAGGTTCCAGAAAATCTTCCAGGCCGGGACGGGCGAGCCGTTGGGCCCCGCGGTGATCCTTGTAACGAAAAGGGCCGGGACGCCAGCCGTCAGGAGCGTCGCTATGTACCGTCCCCAGCGGCCCTGCCAGCCCGTCACCTCTTGCAGTACATAGCGGCCAAGCCGAGTGCAAACGTCCAACGTATCGTACACGAACGTGGTGAAAGCCATCAGCCCAAAGCAGACCCCGAAGGCGGGATTGATGCCGAGGACCTGTAAGAAATTGCCGATGCCCAGGGCATAAATGAAGTTCGGTTTCGGCGTTCCCTGAAATATATCGTGGGTGCGCGGCAGCATCATCACGCAGCTTAACGCTGTCACTGCGACCATTCCTTCTAGGAGCATACTGCCGTAGCCCACCACTTGGGCGTCCGTCTCTCGACTCAACTGCTTGGAGGTGGTGCCCGAGGCCACGATGGCATGGAAGCCGGAACAGGCCCCGCAGGCCACGGTGATGAACAGGATCGGGAACAAGGAAAAACCGCCCTGCTTGCCCTGGGAAACCCACCCCAGGAAAGCCGGATATTCCACCGTCCGGCCGCCGAAGAGGATGCCTATTATTCCGGCCGCAAGCGCAGCAAATAGGAAATACCCTCCGAGGTGCCCGCGCGGCTGGAGCAGGGCCCACAATGGAACGATCGAGGCTACGCAGCAATACGCGAGCAGCAGGAGGTCCCATATCTGCAGCGTCGTCAGACCTGGCACGCCCGGCAGGTTCAGGGGAATCTTTTGCCCCACCCAGATGGCTGCGCCCACCAGCGGCAGGAAAATAACGGTGGCGAGGCCTAAGGGCAGTTTGGCTTTGTGCATCAGCAGTCCCATCAGGATCGGCAGTGCCAGGTAGAGCAGGGAAGAGGTGGCAATGCCGCCCCCGGAGATGACAGTTCCGTCCTCCAACGTCAGTTGGCCAACAAATGATTGCGCCGTCACATCGGTGAACGCAACGATGATATACACCAGAGCGATCCACACAAAGGAGAGGAATAGCAGGTAGGATCGGCGGGTCATGTGCTCGCGGATGACCTCGGCAATAGATCGAGCCTTGTGCCGCAGAGACGCTACCAGGGTGGTCATGTCATGGACGCCCCCGATGAAGATGGAACCGAGGAGTATCCATAGCAGCGCCGGCGCCCAGCCGAACATGATACCGGCCAGGATCGGGCCCACAATGGGACCGGCGGCGGCTATGGCAGAAAAGTGTTGGCCGATCAGGAACTTTGGCGGGATCGGTTCATAATCCACACCGTCGCGCATCTCCACAGCCGGGGTTGGACGATCATTATCCAAAACCAACAGGCGCGCGATGAATCTCCCGTAGGTGAAATAACCTACAGCCAGAGCGGCGGCAGCAAGGAAGACGATCAACAGTAGGCTCATGGGTGCACTCCATCAGGTTGTTTTATTGCGTATTATAAATCTATTTTTCGTGTGAGGCAACCCTTTGTCGCGTCCTCTGAAAACTATATTGACAAAGATTTTGTCCTGTACTACAATCAAAAGAAAAGGGGGTAATTAGAATGAAAAATTTCAAAATATTATCACAAGTATTCGCAGTAATAGGTATTTTGTTAATTATTTACGCGTTTCTTGGAAGGTTCATTGGTGGAAATACAGTTTTTGGCTACTTAATTGAAGGAGGAATTTCAGCAACCGCGGCAATGCTGGGAGCCAATACCTTCTTGCTTCTTGCTATCCTGGCTGATATGTACAAGAAAGAATAGACCGACTGCCCGAATATTCCGGCTCGTTCCTTCTTTACTTTCGTCAGAATCCCCTATAGCTTTTGATATCCTTAAGATCAGGATAGAGGGATGCGGAACAACGCATGGACAGCGACATGCAACGGCTGTATTGCGTCCATTGATCACTTTAATCCTTCACTTTTTCCTTATCAGGGAGGCCCTTTCGGCCTTCCTGAAACTCTTTTTTTGGGTCACGATTTTTTCGCCAGGAGTCTATTCTTTCCTTGATTATTTTTTCGTAACCGCGATCGGTAGGATTATAGAAATTACGTATTTTAATGCCTTCCGGCAGGTATTCCTGGGGAGTGTAAGCATCCTCAAAGTCGTGGGCATATCTGTAACCCTTTCCATAATTGAGGTCACGCATTAATTTTGTTGGAGCATTTCTGATGTGCAGGGGTACAGGCATTGATCCGGTTTCTTTGATTGTTTCCTTTATTTTACCGTAGGCCGCATAAAGTGCGTTGCTTTTGGGGGCCGTGGCCAGGTAAACGGCGGATTGGGCAAGGGCCAACTCTCCTTCAGGAAGACCGAGCAGTTGAAAGGCCTGCATGGCAGAAATTGATACGGCAAGAGCGCGGGGGTCGGCGTTGCCTATATCCTCGGAAGCGAATCTTATCATGCGACGGGCTACATATAGGGGGTCTTCGCCTGCCGCGAGCATTCGCCCCAACCAGTAAAGCGCTGCATCCGGATCGCTGCCCCGAAGGCTTTTATGTAAAGCCGAGATAAGGTTGTAATGTTCCTCGCCATCCTTGTCATATTGCAGAGCCTTTTTTTGTATGGCTTCTTCCACGATATGAATTGTGATAGTTTTCTTTTCGCTGTTCTTGGTCGATAGAATGGATGCCGCAGCTTCCAGGCTGTTGAGCGCCGTGCGGGCGTCGCCGTCGGCAGACCATATGATATGCTTTACGGCTTGCTCTTCAATATCCAATTCCATCAATCCCAGTCCACTTACAGTATCAGTCAGAGCCCTTTTTATGATAATTGCCAGTTCATCATCCGAAAAAGGTTTCAGAAGCAGTACCCGGGAGCGTGATAGAAGGGGGGCGATAACCTCGAAAGAAGGGTTCTCCGTGGTGGCGCCGATCAATGTAATCAGACCATTTTCCACATGGGGCAGAAAAGCATCCTGCTGGGCTTTGTTAAAACGGTGAATTTCATCCACAAAAAGGATGGTCTTTCTTAGATACCGACGTTGTTGGTTTTTTGCCTCTTCAATCACGGCGCGTATCTCTTTTATCCCGGAAAGAACAGCAGAAAAGCTGACAAAATAGGATTTCGTTTCCGCGGCTATAATGGTTGCCAAAGTTGTCTTTCCGGAGCCAGGCGGTCCCCATAAAATCAGGGATGGCAAACGGTCTTCTTCAATTGCGCGAAGGAGCAGGCATCCCTTCCCTAAAAGATGGGATTGTCCCACATGCTCTTTAAGTGTTTTCGGTCTCATTCTGTCTGCAAGGGGACGGTTTCTGTCTATTTCCTCATGCCGGTCAAAAAGATCCATATGAGCCCCTATCTGTCGCCTGATAAATAATGTGAACCGATTATTTTTTTTACAAGGCGCCTGTTTTGCCAGTCCGGCAGTTGAAAATCAAAGACAGACTCAAGAAAATTTATTATGATAAAGAAAGTAGCTCCCCATAGAATATTTTCCCGCCCTTCTTGATCGAGATATATGAGGCAGGGAAGGGTTTCCCGTTTTTCTTCAGGATGAGGTGATCCTGTATCTGACTCCTTGAGCAGCATTCCATAATTTTCTTCATGGTAAAACGCAGCGATTGGTATGTCAACGAGACGTTCTACTTCGTAATTGGGATAAAAGCGATGAGGCATGTTCACATGGCAGACGAGAGGGAAAATGATGCGCGGGAAAAGATTAAGAGAGTAGGGGGAAAGGGGACCGAGGAAATTGATATGGAAGGGATTTAGCCTGATTTCTTCCCATGCTTCGCGCACAGCCGTGGCCAGAAAAAGCGCGATAGCTTGAAATGTTGGGTAATTTCTTAGCCGTGAGTACTGTCCTGCCTTATTATTCAATAGCGGAATCAGGCCGCTTCTGATGATCCACATGAGAAGAAAGTCCTTCAGGGGATGGACAATTCCACCGGGGCAGGCGAGATCGCCGGCCTGGGTCACAAGGTTGGAGCGCTTGATAAGACGGAAAACAAACTCTCCGCTTCTTTCCTTTGTGGTTGAGTTTTTTTCCCGATAATAGATAGGGAGAAGCACCCCGGCAGCGAGAAGTGGGTTAGATGAAGCTTCAGCTTCCCTGATTATCTGGTAATTTTCGGAAAAATCAATGAGGCCGGTCCCAAGTTTCTCCTCGACCTTCTCAATAAACAACTCCCTGCTTATCGGTAGCGGGTTATTCATATTAAAGCATCCGGGATATCAGCAGCATTAATTTTCAAATAGATGCGAAATTCCCAATTCATCCAGCCTTGCATCTACCCGTAATTTTATATCTTCCCTACTGACCAGAGCATCCGGCCAGGGACGTAAATGCATGTCGAGAGAGGATTTTATAGTTGCGTCTATTATCATCAACTGATCACTGACGGCAATATCACGAAGGGGATCCACATTGTTGAATATTTTCCAGAGGATCAGAGAATTATCGTGTATATCTACATCGACGTCATAAAAAACGGAGATACCCTGCCATATTGTCTTTCCGGCGAGGAGGATGTCACGAAAGAAATCGCCGCGCTTCCCAGCGCTTTTCCTGATTTGGAATGCATATATCGGTAAGACACTGCCTGGAAAGATTAAACGGCAGCCGGAAAAACCTTCATCCATCGCATTAAGTCTGTTTAATATTTCCTCGAAAGAGTAAGCATTCTCATGTATAATCAATTCTTCACGGGGTGGCTCTCCCTTCACGCGGCTGGTGGCGTCAATGCCGAGTTTCCCACCGAACATGGCGCAAGGTGCGGCGTGGTCCAGGGCATCAAGGTTGCCTTCAGTGATAAAAATATCTCTTTTCAGATCAATGTTGGACAGGATTAGTTGTAAAAGGGGCGCCTTTTCATGAAGAGGTGTTTTACCATCAACAACCACAATGACCTTACAAAAACTCATCTGTCCCGACCCCCAGAGCCCGTTAATTACTTTACGTGCATGACCCGGATATTCCTTATCGATGGCTACGACGGCAATATTGTGGAAAACACCTTCCCATGGCAGCCAATAGTCAATGATTTCAGGCATGATTATCCGAATCAGGGGCAGAAATATCCTTTCCGTAGCCTGGGCAAGGTAGCAATCCTCCATGGGTGGGCGTCCCACTAAGATGGCGCTGTAAATGGCATTTCTACGGTGCGTTATGGCCGTAACATGAAAGACGGGATAGATATCGGGCAGAGAATAGTAGCCAGTATGATCCCCAAACGGTCCCTCCGTTCGGCTTTCATTAGGGTCGATATAGCCTTCCAGGATAATCTCCGCCTCTGCCGGAACTTCAATATCCACGGTTAAAGCGGGGACTAACGTAACAGGCTTACGGCGGATAAAACCGGCCAGCAGCATTTCGTCCACTCCGCGCGGCATTGGCGCTGTTGCGGCATAAGTTACGGCGGGCTCGGCGCCTATGGCAACGGCAACTTCCATTATCCTGCCCGCCTTTTTAAATTCCCGGAAAAAATGAGCCCCGTCCTTGTGAATATGCCAATGCATACCCGTAGTGCTTTTGTCGAATACCTGCATACGGTACATTCCCACATTCCTTTTTCCTGATGTCAGACTTTTAGTGAAAACCACAGGAAATGTAATAAAAGGGGCGCTATCCTGAGGCCAGCAGTGGATGATAGGCAATCTGGCAAGGTCAACTTCTTCATTTTTCAAAATGACTTCCTGGGAAGGCGGACGGTTCATTTTAACAACGCGGGGAAGGTATCGTGAAACGTCAAAGGCCCGTTTCAATAAACGTAATTTATCCCCCAGGGTCTTTGGAACAGCATTGTCCAAAAGTTTCCTTAATCTTTCTCCGATCTGGTCCGGACTTTCTCCTCCCAGCGCTAAAGTGAGGCGCTTTTCACTGCCGAAGGCATTGATTAAAACAGGGAATGAAGAACCGGCTACATTCTCGAAGAGAAGAGCCTTGCCTCCGTCCTTGCTTTTGGAGACCCTGTCTGTAATTTCCGATATTTCGAGATAAGGGCTTACGGGCGCCTTGATCCTGACAAGTTCTTGCGAGGACTCCAGAACTTTTATAAAATCGTGGATATTTCTGTAAGTCATGTAAGTGAAATCCTTCTTACCAATTCCTCCGTCATAATAGATGCGAACAAAAGGACAGAGATGACGCTGTTTACGTGAAAAAAGGCGATATTGATTCTCGAGAGGTCATCAGGATTGATTAATTTATGCTCCACGATGAGGAGAATGCCGATTATGGCCGTGAATCCAAGATAAAAAGGACTCAAGGCAAAGATCCAGTAAAGGGAAAAAAGGGAGATAAAGGTGATTACATGGAGTCCGGCGGAAAGCCGAAAGGCGCTCCGTATGCCCAGATTGGCCGGCATGGAGTGGAGTCCCTCGCGCCGGTCAAATTCCACATCCTGAGTGGCATAGAGCAGATCAAATCCCGCAATATAGGCCCCCAGGGCAAGAGAAAGAACGGATATTTTCAGGGAAAAACCGCCCGTTACGGCAAGCCAGACCCCTAACGGACCGAGTCCCTGGACAAATCCCAATACCAGATGGGACATATAGGTAAATCTTTTTGTGTAGGAATAGCTGAAAAGGATCAGCAGTACAGGAAGGGAAAACCAGAAGCATATAAGAGATATAGAGGCCGCTGACAGGACAAATAGAAGACTGGAGACGAAAACAAAAATGATAGTTTCCCGGAGAGATATATTGCCCGTAGGTATTTCACGTCCGGCCGTACGGGGATTTTTTGCATCCCACTTCGCATCTACAAGCCGGTTGAATCCCATGCCTGCCGATCTGGCCCAGACTACGGCCATTATAATCCAGAAAACGAGACTGGGTGTTACGGGACTTACCCTGTGCGCCAAGAGCAGTGCCGCTAAAGAAAAGGGCAGGGCAAAAACGGTATGCTCAAATTTTATCATGCGACCGTAAACGATAATTTTTAAATAGATCGCTTTGATCACGTTTTTCATTCAATAGTCAGAATATTGTAGTGAATTTCCCAAAGGGCCTGCAGGAACTGTTCAGCTCTTCCCCCTCTGATGCGCATCATAACCATTAATGACAGCTCTTCCTTAAGCGGATGGGTAAGGAGAGTCAAGATTTCCACTTCATGCTGATTACATAAAGCCACGATCTTAGAAAAAACCCTTTTTTTATCGCTTTCCGGTATTCTGAAGCAAAGACGCTTGCCGTCTTCACCGGAGTGGGTAATGCTAACCAAAGCCCTAAAGAGATCTGATTCGGTAATAATCCCGACCAGCCGCTCCTCTTGCAGTACCGGCAGCGCGCTAACTTTTTGCTTGCACATCAGATCCCCCGCATCTTCAAGCGGGGTGTTTAGCTGACAGGTTATTGGATCAGTGGTCATGACTTCGGCTATGATATGACTTTTCAATGCGTTTACTTCTTCTGCGGCAAAAGTAGCAGTCTTTATAGCAGAAGGACTTACAAAACGATAAAGATCAGAAAGAGCAACAATACCGCAAATCTTTTGCTGCCTGACTACCGGAAGCCGTCGAATTCTGCGCTGATTCATCAACTCTAAAGCCTCAAGCAAATTCATGCTTTCTGTTGCAGTCTGTGGCGACCATGTCATCCAGTATCTAACGATCATATATATTTCCTCATAAACCTCTATTAAAATAGTAAAAGGACCTGGTTTTAATTGTGATGCGCGTAGAGATATGCACTTTGCTACGAGTTATGTCAAATACATCTTTCAAAAAACCCCATGTCCGGATCGGACACAACGAAGGATGAAAATCCCCCACCCATCCCTGAAGGAGAAATATCGACAAAATACGTCGGCCCCTTCTTTCCTTTCCGAATTTTTCGCTTCGGTAAGTCTTCCAATTCTGTTCAGCGTTCTCCGCTGCGCCCGCTAGCCCGAACAGTAGAATCGAGCACAAGCCGACTGTTAACGCAAGACTCACAGGGTCCTCCTTGTCGCTGCGACGTTCATTGAGCCCATGGAAAACATCTGAGATCCATAACCTTATCCATTTTGAATTGTAATATCCACTAATTTTCATCAAATTTAAGATTTGGTTCAAATCTCTGGCATACATTTTCATTGCGTTAATCAAATCCGGTGCCTTCGGTCATATGGCTTTCTTGTAACCGCTTCAGGTTGTGGAGCTTTGGCAGGTGCTATTTATCTTGCTTCACGGAAAAGTGTATTAGGGCTATTAAAGGTTATCGTCATTAACTCGATTTTCTTTGGCATTGGGCTCATAATATTTTCTTTATCTCGTGTCTTTTGGCTTTCTCTGTGCAACACGGCTTTTGGCATGATTCCTTTTGGCAGTTTATTAGCAGGCAGTTTAGCCCATGCGATCGGAGCACCTGAAACAATCATGATAGGTGGGATCTCATGCGTTCTTGGTTCTGTCTTATTTGCAATAAAACTTTCGTCTTTAAGGGGACTGATCCACCCGATATATGTAAAAAAGGGAATCATTTTGGAGGAACAAGCATAAATTAGAAATCAGGCGTAATTAACACCCTATCCATACCGAGAACTCTCCGTAAGTCATTAGGACATAGACCCAACTTTTTACAGACGCCTGTTTGGCTTATTGGTAATGTGGTTGGTAATCGCGGCGGTTTGAGTATGAACTGTGTCAGGTGTTTGCGGCGGTAAAAGTGTAAAACCTTTTTCCAGGAGCTCCTTAGCCTTGAAATCCCGTGTGCGCAGAGAGCGACTTCCCAGAACAATGGCAATGATTCGGGCCTTATTACGCTGCGCAGTGGCTACAATCGAAAACCCTGCCTTGAAGAAGTAACCTGTTTTTAAGCCGTCACAGCCCCGTACCACACCCAACAAGTGGTTATGGTTACCCATGCTGAAAGTACCGTTACGCAAAGTACTGCGTTTTGTCGATGTATAGCGCAATGTATCAGGATACTTTAGGACTGCCCGGGCCAGGATAGTAAGATCATGTGGAGTGCTTTCATCATAGGCCTGTCCCCGCTGAGGGGGGAGACCGTTGACAGAATAAAAATGGGTTGAGGCCATGCCCAATTCCTGTGCTTTGCGGTTCATTACTTCAATGAAAGCCTCTTTGGAGCCGGCAACATGGACTGCTAATGCCACTGCAGCATCATTTGCCGATTTAACCATCAATGCATAAAGAAGATCGTCAATGGAAAAGGTTTCTGCCTTCTTCAGATAAACCTGTGAGCCACCCACATTGGCAGCTTCAGGCGCAACCAAAACCCTGTCAGTCAGTTTGACAGTTCCCTGCTTGACATTTTCTAAAATGATCAACAGATCCATCAACTTGATGACACTGGCAGGATAGCCTTTGGCATTACCATTATCATTAAAGATGACCTGGCCAGTGGCAGCATCCACAACAATGGCACCAATATAAGGGTCTCGGGAGATAACGGATGTATCAACCGTTTTGAATGGTTGTTTCTGGACTTTGCCAGGATGGACCTGCCTTTTATTTAAAGCAGAAGCCGATGAAGCAAAAATGGTTAAAATGACCATGCCTATTAAACAAAAACGAGCACTTGTAACCATCTTATTCCTCTCAGACATTTTTATCTTTAGGGTAAGACATTGCTGGGCTTTCTAATATGAGAATATTATTTGTCTGTCAATCCTTTTATTTTCCTTTTCTCTTGACAGAATCCCTCCGCCCTTCTATCGTCACAATCGCCTGATATCTCATACAGAGTAAAATGATGGACAGTGACGCCCCGATGAGGCGAAAAGAGCGAAAGAGAGAGCACGCATGAGCATGTGCGATAGAAGAGTTGAAAACACCAGATACACCCCCGTGGATAGTCAACGTAACCGTAGATCGGCGTTCGTCAGCAAGGACAGGTTCCCTTTCCGGATGCTGATTCTGCTGCTGATCCTGTTATTGCCTGTTTCCTCAATGGCTGCAAACCTTACCTGCAGCAGCCTGCCCATGCTGATGGAAAGTTTCTTAGCCAATCACTACGCGATGAAGGATATGACCGGGGAGCTCAAGACCCACGCCGTAGACCAGATGACCAAGAGGCTGGATCCCTCCAAAACGCTGCTGTACGAGTCCGATTTGAAAAGGCTAAAATCGGTTCTACAAGGCGTGTTTATAAGCATGCAATCGGGCGACTGTGCCGCGCTGCAGCAGGTTTATGACTTGCTCATAGCGCGGGCGCGTGAGAACGAGGCCATTGTCAGAAGGCTTCTGGGCCCGGGCTACCGACTCGACAAAACGGTGGCGCTGAACACTGACGTGAACAAGCGCCCCTATTTGAAGACGACGGCGGAAAAGCATGAGCTCCTGAGAAAGGTCGTGCAATTCCAGATCGAAAACGCCCTGTTGATGGGCGTTGACCTGAACGAGGCCAAGAAGCAGCAGATTCACCGCTACGAGCTGCAGACGATGCGGGTAATCGAACGCAATCCCAAAAAACTCATTACGAGCTTCGCCGAGGCCTTCGCCCAAGCCCTGGATCCGCATACAAGCTACTTGTCCCCCGAAAACTTAGAGGAACTCCGGATTCAGATGCAACTTTCCCTGGAAGGGATCGGGGCCGCTCTCAGCAGCGACAACGGCTTTGCGGTCATTGAGGAGTTGATTCCCGGGGGCGGAGCCGAGCGCTCAGGCCTGCTGAAGCCGAAGGACAAGATCATTGCCTTGGCCCGGGAAGGAGAAAAGCCCATTGACGTCATCGACATGGACCTGCGCGACATTATCAGGATGATTCGCGGCAAAAAAGGCACGCAGGTAACCCTGACGATCCTGCGGCAGGGGGAACGCACGGACCGCTTCGACGTCACTATCACGCGCGACAAGATCGACATCAAGGAGCAGGAGGCCAAGATCGCTTACGAGGAACGGACGATGAACGGCAAGCAGTACCATTTCGGCGTGATCGATCTTCCTTCCTTCTACGGTGACGAGAAGGAAAATAAGTCCTGCTATGAAGACGTGAAGAACCTCCTGGCGGAGGCCAGGCAGCGGCATGTGGATGGGATCGTGCTGGACCTTTCGCGCGACGGGGGAGGTCTGCTCACGGAGGCGGTGCGCCTTGCCGGCCTGTTTCTTGGCAAGGGCGGAATCGTAGCGACCAAAGACGGCCGCGAGCAGGTTACTATTCTCGCCAATAGTTCGTCCCTGTCCAGGACGAATGGCGCCAAACGCAAAGTAATCACTTTCCCCGTGGAAGACCCCCGCGCGCTCTATACGGGTCCCCTCGTCGTGCTGACGAGCCGCCTGAGCGCATCGGCCAGCGAGATCGTGGCGGGCGCTCTCAAAGACTATCGCCGTGCTGTGATAGTCGGGTCAGACCATACCTTCGGCAAGGGGTCAGTGCAAGCACTGACGCCCCTGCCCTGGGATCTGGGCGCCATTAAAGTCACCACGGGACTCTACTTCATGCCCGGCGGGAAGTCTACGCAGAAGATGGGCGTTGAAGCGGATATCCGGCTGCCTATGTGGTTCACTCTCGAAGATATTGGTGAAACGGAGCTGGATTATCCACTTCCGGTCCAGGCGATCACGCCCTTCCTCGCCGTGCCGAGAAATGCCGTGCCGCTCTGGAAACCTCTGGAGCAGCCCATGCTCGCGGAGCTGGCGGCACGGTCCAAGATCCGGGTCGCCAAAGACGCGAAATTCGCCGAGATCATCAGGAGCAACAAAGAGGCTGCCGGCAAGAAGGGCTTTATCCGGCTTACCGACTTACGCAAGGAGATGGAGAAGAAAAGCGGAGTCAAGAAGAAGGAGACGTCTACGGAGCTTAAGATGAAAGCGCGGGACCAGAATGCTCCCTTCGTGAACGAGAGCGTCAATGTCCTACTCGATATGGCGCTGCTGGGGCCATCATTGAGCATTTCGAACCCTGTTCAATGATCTGCCCGATCAGCCGCTTCAGTTTATATGAAAATCCCCCTTACTCCCCCTTTGCTAAAGTGGGGCTTTATTGTTCCCCTCTTTGGCAAAGAGGGGTTAGGGGAGATTTTCAATATTTTCATAGTTTTACCTTACCCCATTTGCCTTCTCCTGTAGATCTGGCTGAAAGCACAAATCCGGCTGAAGTGATGCCGGTACTTCATGGTCGGCGTCTCCGTCTCCCCCAAGATGAGATAACCATCACTGGCCAGCGAAAGATAGAGCCTGGCCAGGATCGTCTCATATAAACCAGCCTTTCTTTAAGTAACTCTTAACAATTCATCCCGTATTGCCACTCCGATCTTTTCCTTCACGTAGGGCTTCTTCACATAGGCGCCGGCGCCCAGCCTCTGGGCCTCCCGAACTCGATCAGTCTCAGAAAAACCGCTGACGATGACGGCCTTCTGCTTCGGCTTGATTTCGAGTACCCGCTTGTATGCCTCCAGACCGTCGATTCCCGGATCCATAATCATGTCCAGAATGAGGATATCAGCCTT
>DATESZ010000105.1:0-17931 GCA_035283845.1 Syntrophales bacterium | reverse complement strand
GACATAGAAGTTGTGAAGCCAGCCGCGTTGACCTTTGCCTGGATATTCTCTTCCCCAAAACTGCATGGAACAAAGATTTAATCGATTACGCCGTTACCAAGGCATTCGATAGGGCTTTCTATCTGCGAACCGCCCTGAAAGCGAAAGGCATGTCTTTTGGTAAGGGAGATATGATGGCACGGCTTTATGACAAGGTACTGGAGATTAAGCAGAAATCCAAAAAGATGTGGATGTTCGATATCTGGGGAATGAAGCAGATTCCACAAGATAAAATAATGGTGAGAGTAGAATTTCAGATGAGGAGGGAGCTTCTCAAAGATGTTCAAGTAAATACTCTGACGGACCTTTTCGAAAAGCAACAAAATATATGGGCCTATTGCACGAATACCTGGCTCAAATTTCAGGACAATATCGAATTGCACCGGGAAAAACGGCACACCATGGAATGGTGGCAAGTAATACAGGAGGGTTACGCTAAGGCACAAGGGGCGAATCCAAGCATTAGAGAGCACATCCTTAAATTAGACATGGAACGATTAACCCGCCAGGCTTACGGCATCCTTCTTTCCCTCATGGCCTGTCATTTGGAACTGACTGATGAAAAAGCGGCCAGGATCGAGATGAGTCAGCTCCTTTGTATCTTTGTCGATTGTCTCAACAATATCGGGAATAATGCACAGGAAATGAATGAAAAGATACATGAAAGAAGAACCAAATTCAAACGCATAGCGCAGGGAACGGGGGGATAAGCCATGGGATACCGAATAGATTACAAGCAGGACCTTAATGAAGAACAATATCGGGCAGCGATGCATCAGAAAGGGCCATGCCTGGTCATAGCAGGGGCGGGAACGGGAAAGACCACGACACTTGTCTATCGTGTCGCCCGTCTGATCGAGGATGGCGTCAAGCCGGAATCAATTTTGTTTCTCACCTTCACCAGAAAGGCGGCAATAAATATGACTGTGCGGTGTTCAAATATGCTCGATGAACGGTGCCGGCTAATCAATGCGAACACCTTTCACGGCTTCTGTCTGTCTGAATTAAAACATTTACAGGGGCTATACGGAATATAGAAAGGGTTTTACCGTCATGGATGGGGAAGACCCCGGTGAAAGTTTAAAGCTCATCAAGGAAGAACTTAACATAACTACTTTGCCGTTCAAATTTCCCAAGAATAAGGAAATCATTTCGATACGGGGCAAATCGGTAACAAAGCTGCTCTCCCTGGATGAAGTAATAGCAAGGTATTATCCCTCTATTAAAGATTACACATCCTTGATCGGGCTCCTCTTGAGGAAATACAAGGCTTTCAAGATAAAACAAAACGTCATGGATTTTGACGATCTTCTGGGGAATTTCCGCAAGCTTATTATCGAACATGACTTCATCAAACGGGCTTTGGGCAACAAATACCGGTTTATCATGATTGATGAGTACCAGGACACCGACAGGATACAGGCGGAAATTGCCAAATTGATTGCCGATAATCATGGAAACATCATGGCTGTGGGTGACGACGCGCAAAGCATCTACGCTTTTCGGGGGGCGGATTTCAGAAACATCATGTCATTCCCCGATCTCTTTCAAAATACAGAAATCATCAAGATTGAGCGTAACTACCGGAGCACGAAAGGGATATTGGCGTTGGGAAATGCAATCATGACCAATGCTCAAGAGCGTTACGAAAAGAACCTTTATACAGATAAGCCGGGTGAAGAGAAGCCTTTATTAGTCCGCTCGTGGAACGGCCATGGGCAATCGTTATTTGTGGCCGATACAATTGAATACCATTTGGGACAGGGCAGCAAATTAAAAGATATAGCCGTCCTCTTTCGCATCGGTAATTTTTCCGACGATCTGGAAACAGAACTTAATCAGCGTAGATTACCGTTCAAGAAGTTCGGAGGTATGGAGTTTGGTAACAAATCTCATATCAAAGACATCATGGCGTTTCTCAAGGTGGGGATGAATAATGAGGATATTTTAAGCTGGCACAGGATTCTTCAAATGTTTACGGGCATAGGACTGAAAAAATCCGCCAAGATAGCCAATGTGATCGTGAATGATACAAATGGCATTGAGTATTTGAGAGAAATAAACCTTTCTGCGCTGTATCACCTTGTCATGTCGCTCAGTCTTGGGCATGAGAGTTTAGAAAAACAAATCAGACGTATAGCTGAATACTACCGGCCCATATTCGAGCAGAAAGCATATTCGGACCCCAAAAAGCGCTGGAAAGACATTGAGGCGCTGGCGGCGATGGCATCAAATTACCTCTCCCCGCCGGACTTCATCAATTCCGTATCGATGAACACCATAAATGATGAAAACGAGGGAGAAAGAAACAAGGAAGATTATATAACCCTGTCAACCATTCATTCCGCCAAGGGTCTGGAATGGGACATAGTTTTCATCATCAATGTCAATGACGGTTGCATGCCTTGTTTAAGGGATAATCGATCACAGGAACACACCGACGAAGAAGTCAGGATACTTCACGTGGCTGTGACAAGGGCAAAAAATTACCTATACCTGATAGCGCCAAAACATCCGCACTATCAAGAATCAACTGGCCAACTATCACCCTTCCTGACCGGAAAAATTGTATCGGAAAATCTGGAAGTTAAAGAATTTTCACACGTAAGAAAGGGGATTCATTTAGAAGAGGCTGTTAGAGGAGATCAGCTCGGGAAGGTAGTGGAAGGTGTTCCATTTTAGCGGATACAAAATAACATAAAAGCTTTTTTAGGAATTGAAATTGAATTTTTTTGCTGGCCATGGTAATTTACCCTGCAATCATAAAGGGGGTGAACTGTGTATGAAGGGAGGAATATATTCGGATGAACGTTGCCCTGTCTGTAATAGCAAATTCCGTGATTCTGGGAATGACCTTTGTTGCCCTACTCATCCAAAGTGCAGAGCCTCAAGGTTATTTGTAAAATTCGATAAAGTGCTAAGGCGCTTTCGTTCCTATAACGATGCTTTCAGATTTTTAACCGGGTTGCGGTTCAAAACCGATGAGCATACCTTTGACCAACGTGATTACAAAAAAGACAATCCTCTCGGGTTCGCCAATATGTCATCGAAATGGTTGGGATATAAACGTGACGAGGTAAGGAAGGGAACATATAAGAACCTTGTTTCGCATATACGCTATGCTCAAGGCTTTTTGAAAAATATCAGCGTTAAGGAAATCCGTTATGGGCATCTTGAGGATTTTATAAAATCAGTTAAGTTGTCTGACAAATCGAGGCATAACATTATGTCCACTGTCCATGACTGTTTTGTCTGGATGAAAAAACGCCAAGAAATATCTATTTTACCAGAGTTTCCCGAAGTGTCGTTTGAGTTGGGGTATCGGAAGACTGTTGATAAGGAAACTCAACAAAGGATCATTGAAGAAGTCGGCCGGATATGTCCGAACCGGAAAGTTTATCTCGGCATTAAATGGCTCGCAACGTACATCAGCGTGAGACCGGGAGAACTTATAAAGCTGACCGAGGGTAATATTGATACGGCGAACGGGTATCTTTATATTCCGGCGTCTGATTCAAAGACAGAATATAAATCAATCCCCCTGATACCGGACGACATTGATACTCTCAAAACTTTCGCCTTGTCCCCCTTCCCTGACATGCCTTTTTTCCGGCATACTGGTGGTGTATCTGGTATTGCCGATAACGAACCATTTGGGGAAAAGTATTTTTACAAATGGTGGGTGAAAGCCTGCGATAATCTCGGCATAAAAGGGGTTGATCTGTACGGCGGCACACGGCACTCATCCGTCAGGGCATTGAGAAAATACCGTTCTCCCGAAGAAATCAAACGCGCCGCCATGAGTGAAACAAATAAAGCATTTGAGCGGTACATGGGCAAGGATACGGATGACGATCTCCGGTCCGTTTACCGCCAGAGCGCGGAAGTAATTTCTCTTGATACTCCCGCTGATACTGATACTGCTTTGATACTGCCAAAAACCACCTAAGTTATTGAAATCATGGTGGAGGCGGCGGGAGTCGAACCCGCGTCCGAAAATATTCCACTGCAGTTTCTACGTACGTAGACTCTGATTTGATTTCGCCCCCGAAAACTCCCAGGGTCCGGATTGATCAGGCGCTATCCCGTATTTTTTTCGCCTCTCCCCCGCCGGGCAAGAAGGAGCAGTTATCCTGCCTTAATGACGCCCTCATCTGAACCGACAGGCGGGTTCAGGAGAACGTTAGCCGTCTAAGCGGCTAAAGCGTAATCGTAGTTTTCTGCGATTATATTGTCCTACCTGTTTAACGAGGCCTGTAGGAACCTCGGTACGCTTCTACAGCTTCAACTATCCCCGTCGAAACCGTGACGCCCCCTTGAGGATTGGCTGAAAGGCCGGTAAAATTGGCCTTATTATAGAATTATCGCTGACAAAGTCAAGTTTTATTCTCCGCGGTGCCTGTTTCTGAGACCTCTTTCCATAGCCCTGATGTCGTCTTTCTTCTTCATATCCTCTCTTTTATCGTAGAGTTTCTTGCCCTTCCCTACACCGATCTCTACCTTGACCTTTCCTGACTGGAAATAGAGTTTCAGGGGGATGAGCGTCAACCCTTTTTCCTGTGACTTGCCGTACAGACGCTTAATTTCCCGTCTGTGCAGCAGCAGTTTTCTCACCCGTAAATTATCATGATTGGCTCGGTTGCCGTGAGTATAGGGTCCAATATGCATGTCATAAAGAAAAACTTCGCCGTTTTGTACAAGGGCATAACTGTCCTTAAGGTTAGCCTTTCCATCGCGAAGCGCCTTGACTTCCGTTCCCACAAGGGCAATTCCCGCTTCGTAGGTATCGTCAATGAAAAAATTCAACCTGGCTGTTTTATTCTGGCAGATGACTTTCTGCGCAATACTGCTCTTTGCCAACGTTACGTCCTTTTTATCTCCATATCTCAAATCTTTTCTGAAAAAATAACATCGTCATTATCCCTTAGCCAAATTTATGTCCCTTTTGCCTACCCTGTGCATCAAATCCTACATGACCTCCCCCTTATTATCAAGGGTATTTGGACAATCGGAGTAAAGCGCAATTGGAATTGACTAATCCCCAACAATTTTTTATAATAAAAAGCGATTAGAACACTTACGTCCCGCGCATTATACCTGCGACGGCAGTTGTTAAGGATTTCGCCGTCGTATGCAGTATCCTTCTCTATTCGATTATGAAGCTTGATAATGTAAAAAGGGGGAATAAAGTCTGCCGAACAAACCGGAAATGCCAGACTTCAGAGAAAACCACGAAAGGCGCAGGAAAGAAGGGCTTGCCATGATCGGCAAGCTGCAAAATAAGTTTACTTCGAAACTTCTGGCCGCAGCCCTTTTTATTCTCCTGAGCATAGGGGCGCTGAGTGACTTTGCTTTTCTCCCTTCCCTTCCCGATAACGTCAGGGCTGCTCTGGGGCATCCCCCTTCGGAGAACTCTATCAGCGCTGTGTTTATTCTTTATATATTTTCCGCCATAATCCTCATCCTGTCGAGGATGATGAGCGGTTCAGGCAGTGTTGGGGGAATAAGACATGTGGGTTATCTTGCCTGCTTTTACTTTTTCTATCATTTTTCGGGTAAACTTCCGGAAAACTTCTGGGCTTTGTTCGCGGCCGGTGTGACCATTCTGGGGCTGGAAAGCTACCATCTCTGGATATATTGTTCAGAAGAGATCGAGAAAGAACGGGAAATGCTGGATGTCCTCTATAAGAAACCCTATCGGCAGGAAGATAAAAAAGAAGCCAATAAACCCTGAGGTAATCTCCCGCCTCCGATTTTTACGCAAGCATATTATTTGGAGAATATCTCGACCTTTGCCCTTGAGTTCAGCTCTTTGATCCAGGCATCCTTAGTTAAGCCCTTCTTTGCTCCTTTGTCGATAAGATTGGCAATCATGATATCCTTTTCCAGCCTCTTCTCAAAACTGCTCAGGTTCATAGAGTGATTTTTTAGAAACTCCTCGAAATCCTTATCCGAGAGATTCATGCTGTTCTTTATGGCGTTAATCTTCTCCGCGATTTCCTGGGGGGAGACGCTGATCATTTCCTTTCTTGCCTCGGTTGCCAGTATCTTGTCCTGAATCATGCTGTCTAAAATTTGTCTGCGCAATTGTTCCAGCATTTTCTCCCCATTGGGGCCGGAAAACTCGGTTTTACCATCCTGTCCGTACATTTTTTTATACATATCGAACTTTTTGTTTAACTCCACCAGGGATATCTTCTCACCGTTGACGATGGCGGCCGTCGAACTGTCCCTTAAGGGATTGGGAATCAGCCCTATAAAAAGCAAGATGGCTAAGCCGCCCAGAACTACCAGCAAAACCGCGAGAAAAGCGTAGAGATTCTTGCCGCTCCGCTTCTCTTCCTGGGCCGGGGAAGGGGGCTGAACGTTGATTTCCTTGCCGCATTCTCCGCATACGGTGGCCCCGCTTCCCAAAGGACCGCCGCATTGGGGACATTCAAATTTTTCCATTTCTCTACCTCATAATATATTTTGTTCGCACTTGCGCGTCTATGCCATAAGAAATAATTAAAGTAAAGCCCTATGTGAGGCCCCGCAAGTGGGAATAATACGTTGCAATTTTTTTATTCCAGAAGTTTCTCGGCGCCTGCCAGCGATACGGTTACCTTCTCCACTGCCGGCAGGTTATGAATAAAAACAATCATAAAAGGTATCTGACCATGAGGACTGATCCGTTCGTTGGGTATATTGCTCCCTAATGGCTGGTCAAGCTTACGCTGTATCTCATCTTGAGTTAAAGTCGCCAGTTCGGCATCAGTGAGCAGATTACCGCAAAAGGATACCGCCTCGCCGATTATTGCTCGGTTACCGTATAACCTTCCCCTCACCTGGATGCGCGTGAGCGGGTACTTCGTGGCATTGACGGCGCTGCCCTCAACGACCCGCAGATTGCCCATGAGCCAGTTATAGACAAAACGCTGCCTTACATCCTGGATTATGACCTGGCCGGCAAATTGATCCTGGCTCATCCGATCTTTCGAAAATCGTTCGATCACAGGCGAATAGGGGGAAAGAAATTCTACTGCCCGTTGCCACGCCTGAGGAAACACCCAGAGATAAATGGCGCCCAACATGATAACTATAAGAAGCAGTAGGAAGAGATAGGCAAAAAACTTCCCTATAGAGCCTCTTTTTTTATCCCCCTCTGACGGTTCCAGCGTTTCCTCAAACAGACCTTCTTCGCCTTTGTCTCCGGCCAGATTTTCCAGAACATCAAGTTCCCTAACGGCAATGTCAGCGCCTCTTTCTTCTTCCGCCATGGCCTCCCTGATTTCCTTAATCTTCGACAGGATGGCATCATCTTCCTTTTCCAGTGCCCCATCCCCTGTTTCGCCCCTGCCTGGTGCCGCTTTTTCGACATCCAGTCCGTCCTTTTCTACCTTGACGGGCACGTCCTGGCGGTATTCTGTTTTCGTCTGAGCCGGCGTCAGCGCTTCTTGCGCAGGATTATCATGAAAAAAAACATGCTGGCATCGGCTGCACCTTACCCAGACTCCTTCGCCCGTGACGATTTCATCATCAAAGCGGAATTTTGTTTCACATTTACTGCATCTGATGATCATAGCTTCCTCCCGGAAAGAGGTTTCTTTATATTTTTACGACGCCGTCATTCTTCGATAACGCATATATCAGGAAGAAAACGGGCCTTCTCATTAAAATCAAGGCCATAACCAACGACAAAACCATCATCGATAGTAAAGCCCACATAATCGGCCTCAAAGGGCACCCTTCGCCTCTTCCTTTTGTCTAAAAAGGCACAAACCTTGATTGAACGCGGGCTCCTCTCCTTCAGCCAATTGACTAGGAAGGATAGTGTAAGACCGGTATCCACCACATCTTCCACTATGAGGATGTCCCTGTCTTTGATAGAAGTCTCAATATCCTTGGTCATGACGACCTTGCCGGAACTTGATGTTCCTTCCGCGTAACTCGCCAGTCGGACGAAGTCGACCCGGCAGGGAACGGAAAGGCAGCGGATCAAATCGGCCATGAAAATAAAGGCGCCCTTGAGGATGCCGATGACGATTAGTTCTTTCCCCTCGTAGTCGCGGGATATGGTCCCGGCTAATTCCCGGACCCTTTTCTCGATCACATCCTTAGAATAGAGCACTTCCTTCTGTAGAATATCCACAAGAACGTCCTCCTCTCATCCTTTCACTCTACCTAAGGCTGAAAAGCCTGTCAATAAAAATGAGGACACATTTATTTCCCCTGACGTAGAACGCCGGGTAGAACGCCGGACTGAAAATTAGGCGCCTATATTGATTTGACTTGATAGAAAAACTGCTATAAACTGAGAATAAGAAATTCGGCATTCGGAACGTAAATTTAAAACCCCTTTTATTTCTTAGCGAAGCCGGAAGCGGCGAGTTTAGCTACGGTCAAACTTATGGAAACATATAAACAGGAAAATGATTCGGGATGCGGGCGCAGTAGTATCCTTGTAGTTGACGACGAGGCGGTAATCAGGGAAGGGATGCGCCGCATCCTCGAAGAGGAAGGTTATCACGTTGAAACATCGGCCAGCGGACGGACGGCTATTGAAAAAATACAGGAACAGGATTTTGACGTCGTTATTACGGATCTGAAAATGCCCGGCATGGACGGCATCGAGGTGCTGAAAACGATAAAAATTCTCCAGCCGGATGTGCCGGTAATCATTATCACCGGTTATTCGACGGTAGATACGGCTGTTGAGGCCATGAAAAACGGCGCTTTCGACTATATTGCCAAGCCCTTCACGTCCGATCAGATAAGCGACAAGGCGCAAAAAGCTATTTCCCATAAGGCGGCGTCCCTGAATAACATCAACTTAAAAAAAAACATCCATAAATACCACGGTTTTGATAACTTTGTCGGCGAGAGCATGGGGATGCAGAAGGTCTATCGCCGGATCATGCAGGTGGCGCCTACGGACAGCACTGTTTTAATCACCGGTGAAAGCGGCACGGGCAAGGAACTTGTAGCCCGCGCCATTCATAACAACAGTCCCCGGCATGACCATCCCTTTGTAGCGGTGGATTGCACATCCCTGCCGGAAACATTGCTGGAAAGCGAACTGTTCGGCCACGTGAAAGGTTCCTTCACCGGCGCAATTCACACCAAAATGGGTCTGTTTAAAGTTGCCGATGGCGGCACCCTTTTTCTGGACGAAATTTCCAATATCAGCCTTGCCACCCAGGCAAAACTGCTCAGGGTTTTACAGGAGCGCGTTATTACTCCCATCGGCGATACTCGGGTCATCCCCGTAGATATCCGTCTTGTGGCAGCAACGAATACAAATCTGAGATCGATGGTGGCTAAAGCGACCTTCCGGGAAGATCTTTTTTTCCGACTCAATGTTATCCCTGTTAATATTCCTCCACTTCGGGAAAGGAAGGGAGACACATCCATTTTAATTTTTCATTTTTTGAGAAAATTTTCCGAAGAAATAGGCAAGGAAGTCCGGGGTCTGGCACCCGATGCTATGGCGCTGCTGGAACAATACTTATTTCCCGGAAATGTCCGTGAATTGGAAAATATCATTGAGCGGGCGGTGGTTTTGTGTGAAGGGGACGTCATCCAAAAGGCACACCTGGAGCTCTGGTCGGCGGAAGAGGAAATGTATAAGGAGTTGGATTGTGTACCGCTCAGCCTGGAAAAATTGAAAGAAACGAAAAAGCAAATACGCGAACGGGCAGTGGAACCGATTGAAAAAGCCTTTGTTATCAGTGCCCTCAAAAGAAACAACTGGAACGTTTCCCAGGCTGCGGACGAAACAGGGATGCTGCGGCCAAATTTTCATGCCCTGCTGAAAAAATTAGGTATTTCGGTGAAAAATGAGCAAAAAAATCAGTAATATTTCGTTCCGAATGTGGAGCCAGTCAGCCCCTTGTTAAAAGAAAATAAGGTTCTACAGCTTTCCCTTCACAATGTCCTCTACAACCGATGGATCAGCGAGGGTCGTGGTGTCGCCCAGCTCGTTGGTCTCACCGGCGGCGACCTTCCTCAGTATCCTTCTCATGATTTTGCCGGATCTTGTCTTTGGAAGACCGGGAACGAACTGAAGCTTTCCGGGAGAGGCGATAGGACCGATCTCCTTCCGCACGTGGGCTACAAGGTCTTTTCTTAACTGATCGCTTCCCGCAAAACCGATTTTGAGTATAACGTAGGCATAAAGATCTTCGCCTTTGATGTCATGGGGGTAACCGACGACTGCCGCTTCGGCAACGGACTGATGCGCGACGAGCGCGCTTTCAACCTCGGCCGTGCCGATCCTGTGACCGGAAACGTTCACCACGTCGTCAATACGGCCCATCAACCAGAAGTAGCCGTCTTCATCCCTTCTGGCGCCGTCGCCGGAGAAGTAAAACCCGGGCTGCTGGATAAAATAGGCACTATAAAACCTCCCGGGCTCGCCATAGACGCCCCTCATCAAACCGGGCCATGATCCTCTGATGCAGAGCTCGCCCCCTTCATTGATTCCCGCTGTGACGGCCGGCTCGTCTACCGATGCCCTCCCCCTTAAGACAACTGCGTCTATGCCGAAGAAGGGCAGGGTTGCGGACCCGGGCTTTGTAGGCCACGCGCCGGGGAGAGGTGTAATCGCGATCCCGCCTGTCTCTGTCTGCCACCACGTGTCGACGATGGGGCATTTTTCCTTGCCGATAACCCTATGGTACCACATCCAGGCTTCCGGATTGATCGGCTCGCCGACTGATCCAAGTAGCCTCAGCGATGAGAGGTCCCTTCCGTCGGGCCATTTATCCCCCTCGCGCATGAGCGCCCTGATAACGGTCGGAGCGGTGTAAAGTATTTTGACCTTGAATTTCTCCACGATCTGCCAGAGCCTGTCGGGCTGCGGGTAGGTAGGAACGCTCTCGAAGACGACCGAGGTGGCGCCGTTTGTCAGGGGACCATAGACACCGTAGGAGTGACCCGTTACCCAGCCGATATCTGCGGTGCACCAGAGAATATCTTTATCCTGGCAATCAAAAATATATTTGAACGTAAGGTAGGTATAAACCATATAACCGCCCGTAGTATGGAGAGCGCCCTTCGGTTTGCCCGTCGAACCGGAGGTGTAAAGGATGAAGAGAGGGTCTTCGGCGTCCATCTGTTCTGCGGAGCAGTTATCGCTGATGTCGGCAGCATTCATCTCTTCATGCCACCAGCAATCTCTTCCCAGGGCCATGGGAACATCGAAATCCTCAAGCCTTTTCACAACAACAACGGCATTAACCTGGTGTCCCTGCTTTGCGCATGAATTAACAGCCCCATCAGCATTTGCCTTGGAATTTGCTTTTTTTCCGGACCTCCAGTAGCCATTTGCCGTGATCAGGAGTTTGGCGCCGGCGTCGATAATCCTGTCCCTCAAAGATTCGGCGGAAAAACCGCCGAAAACGATCGTATGGACGGCCCCGATGCGGGCACAGGCCAACATAGCTACTGGCAGCTCGCCAATCATGGGCAGATAAATAGCGACCCGGTCACCCTTTTTGACGCCTTTTTTCTTCAGAACATTAGCAAATTTTGATACTTCCCTCAGTAGCTCCTTATAGGTGTATTTCTTAACGTCGTCATCAGGCTCGCCCTGGAAGATGAAGGCGATATCATCTCCTTTCCCTTTTTCAATCTGATAATCAAGGCAGTTATAGGCGATGTTTGTTTTGCCGCCGAGAAACCACGCCAATTTTGCGTTCTTGAAATCATCTTCATTCACTTTGAACCATTTTTGGAACCAGAACAGTTCCGAAGCGGCATTTCCCCAGAACCTGTCCGGATTTTCTATAGATTCCTTCCACATCTTTTCATATTCTTCTCTGCTCCTGATGCGGGCCTGATCAACAAATTCCTTTGGAGGGGGAAACGTCCTCGTTTCCTCCATCAACGATTTTATTTCTGCCATATTCAACCTCCTGATTTGTTAAAAAGCGCTATGGAGCTTCTTATGATTTAAACAAATTTTTCTCAACGATAACTTTCAATTTTTAATTTCTACCCGATTTTCAGATCAGAAAAATGGCTGTTAATATTCTTAACACTTAACATCCCCTTAATTAGCTGGTTTTTATAGATTTTAATGGACACTGAATAATTCTTGATAAGGAAGTGTAAATATATTTAACACTTTTGCACGGGAGTCCATCTACCGGAAAATCTCAACTATCCCTTGCTTTGACGTATAAGTAGTTATTTATATTGAATATATTTAAGTACTGATCGAAGATTATCGGGACTTTCCCATTTTGGCATGTTTATTGGATTTACAATCAGTAAAGAGGAAAATCAAGATACGATATGTGAGGTAATGGATATGAAACTTACAATTTTAATAATTCTCATTGCGTTAGGGTTATTGATTCCCCTGTTTTGGCTTACAGGAACTTTGACCTCTGTCATTTATCTTTGTCTGCACTGGGCGGGTGCAACCCGCAAAGAGCCGACTGTCGCCCTTAATCACCAACTGGGACTCACTATGGCCGATGGTGGTGATTCTATTGATAAAGGGGGAAAGAAGGAGTGAAATAATTATGGAAACGAATAGAAGGACTTTTCTTAAGGGTCTGGGAACGGGAATCGCAGGTGTAGCCTCGGGCAGTTTCTTGTTATCAGATAGACTTGAGGCAAGAGAGGTTGCCGGGAATAAGGAATTTATGGGGGTTCTTGTCGATACCACCCGGTGTGTTGGATGTCGAAGCTGCGAATTGGCATGTGCTGAGACTCACAATTTGCCGACCCCGGATATAAGCAATACGTCGGTATTTGAAAAAATCCGGCAAACATCAGAGACACAATGGGCAGTGGTCAATCGTTTTAAAACAGAAAAGGGGGAGATTTTTGCGAAAAAACAATGCATGCACTGCAATCAGCCAGGCTGTGTTTCGGCATGTCCGGTGAAGGCAATGGAAAAAAGGAAGGAAGGACCGGTTACCTGGGACACCAACTGCATGGGTTGCCGGTACTGTATGGTATCATGCCCCTTCGACATCCCGAAGTTCGAGCATTATAGTTCCGCCCCCAAACTTCAGAAGTGCAACCTCTGCTGGGAGAGACTTAGGAAAGGAGCAAAGCCTGCCTGCGTAGAAGCCTGTCCGGCAGAGACGCTTTCCTTCGGTACGAGAAGGGAACTCATTGAAGAAGCAAATAAACGGATCTATAAGACGCAAGGAGAGTATATACATCATATTTATGGAGAGCATGAGGTAGGCGGTACAGGATACCTTTACCTCTCATCGGTTCCGTTTGAGCAGATTGGCTTCCGAAGCGATTTAGGAACAACTGCTTATCCAGAGTACACGAAGGGATTCCTCTATAGTGTTCCGGTTGTCCTTTTTCTATGGCCTGCATTCTTAAGCGGAGTAAGCGCTATAACCAAACGGAAAGATAGAGTAAGAAGCAAAGAGGGAGGGGAAATATGAACTATATAACAAATATAACAACAACTGAAGAAGTAAGAAGCCTTAAGGATATTCTTATCTTTATCCGGAGTGAATTTAAGCCAAAAGGAAAGATATTGACCCCCTTCAATCTGATTTCCGCACCGGTCATCCTACTTGGTTCAGTTCTCATTCTGTACCGGTTTTTTATGGGACTGGGTTCGGTTGCCAACAGTTCCAGTGAATATCCTTGGGGAATATGGATCGGGTTCATTGTCCTGGTAGGAGTCGCTTTTGCAGGAGGCGCCTATGTTACTGCCTTCGTAGTTTACATACTCCGGGCAGAAAGATATCACTCCATTGTGAGAATGGCGGTTCTCAATGGTTTCCTTGCCTACGTTTTTTATGCCGGGGCAATCTTACTCGACCTTGGTCGCTGGTGGAATATAGTAAATCCGATCATCGGCAACAGATTAGGCGTAAATTCCGTACTGTTCCTGGTTGCCTGGCATTTCCTGCTTTATATGATCGCCCAGCTTGTCGAGATCTCTCCCGCATTTGCCGAGTGGCTCGGGTTAAAAAAGGCCAGGAGATTCCTTAGTTCCCTTACCTTGGGAGCGGTTATCGCCGGGGTTACCCTTTCCACGCTCCATCAGTCTGGCCTCGGGGCGTTGTTCCTGATGGCCAAATGGAAGATTCATCCCCTGTGGTATACGGAATTTATCCCGCTACTCTTCTTTGTCTCCAGCATCTTTGCCGGACTCTCGGTAGTAATATTCATTGGAACGGTAAGCTACCGGGTTTTTGATAAGGATCGGATTGATGAGGAATATCGAAAGTCCTGGGATGATATAGTTGTAGATCTGGGAAAGGCTTGCTCGATTACAATGTTTGTTTATTTCTTCTTACAGTTCCTGGTATTGATTCACAGCAAGAACTGGGCACTCCTGAATACCGCCATGGGCTACTGGTACCTTGCCGAGGTCATTGGACTTGTATTGATTCCCTGTTTTCTCTTTAGCTGGGGTGTGAAGTATAGGAGCCTTACTCCCATAAAAACCGCAGCAGTCATTACCATGATCGGGGTCATTATCAACCGGATCAATTACTCCATCATTGCCTATAAATGGTATCTACCGTTAAGCGAGAGATATATCCCCTCATGGATAGAGGTGATAATCACCATGGCAATTGTATTTACTATGATATGGGTATTCAGATGGATTGTAAACCGAACCCCTATCCTGCTAAAGCCGCCCGCATGGGCAATTGAGCAAGAACGGGAAGAAGAAATTAGAGAGCGGATTATTGCAGTCGCTCCTCAACTGGGACTTACTATGGCTGATGGCGGTAAATTAATTGATAAAAAGTAATTGTGTAAATTTTCTATACGAAAGGGGATTTAAAATGGACGGCTTCACTTATGTTGACATTTTCGCAACCAAGGGTATCGAATATTTGATGGTAATCAGCGGGCTTATGCTTTTCGCTTTCTTCTGGAGTTTTTTGAACAGCCCCTCAGTGGCGGTTAACCGGGAAGCCGAAGGCGTTATTCCCGCCATCAGCAATTGGTTCCATCTCCCGGCGAGAGGAATATATTTTCACCAGGGACACAGTTGGGCAATTCCGGAGAGTGGCAACGTGGTAAGGGTCGGGATTGACGATTTTGCCCAGAAGCTTGTGGGAAAGATTGACGCCATAAAATTTCCGCAGGTCGGCTCCCAGGTCACGCAGGGAGAAAAGGCATGGAGCCTGCTCGCGGGTTCAAAGACCATTGATATGCTTTCGCCCGTGGATGGAAAAATACTGGAAATAAATGAGGATCTGCTGAGTTCACCGTCAAACGTCAGTAAAGATCCCTATGGTCAGTCCTGGCTGATGAAAGTTCAGGCGCCAAGGATCTCCTCCAATCTAAAGAACTTACTGTCAGGCAGGCTTGCCTTAAAATGGATGGAAGAGGTAAGAGAAAATCTGCTTGCTCGAATGAATTACAACCTTGGCGTCGTATCCCAGGATGGTGGTGTGCCCGTTGACGGAATAGCAAGAAATTTAGATCGGGAAAGATGGGATGAGATAGTAAAGGAATTTTTTCTGATTTCATAAACGGTCGAGGCAGAGAGTAACTCCCATGGGCGCAAAAAATAAAAGTTATCCCCTGATACCTGAGGAAGAGCGAAAGTGTATCTGGATGATGACCGGATTAATATCCTACAAGCTGTGCGATAGAAGCTATCATTGTGAAATCTGTCCTTTCGATCAGGCAATAAAAAATGAGGAAGGGGGAGAAGGTGATTTCCAGGGATCGGAAGATGATTGGATGGAGGGATCGCTTTTGAGCGATCCCTCCATCTGGATTAATGGATCTATATTCTATCACCCCGATCATTGCTGGGTGAAAGTAGAAAACCCTGAAAAAGTGAAGGTAGGAATAGATAATCTTTTAACCCAGCTCATTACCGATGTTAAGGTAGTTATCCTGCCTCAGGCAGGGAGCGCAACCGGCCAGGGAGAATGCTGCGCCCATATTATCCAGGAAGATTATATCGTGCCCGTTATTTCCCCGCTTTCCGGCTCGATTCAGACGGTAAATCCTCGTCTGCGCAAGGAGCCGGAACTGGTAACCAACGATCCGAGAGGAGATGGTTGGCTGTTAACGATAAAACCGGAAAATCTTGAGAGGGATCTTAAAAATCTTCTTTTTGGAAGGAAAGCGCTCTCATGGTATCAAAGGGAGGAAAAGGAAATAATCGCCCGGACCGACTTAATAATGAAACATAACCCGGCGGTGGGCCCCACCATGCAGGATGGGGGGGTCAGGATTAGTTCTCTGCAGGATGTGCTCAATATCGTCAATTCCAAGCTGAGGGCTCAGATTTTAGATTTTTCTATCACCAGACCCAGAAAGAAAGTTTGAAATTGTTATCTGCCGCCTCCGGATAAATTTTCTTACTTACCGCTTTTCCCCCACCACGAAAAAGGGAACCCTTTGTTGACGCGGGGGCTCTTATCTGCCTTTATGTTTTTTTGACACAGGGCGCAGAGCTCGGCCGATTTCTGGTCAATATTCTCCACATAAGTAGAAGAGTTCATCACACATTGAGGCTGTGAACAGTGGATCAGACCAAAGGTATGTCCCAGTTCATGCACCGCCTCTTTTAACAAGCGCTCGGTCGTCACATCACTGTCTTCAACCAAACCATAGAACCGGTTATGAAGGCGGTGGGTGGAAACTACTGCCCCGATTCCCTTAAGTTGGGCCTCGCCAAAAACAAATGTAAGAATAGGAATAAAAAGATCCACGCCCACAACACCCAGCATCTTTTCCGCATCCAGGGGGGGCTTCATAATTAACTGCTGGAGGATAAGGGAAGAGTTGTACTGCTCCCGGTTCGGATCGAAAACCTCTCTTAAATTGATCTTAAGGTCTCTACTTCTGGTTCTTATATGAAAGGTATCAAAGATAAACCCCCCTAACTTTTCAAGGTAAGAATGATCCTCCAGTTCGATGGGCACAATATAAATATAAGACATTACGGATTATTAAGGTCATCTCTTTAGATGATATTTATCAATTTTATTATAAATGGTAAGCCTGCTGATCTTAAGTATGTCTGCAGCCTGAGCGATATTCCCCTTTGTTCGATTTAATATTTTCAATATGTGGTCTCTCTCCACTTCTTCAAGTGATTCCCCACTGGAAGGCGGTGGCGGAGATGGGAAGGGGAAATATAGATCCTCTGACTGAATTATGGCCCCTTTTGCCACCACCATCGCCCGCTCAACTATATTTCTAACCTCCCGAATATTCCCCGGCCAATCGTACCTGGAAAACATGTCCAGTGCCTGCGGGGAAAAGTCTTCAACATTTTTATTCATTGATTCGGCGCACTTACCTAAGAAATACCGGGCAATCAAAGGAATATCCTCTCTCCTTTCTCTCAGAGGGGGCAACAGGATGGAAAAGACATTCAACCGATAATAGAGGTCTTCCCGGAAGCTCCCCTCCCTCATCGCTTTTTCCAGGTCTTTGTTGGTGGCAGAGATGATCCTAAAATCTACATCTATGGTCTTATCGCCTCCCAGCCTGGCAAATTTTTTTGTTTCAATTACGCGGAGAAGATCCATTTGCATCTTTTCACTGATATTTCCTATCTCGTCTAAGAAGAGAGTCCCTTTATCGGCCATCTCTAATTTGCCCTTTCTTCGGTACATGGCTCCGGTAAAGGAGCCCTTCTCATTGCCGAAGAGTTCACTCTCCAGCAGACCTTCCGGATAAGATCCGCAGTTAATGGTAATAATAGGGAAATATCTGCGTGAACTTCGGCTGTGGATTGCCCGGGCAATGAGCTCTTTTCCTGTTCCGCTTTCCCCCAGAATCATTACGGTAGCATCAGTTTTGGCTACCGTATTAACCATCTCCATAACTTTTTTAATAGACGGGCTCTCTCCTACCACTTCATCGGGAAGCAATAGCTCTTCTATCTTTTGGCGCAGTTGAATGTTTTCCGTAACGAGCCTTCTTTGCTCAATGGCA
>DATESZ010000104.1:0-3389 GCA_035283845.1 Syntrophales bacterium | reverse complement strand
TGGTGGTAATAGATCCTAACAAAATCGATATGGCGAACGTTGCCGATCTTTGGATCAGGATCAGGCCGGGCAGTGATGGGGCGTTTGCCATGGGCGCCTTGAAGTTGATTATCGAAGAAGAGCTTTACGACAAGGACATTGTCGCCAACTGGACAGTCGGCTTCGAGAAGCTCAAGGAGCATGTGAAGACTTTTTCGTTTGAGGACGTAGAAAGGGTGACCTGGGTGCCCCGACAGCAGATAGCGGAGTTTGCCAGGCTTTACAACCAGGTGAAACCGGCGACGCTTCAATGGGGAAACGCACTCGATATGGTAAAAAATGCCTTCCAGACGGGGCGCGCCCTTGCTATCATACGGAGCATTAGCGGCAACATGAATATTCCGGGCGGAGACATACTCCTCACACCGGCGTCGTTCACCAGACCCGGCCGCGTCTTTCTGCTGGGTAAATATCCCAGAAAAGCGGAAAGTATTCTCGGCGATCAGTTCAAAGTGGCCCAGCGCTCGGCTTTTATCCCTCCTTATACAATGGTCGAGGGGATCCTGAATGAGAAGCCGTTTCCCATCAAGGCCGCCTGGTTTATTCTTACCAATCCGATAATGAGTTACCCCAATTCCAGGGAAACTTACCGGGCTCTGATGAAACTCGAGTTCAGCGTGATTTCTGAGCTATTCATGACCCCTACGGCGGCCCTGGCGGACATTGTACTTCCGGTTGCCTGGGGCATGGAGCATGATGAATTAGGATACTGGCCGGTATGGTATGAAGAGATTCGATGCCATCCCAAGGTTGTAGAACCTCCTGGAGAATGTTGGCCCGATACAAAGATTATAAACGAGCTTGCCAAGAGGCTTGGACTCAGAGAGGATTTTTGGGAAGACGATGAGGAAGTCTTGGATATGATGCTGGAGCCGAGCGGGTTGACCTATGAGGAATTTAAAGAGAAAAGGGTACTGCATGCTAAGAGGGAATACAAGAAAAATGCCTACCGGACACCTTCCGGCAAAATAGAGATTTATTGCGAGTCGCTTAAGAAAATGGGTTATTCGCCAATGCCGCTTTGGGAAGAGTTGAGCGTTATGCCTGATATATCCGAGGAATATCCGTTCATTTTTACCAATGCCAAAGAGGAAGCCTATATGTTAACCGGCTTTAAACAGGTGGCGGCTATCCGGAAAATAAGACCTGACCCGGTTGTGGAACTTAACTCTGAGATGGCCCGGAAATTAGGGCTTAAAGAAGGCGACCGGGTCTATATCGAAACAAAAGAAGGAAGGATAAAGCAGAAGCTTTCCTTAAATAGGAACATCGACCCACGCGTTGTCATAGGCGCCTTCGGGTGGTGGTTTCCCGAAGATCCTGCAAATTTGTATGGCTGGGATAAAGCCAATATCAACGTCCTGACTTCAAGCGGGCCTGAGTACGATATTGTGACCGGAAGCGCCCAATTGCGGGGCATACCGTGCAAAGTGTATCGTGCTAATGATTAATAAGGATGGGGAACGGAGGACCGAATTCATACATTTCCGGTTTTGGTGATATTGCTCCGCTTGACTCTTTCCCTGTCAGAGTGATTTTATGGAATAACACCTGTGCTCGAAGCAGGCTCAAGGGCGCATGAAAATCCCCCCTTACCCCCCTTTGGAAGGGGGGCGGGGGGGATTTTCATATAAAGCCCGATGCAGCTCATGAACTGCGCGCCGCAAATTTTGCCGTAGAGCCGGACCTCCTGGTTGCCGGCGGTTTTGGCTGGTACGATCTCAATGGAATTTTTTTTGCAGAAACACCCGATTGTAATATGTGAAGGGTGCCAATACTTCAATTAGGTGGTGTAACAATGGCATACGATTTGAGAGATTTTGTGGAGGATTTGAAAAAGGCCGGCGAGCTGGTGGAGATTGATGATGAGGTCGATTGGAATTACGAGATTTCTGCCTATGAGGTGATCAGCGGTCGTTTTGCCGGTCCTGCCTTTTTATTCAACAATATCAAAGGTATTCCGAAAGGCGCCCGGGTGCTGGTGGGACATTTTGCCGGCAGTTTCCGGAGGCCCCATAGACGAACAGCCATGTGTCTGGGGATTTCACCCGACGTAGACCGGGCGACCTTTTACAGCATGGCTTCAAGAGCCAGGGGGACGATGCTGAAGCCTGTGGAGGTGGCGACCGGCGAGTGCAAAGAGGTGATCAAGATGGGCGCCGAATTAAATCTGATGGAGATTCCCTTCACCTATCATGGCATAGGCGATGGCGGCAAATATATTTTTAACAATGCCGTCACTATAAAAGACCCTGATTCTGATTGGATGAACACGGGGAATTATGCCATCGAGGTTTTTTCCAGGAACCGTCTGGTGATCACTCCCTATGCGCACACCAATTTTGTTGCCATTTACACCAACAAATATCAGGCGAGGGGCAAGGCCATGCCCGTGGCCGTCATTTTGGGTGGAGACCCGGCCGTTACCATGGCGGCGGGTTCGATTCTTCCTCCTGGCGTGAGCGAGTACGATGTGGCCGGGGGTCTGCGCCAGAGCCCGGTGGAGATGGTGAAGGCCGAGACCTCCGATCTTCTTGTGCCGGCCAATGCAGAGATGATCATTGAGGGGGAGATTCGTCCTTATGAGAGGCTGCCCGAGGGTCCGAAGATCGAGGCCTTTGGTTTTTCCGTAGGTCCGAGGCAGCCGTTCTACGCGATAAGGGTTCACTGCATCACCCATCGCCAGAACCCCATTATTCCTGACCTCCACACTTCAGTAGGCAGCGGCACTTACGCTTTGCATGAGACCCTTATGCCTCTGGGTTATCTGGCTCAGATCAAGATGTTTCAAATACTGCCCCTTAAGTTTGGTTCTGTGTCTCCCCTTAAGAGCGGGGCCACCATCTATAGCGCTGTTAAGAAGAAGAGATATCCCGAGGATTATCCCGGCTTTATGGAGGATCTGTTTGACGGGAACGGGCTGCCCGGCATGGGGGGTGCTTTGGCCAGCAATCTCTTTATGGACGATGACGTCAACATGCTCGATTACGCTGACGTGATTGAGGCCCAGGCTACCCAGACCAACCCTGTTAGAGATATAATCAAGACCAGCAAGATGTTTCCTGCCATGACCATTGAGTCTTCGTGGATGGAGGAGGAGGACCGGGAGAAATTTATGGGCCCTGGGACGATAATCACGCAGAAACTGATTACCGACGCCACGACCAAGGAGGAGCCGCCGCTGGGTGTGAGGAGGACGCAATTTGAGACCCTTTATCCTGAGAGGTTGCAGAAGTGGGTGGTTGACAATTGGCAGAGGCTCGGTTTTGAGGAGGAGGCCAGGTGGAACAATACCTGGTTGGAGGCTGATTTTTAATTTTTTTACCTTGGGAGCAAAACGAAAGGGGATT
>DATESZ010000103.1:0-6557 GCA_035283845.1 Syntrophales bacterium | reverse complement strand
GTTGGTCTGGGTAGCCTGGGCCTCAATTACCTCGCCATAATCCAGGATATTGACGTCATCGTCCACAAAGAGATTACTGGCAAAAACGCCCCCCATACCGGGCAGCCCATTTTGCCTGTCAAACAGATCCTCCATAAAGCCGGGATAATCCTCAGGATATCTCTTCTTCCTGACGGCATTATAGATAGTGGCTCCGGTCTTAAAGGGGCTGCCTCCCCCAAAACCAAACTTAAGGGGCACTTGGAACATCTTGATCTGAGCCAGGTATCCCAGAGGGACAAGGGTCTCATGTAAAGCGTAAGTGCTGCTGCCTAAAGAAGTGTGGAGGTCAGGAACAATAGGGTTCTTGCGATGGGTGATGCAGTGAACCCTTATCGCGTAGAACGGCTGCCTCGGACCTACGGAAAAACCAAAGGCCTCGATCTTCGGACCCTCGGGCAGCCTCTCATAAGGCCGAATCTCTCCCTCAATGACCACCTCTGCATTGGCAGGCACAAGAAGATCGGAGGTCTCGGCCTTAACCATCTCCACCGGACTCTGGCGCAAACCCCCGGCCACATCGTACTCGCTCACACCAGGGGGAAGAATCGAACCCGCCGCCATGGTGACGGCCGGGTCTCCGCCCAAAATGATGGCCACAGGCATGGCGTTGCCCCTCGCCTGATACTTGTTGGTGTAAAGGGCAACAAAATTGGTGTGCGCATAGGGAGTGATTACCAGGCGGTTCCTGGAAAAAACCTCGATGGCATAATTCCCCGTGTTCATCCAGTCAGAATCCGGATCTTTTATGGTAACGGCGTTGTGAAAGATATATTTGCCGCCATCGCCTATGGCATGATAGGTAAAGGGAATCTCCATCAAATTTAATTCAGTGCCCATCTTGATCACTTCTTTGCACTCGCCGGTCGCCACCTCCACAGGCTTCAACATCGTCCCCATGGCTTTTGAAGCCATGCTGTAAAAGGTGGCCCGGTCTACGTCGGGAGGAATCCCCAGAGACATGGCTGTCCGTCTATGGGGTCTCCGGAAACTGCCGGCAAAATGCCCCACCAGCACCCGGGTGCCTTTGGGAATCCCCTTGATGTTGTTGAATAAAAAGGCAGGGCCGGCAAAACGGCCGCTGATCACCTCATAGGCAGAAATCTCGTAATTCCAATCGACCTCATCATCAATCTCCACCAGCTCGCCGGCCTTCTTCAAATCCTCCACAAAATCTCTCAAATCGTATGCCATTGTTGAACCACCTCACTTTAAGCATTGAACCCTTCACCACTCAACTCACCCACGAAAACCATTTTAACCTCTCCCCCATTTTTAATCTCCTTCGCAATGTCTTATCAAGGCATCAACCACATTCATGACGCCCTTGCTCTCATCGCTATCGGGGTATTTAATCACAAAAGGCTCTCCATCATCCAAGGTCATGCTTACCATCTGCGATGTAGGTATTTTTGCTAAAAAAGGGACTCCCTCCTCCCTGGCCATCCTTTCACCTGCCCCAGTGGAAATGAGTGAAACATGGGCATCGCAATAGGGACATTTAGTATCGCTCATATTTTCAACCACTCCGGTAATAGGTACATTGGCCTTATTCAAGATGTAAATACACTTCCGTGCTACGTTCTGGGACACCCCCGACGGAACAGTAACCACAATGGAAGCGTCTATGTCTGGTAAATATTTTAAGATATTAACGGTTTCGGAACTGGTGCCGGCCGGAAAATCCACTACCAGATACTCCGTATCCCCATAATCCGCCGCACACAAAAACTCCTCCGTAGCGTTCCTTTTCATATCGTGGAACCAGATAATCACTTCATCCCGATCTAATATCAATCCAGTAGAGACCACCTTGATGCCCCATCTGCTCTCGTGAGGAATAAGTCCTTTTTTCCCAATCATCAAACGGGTATCCTCAGGAACGCCAAGCATCATCGGTATGGCTGGACAATCATATACCTGGTCAAGGATGCAAACCTTCTTTCCCCTATGGGCGAGAGCAGCGGCAATGTTAACAGTCATCATCGATTTACCTACTCCTCCCTTGCCTCCCAGCACAAGCACCTTGTATTTTACACTACTCAAGTTCGCTTTGATCATGCTCAGTATTCCCTTTTTTTGGAATATTTCCTTATAACTGAGCTCGCATTCGAAGTACTTTTCGCAGTTCTCACATTTGGTATTGCAACTATCATCAATATTCATCCCCTTTATTATTGTGCCTTCCTCGATGGTCATTTAATCCTCCTTAATATTAATTCAAATTGCAATTTTACTTCTGCTTTAATTGCTCTACCATCTCCTCTAAATGACCGGCAATCTCCATCATCGCCTTTGAGGCCGGATTATCAGGATACTTCCAGACAAAAGGGATTCCTTCATCACAGGACAAGCTGACCTGGGGATGGAGAGGAATGCGCCCTAAGAAAGGCACCCCCAATTCTTCGGCCAGGCTTTCACCGCCGCCCCTTTTCATAAAATCAAATTCTTTGCCGCATTCCCCGCATATATAACCACTCATATTTTCAATGATTCCCAAGACCCTGCTGCCGGCCTTGGCTGACAGGATCGTGGCCCGACGTGCAGCAAGCTGGGATACCTTAGTGGGTGCGGTCACTGTCACCGTTCCAGCCAAATCAGGAATATACTGTAAAAGGTTGCAGGCATCAGAGCTCGTTCCCGGGGGAAGGTCCACAATCAGATAATCTCTTTCACCGTAGTCCACATTGGCTATAAATTCCTCAGTCGTCCCCCTCCTCATTTCATGGAACATGGTAATCACATCATCGGGGTATATCAGACTGATGGCGACAACATGCATTCCCAGCCCAAGCTCGTCCTCTGCCGGTACGATCCCCTTCACGCTATAGGTTAAATTTTTCTTTCCCTGTATTCCCACCATCCTGGGAACACTGGCTCCATCAAAATCCTGATCCAAAATGGTTACCTTCCTCCCCATCATGGCCAGGGCGACGGCCAAGTTTACGGTGGACGTCGATTTACCGACCCCGCCTTTCCCGCCCGATATAGAAATTTTGTGCCTTATCCCGGCCATCTTCTTTACAGCCTGACCCATCCTCCTGCGTTTATAGATCTTGAACTTCCTTTCATCATTGCAGTCAAAGAACCTTTCGCAGTTTTCACAACGGTGATCGCACTTGAGCTCCACATTAAATCTAACAATCTCTTTAGCTTCTCCTGCTTGTCCCATCCTTACACCTCTCTTCAAGAAATTTAGAATCGTCTTTTTAATTTAAAGCCGCTTTATCCCACCCATTTTGCCGGAAGGCGTCCGGCAGGCATGTTTCCTGTGCGCCCTCTTCTCATGCCGTTGGGGACTCCCGTTCACGCAAACGGAGTTTGTCGATCTTGCCCTGCCCGGTCTTGGGCAGCTCCGGCATGAACTCTATGATCCGCGGATACTTATGGGGCGCCAATTTCTCCTTGCAATATAACGTCAGCTCTTTTTTCAATGACTCGGACCCCGCAACGCCATCCGTTAAAACTACGTAAGCTTTCGACTTCATGAGGCCATCCTTATCCGGTATCCCCAGAACAACGCATTCCTTTACTTTTTCATGCTGATTAAGCTGATCCTCCATCTCCAACGGCGAGACCCAAACCCCGCTTACTTTAATCTGATCGCCCTTCCGGGAAACATAGTAAAAATTATCATTTTCGTCTTGCCGAAAAATATCGCCCGTATTGAGCCAGTCATTACCCAGGAAGGTATGCTTCGATTTCTCATGGTCTAAATGGTAGTAAGTCCCGTTGGCATCAGAACGGACCAGAAGCAACCCCTGCTCCCCTTTGGGCACCTCGTTCCAATCGTCATCTACCAGCTTGGCTTCAACGAGCGGTGCAATCTTGCCCAAACTTCCTGGCACTTTTTCTTCTGCAATGTTGAGGATATAACCGAGGTATGATTCGGCAGATCCGATGCTTTCCAACACCTCAATCCCAAACGTTGCCTTCCATTCCTTGTAGAGCTGTTCAGATAATGCTTCCCCTGAAGAGAAGTTGATTCGAAGAGAACTGATGTCGCTGCGCTCTTCTTTAGGCGTCTGGATCATTGCTCTCATCATGGTAGGGACATTAACAAGCAAGGTAGCCCTATGCTTTTCAACCAATTTAAATATGGCCTGCGGCGTTGTCCTTTCAGGGAATAATATCGCCGCCCCTCCGACCTTCAAAGCGTAAAGCATCAGGCAATGGGCATAATGGAAAAATAGCTTCGGAACACTCAGAGCTATATCGTCTTTATTAAAATGCGCTATCGCTTGAAAAGATTCAAAGGCAACAGCAACCTCATGATGCATATGCGGCACAGCCTTTGGGTGGCCGGTAGTCCCGCCAGACCAGGCCCAAACCGAAAAATCATCTTTTGATGTGGGCTCAGGTTCAAGGTCTTTGCCTGCCGACTTCATCATGGAATTGAAATCGTATTCCCCTTTGGCAAGCTTCTTTGGAGACTCAGTCTTGACCAGAAGTTTCACCGGATATCTGGACAGCTTTACTCCCCCCCTCACGCTCTCCAAGGTCGAATCGTCTACAACGACCACTTTCGGCCTCACATAATTCAAAAAATAACCATAATCTTCAGCGCTTAAATAGCTGTACGCATGAGTAACCACCCCGCCTGTCTTGATTGTTCCAAGCCAGCTTGCGAACCATTCCGGAGAGTCCTGGAGGATGACCAAAACACGATCATCGCGTTCAACGCCAAGCTCCTTGAGTATATTGCCGGCCTTATTGATAAGGGTGCAAAGATCATTGAAGGTGTATGTTTCTCCCTGATAGTAAATCGCAGTTTTTCCACCCCTTCCCTCAGCAATGTTGCCGTCAATGATGTATGACGTCATGTTAAATTCTTGTGGTAAAGAAAGGGTTTTATAAGTCCCTACACTCATCTTAGTGCCTCCTTAGTCTTAATCCTCTCCAATGCCTCATGCATGGCATTTTTAGTAAATACCTGAACCATTTCATTGCGATACCGTGGAGAGGAGGCGGTATTGTTAACAGGGTGAGCTGCTTTCTGGGCTATTTTTGAAACCTCTTTTATAATTTTCGGCGTAATCTTTTCTCCGCACATTAGATTAGACGCCTCATCATTCAATATAATGGGCGAAGGTGCAACAGCATTTAAGACAAGGCGGACATCTCTGCATGACATACTATCCTTTTTCTCTGAGTGTATGAATAATGCCACACCAAGGATTGGGAAATCCATCGTGTCCCTAAGTCTCAATTTCTGGTAAGAAAGCCCTGAATATTCGGGCGGTGCGGGAATTGAAATTTCTGTTACGATCTCGTTGAATTTAAGAATATTGGGTTTAATTCCCGAGCCGGTGAAAAAATCCTGCAACTTTTTTTCACTTGTGCCATTAGGCCCGGCAATTTTTACCTTGGCCTCCAAAGCGATCAATGGAGCAGCCATGTCTCCTGAATAGGCCGCATAGCAGGCATCACCCCCTTTTACAACGTGGCAGACCTTCCCCCCGATCTTGAAACACGGGTCCCACCTCTTCTTAAAAAAGGCAGATTGATTATAATAATAACATCGCGTGTCCAAACAGAGATTACCCCCGAGTGTTCCCATATTTTGGAGTTGGGGAGTGCTCACTAAAGAAACTATTTGACTTAAAACGGGGAAACGTTCTTGAACTATCGGGTTCTCCTTTAACCTGGTAAGTGTTGTCAGGGCGCCAACTCGTAATCCGTTCTTTTTATCCCATTTGATCCCCCTTAATTCGGAAATCCCGTTTAGATCGATTAAAAGCTCAGGGTGTGAAATTCTTTCCGTCATGGCCACAAAGAGGTCCGTTCCTCCAGCAAAGAATTTTCCGAACTTCTTCTGCGAAGAGATTGCCTTGGCCACTGTTTTCGGCGCAATATATTCAAATTCTGGTAAGCTCATTTCTACCTCCCCTAAAGATTTACTTTTTAAGGATCGTCTCCCAAATTATTTGCTAAAATTTTGGCGATTACACTTGATTGTGCTGCTCCTCGGGAGAAGATCCCTTTTTAAAAGCCTTTAATACCATATCCGGAGTAACGGGTATCCTCTTGAAAGGCTCACCAATGGCATCATAGACAGCGTTAACAATAGCAGGAACAACAGCCACTTGAATACCTTCCCCAGACTCTTTGGCTCCAAAGGGTCCCACTTCATCATAAGTATCTGTATGCAATATCTCCAATGGACAGGCGTCCAGGGTCGTCGGCATACGATATTCAAGAAAGGAGGGATTCATCGTCTGGCCATCTTTGCGAACAATTTCTTCCATAAGTGTATGACCGGCGGCGCCAATGGCTGAGCCTTCCAACTGCCCTTCCATCAGCATCTCGTTAATGGGTTGACCGCAATCATGAATCATCGCCATGCGCGTGATTTTAATGAATCCTGTCTCTGTATTTACCTCCACTTCAGCTAATTGAGTCCCAAAGGAGTAAGCGGCTGACGTATTGCCCCTGCCGGTCTCGAAATTTGGAACTTCAAGCCCTTCCGGAGCCCAATACCCCCGCCCGATTATCGTCTTTCCCGTTCCGGAATATTG
>DATESZ010000102.1:0-11770 GCA_035283845.1 Syntrophales bacterium | reverse complement strand
TATCGAAAACAACATGATTGAATTGTGAGATTTCACCTTCCTGAACTATCCGTTCCACTGAATAGATCAGCATTCCCGCCATTAAAATCGCCGTAATCTGTCATTTATAGTATTTGTTCGAGCAAATCAGGAGACAGGGGGAGGGGTAATTTTCATTCTCCTTTGTGTCGGGTACCGTCATGAGAGTTTCATCTAATTTTACCTCAAGCAGGCATCGGCAACTTCGTCCAGCAACTCACGTCCCCCGCGGTCAAGGATCCTATCGGCCAGCGCCCCGCCGAGCATTGCGCCGGTTTCCACCGGTCCCCTCAACTCTTCCCGTATCATCACCCGGCCATCCATGCCGCCCACCAATCCCCTCAGCAGAAGCTGTTTGCCCTGTCTCTTGCCGTAGGCCGCAATGGGCAACCGGCAGCCGCCTCCTAACCGCTGCAAGAAAGCCCGTTCCGCGCCCACCTCTATCCAGGTCGTTTCATTGTTAAGAAAAGAGAGGAGCTCCTTTGTCTCCCTGTCATTGGAGCGCAGCTCCAATCCGAGGACGCCCTGACCAACGGCGGGAAGCATCATTTCCACGGGTAAATACTGGGAAACACGGTCACTCCATCCCATTCTTTTCAGACCCGATGCCGCTACAATAACGCCGGCAAGGTTGTCCGTCTCGATTTTTTTGATACGTGTATCCAGGTTCCCCCGCAAAGGAACGATCTCAATATCGGGAAGCAGATTTAAGAGCTGATACCCGCGGCGCAGTGAACCGGTTCCGATGCGGGCGCCTTTGGGCATCTCCTCAATTTTCCTGTTGCCCCTGGAGATAAGAACATCCCGAGGGTCTTCCCTTTCCGGGGTTATGGCAATCTCCAGACCTGCCGGAACTTCCGCCGGCACATCTTTCATACTGTGCACGGCCATGTCTATAACGCCGGCAAGCAGGGCTTCTTCTATTTCCTTGACGAAAACCCCTTTGCCGCCGATTTTCACCAGGGAAACATCCTGCATGATGTCCCCCTTCGTCTTGATAATAACGATCTCCATGGTAAGATTGGGAAAACGTTCCCCTATCCGGTCGGCCACCCAGTTCGACTGGGTAAGCGCCAGACTGCTCCCGCGCGTTCCTATTTTCAATTTCTCTTTGATTTTACTGCCCTCCTTTGCTCCGTACCACTTACAACTTCAACTCAAAACTTCCCATTTAGCCCTAATTCTGACGTCCTCGTAAAAAGTCCGAAATCTCCTCCCCCTTGACGGGGGAGGGTTAGGGTGGGGGTGATAAGTGGCCCTATTCCTGAACGTTATTTTCCCCCTCCCTTTTACCCCCTCCTGCCTCCCCCAGCAAGTGGGGGAGAAATAAGGAAGAAAATAATTACAGCCCTCCCGCCAGGGGAGGGAATAGTGACTTTTTACGAGGCCGTCAATTCTGGTCCAGCTTGAATAACCTCCTCACCGCCACTAAGTAGGGAGTCACCCCGTTGTCCTGGCTTTCCTCCTTAAGGCTGGTTATAGGATCGTGGATAATCTTGTTAACAATGGATTTGGCAAGCGTCTCCACGTTATTTTTTTCCTCGTCACGTAAATTTTTCATCCAGGAAGCGGATTTCTCCAGTTCGCCCTTTATGATGTCTTCCACCTTTTCCCTGATGGAAACAATCGTCGGGACAACCATTAGACTGTTCATCCAAACCCGGCATTTAATCACCTCTTCCTCAATGATGGCTTCCGCTCTTTCCGCCTCCTGCCTGCGGCTCCTTATATTATCATCCACGACCTCCTGCAGGTCATCGATATTGTATAGAAAAACATTGTCTATTTCACCCGCCTCCGGATCAACGTCCCTCGGAACGGCAATATCTATCAGAAAAAGCAGACGGTTTCGTCTTCCGTGCAGGGCCTGGGCAACCATTTCCCTCGTAATCACGTAACCTGCCGCGCCGGTGGAGGCGATAACAATATCCGCCTCCCCCAGTTTGTTTGCCAGGTCACTGAATTCCACGGCCGTGCCCTGAAAAGCGTCGGCCATCTCCAGGGCTCGCGAGTAGGTGCGATTAGCAATAAGAAATCTCCCTACCCCATGATTGATCAGATGGCGCGCCGCGAGTTCAGACATCTCGCCGGCGCCGACAAGGAGCACTATCTTCCCTTCCAGGCTTCCGAAGATCTTCTTCGCCAGTTCTACCGCTGCATAACTTACGGAGACGGCATTATTCGCGATTGCCGTTTCCGTCCTCACTCTTTTAGCGACCCGGAAGGCATGGTGCAGCACCTTGTTCAGGATCATTCCCGTGGCATTATTTTCCACCGCCCGGTGATAGGCATCCTTGACCTGACCAAGGATCTGCGGCTCTCCCATGACGAGTGAGTCGAGACTGGCTGTTACCCGAAAGAGATGATGCACGGCATCCTTGTCGACATGCACGTACAGACACCGCTCCATTTCCTCCGGTGATAAATTGCCGTGGTGAAAAATGAAAGATTTCAGATTGGCGAGCGCTGTTTCCGCATCCGTCGTGTCGGCCAGAACTTCAACCCTGTTGCAGGTGGAAAGATACATCGCCTCCTTTACCTGGGGAAATTTCATCAGTTCCGAAAGTGGGTTAAGGTCGGTCCAGCAGGACAGGGAAAGTCTCTCCCGTATTTCCAGGGGAGCGGTTTTATGATTCATCCCGATTAGAATAATATTCATTTGATCAAACAAATCTGTGTAGAGTGGTAGAAAACTGGTTTACAACGACGCACAGAAGGAGAAAAAAGAAGGCCAACAGGGAAAACCATGCCGCTTTATGCCCTCTCCACCCGATGGCAAGTCTTTGATGGAGTAAAAGAGCGTACAGGCACCATGCTGCAAGCGTCCATATCTGTTTGGGATCCCACTGCCAGTGGCTTCCCCAGGCCGTGCGCGCCCAGATAGATCCCACCAGAACGCCCAGCGTCAGCAGCGGGAACCCGCCCAGAAGGCAGATATGATTTATCCTATCCAAATCTCTCAGAGAGGGAAGCAGCCGGCTGAAACTGCGTCCTTTTTTATTTTTTATTAAACTGTCCTGAACAAGATACATGGCGCCGGCGCAGGAGGCAAGGGCAAAAAAAGCTTCCCCGGTTACCGCCAGGACCACGTGCAAAGGCACCAGACTGCCCTGTAGAGCTGGAGGGATGGAAACATGCTCCCCTATCCCGATGGAGGCGATAATCATCAGCATAAAAGCCGCCGGTGATACAAATGAGCCGAGAATCATGGTCTTTGTTTTCAACTGAAAGGCAAGGTAAGCACCCGTCATTATCCAGGCAATAAGAGAAAGAGCGTCATGAATACCGAGAATCGGACTATGTCCTGTTGCGATACATCTGGCGCCGAAGGACAGGCTCTGCACAAAAAAAGCAGAGAAAAGCACCCACATGGACACCTTGGCCACCAGCACCCGCTTTACGAGAAGGGATGCCACGTAGCCGACAGTGCTGAGAAAGTAAGCGGCAAGGGCCGCCTTAAAGAATAAAATATCCATGTTTCACCCCTTTGAGCTATCTCTTGTCCCGATACCTTTACCGTTCAACCTCACACCTATGCCGGCAATTTCCAGGAGGCGCCCTTTTACACCTTCCCAGTTCCCCTCTTTAATGTGACAGAGAATATCGGAATTGACAATAGCCTCGAATATCTTCCTGTTCTCCTCGGAAGAGGAGCCACCAACAAGCGCCCGTTCCCTAAGATCTCCCATAATATCGAGAAAAACAGCATACTCCTGGCCAAATAACGATCCCAGCTCTTTCCTCAGTTTTTTGGCTAAGGCGGGACTTTTACCCCCCGTTGATACTGCAATAACCAGGTCTCCCCGCTCAACCAGAGAGGGAAGGATGAAATCGCCCCTGCCCGGATCGTCCGCAATATTGACGAGGATACCGCGCGACCTCGCATCCTCGGAAATCTTCTTGTTTACATCGTTGCGGCTTGCAGCCCCGATTACCATAAAGGCAAGGTCAAGATGAGCATTATCGTACTCGGCATCAATGTGCTCGATCCAACCTTCATTTTTCATTCTTTCCAATGCCGGCGTCAATTCCCGGCTGACAACGGCGACACGTGCCCCGCATTTGAGAAGGCGCTCCGCCTTCCGCTCACCGACAGCCCCGCCGCCCACGACGATGCACCTTTTATTTGTGATATTCAGGCATATGGGGTAATATCGCAACTGAGCTCCTTCGGGACTTCTCGACTATCGCGGTTAGCATGAAGGGCTTGAAAAGTCAAGTTACGAAACATCAGGAAAGTCCCCATGCTTTATGTCAAAAGGGGAGGATGACAGCGGTGGAAAAAAACAGAAGTGAAACATTCATGCTGACTTGCAACGCAAAGAGCAAGGAAAATCATCTCCCCTTGACCCTCCCGTGCAAAGGAGGGATGGGGGGATTATCGGGTGACAAATGGCTGAGGGTTGATTTTTCGGTTGCGCCTGAACTGACGGATGCCGTTTCCGATTTTATGATGGAAATCGGCGCCGAAGGGGTGTACCAGGAAACCCTCGCAGCCTCTTTCCCCAAACATGAGGAACTAAACCGGCCCGAATCTCTGACAGGCTATCTTCCCTGGGACAAAAAAGAAGCGGCCATTGTCTCCCTTAGGACCTACCTTGACAGTCTGCACCTTATATTTCCTGATTCAGACAAAACAAACTTTACGATAAAAGAAATCACTTCCCCCGATTGGGGACAGGAGTGGAAAAAATACTTCCATCCTCTGCGTATCGGCAAAAGATTTATTATCAAACCCACCTGGGAGCCTTACGGGCCAGCGGATGGTGATATTGTTATTGAAATAGATCCCGGCATGGCCTTCGGCACCGGCCAGCATCAATCCACGTCTATGTGCGTAGAAGCGATGGAAGGCATCTTTTCAAAAAATGACACGTCAGGCTGGAAAGTCCTGGATGTGGGCGCCGGCACGGGCATTCTCGGCATCGCGGCCGCCAAGTTAGGGGCTAAGCAGGTCCTCTGCGTGGATATAGACGAGACCGCCGTTGAGATCGCCCAAAGTAACGCCATCCTGAATAAGGTTAAAAAAAGACTGTTAGTAAGGAGCCAGGAAATACGCTCCCTCCGGCAGCGGTTTAATCTGATAGTGGCGAATCTCACAGAAAAGCTGCTCGTTGAAATATGCGCCGATCTGCAACGCCTTCTTGCACCATGCGGATATTTAGTGATATCCGGTATCATTGAACAAAACAGCAGGGAGATAGAGGAGCGGTTCCTTCAACCCCCTCTTTGTCTCTGTCAAAAGATAAAAAGGGCGGAGTGGCTGTGTTATGTATTTTGCAGAGACGAATTATTGACGATACCGTAGAAAGTCATGACCATATCGAGAATCTATCATCCCAGGGAAATGGAGACGGGCGACCGATGCAGGTTGACGGGTGAAGACCGTCAATATGTGGTTTCCGTTCTCCGCATGAAACAGGGCGAAGGGCTGCTGCTTTTCGACGGAACTGGACGGGAATATGATGCTGTCATCCTCGGGCATGACCGGGAATCCGTCCTTCTGGAGATCAGGGGGAAGAAAATCATACAGGAAGAAACGATAAATATCACCCTTGCCCAGTCCCTTCCCAAGGCAAAGAAGATGGATTTCATTATCGAAAAGGCCTGCGAATTGGGGGCAAGCAGGATCATTCCCTTCCTTTCAGCAAGGTCAGTCCCCAGGTTTGCGCCGGAAAAGACCGGATTAAAACAGGCCAGGTGGCAGAAGATAGCCCTGGAAGCGGCCAGGAAATGCCACTCCCGCAGCATACCGGAAGTGGGAAATATCCTTGGCTTTAAAAAAATGCTCCAATCAGCAGGAGAGGACGCCGCCAAAATCATTTTCTGGGAAGAAGAGACCAGGAGAAATTTTAAGCAAGTTTTGCAGGAAAAGGGAAAGGAAGTAATTGGAGATTTCTTCCTTGTCGTAGGTCCGGAAGGAGGATTCGCCGAAGAGGAAATTGAACTGGCGGAAAGCATGAATTTTACTTCCGTCAGCCTGGGGAAGCAGATATTGAAGGTGGAAACCGCGGCGCTGGCAATACTTTCTGTTATTCAATACGAAAAAGGCGCATTCGGCTCAGTCAGAAAGAAAGGAGAAACTCTATGATGGAGCATAGCTACGGCGGCTTCTGGCGGCGGGGATTGGCAATTTTTGTTGACAAGATAATCCTTTACATTATTTATCTTATTATTATTCTTGTGGAATCCCTGATTTTTCCCTTGCAACCCTATTCCCACAGCCCTGATCTTGTTGCCGGGATCTGGAATAGTGCGACCGCCGGTTTACTGATAGGCCATATCATCATGGGTCTGTTTATCAGTGCGGTATATTTTACCTATTTCCACGGCGCCATAGGTCAGACGCCGGGAAAAATAATGCTCAAGCTCAAGGTTATAGGGATTGCGGGAAGAAACCTGAACTACGGCGTCGCGTTTCTCCGGTGGATGGGGTACATTGTTTCAGCCATGGTTATTTACCTTGGCTTCATCTGGGCCGCCTTCGATGGCAAAAAACAGGGATGGCACGACAAGATTGCCGGTACGGTGGTTGTTATCGTAAACAGGGGAGAACGCAGGATGTCCCAGTTAAATCTATGGGGCAAATAGCATGTTCAGCGTCCCTCTGATGGCCATAATCATTATTAATAAAGAGATGAGGCTTGACTTTATTCGGTTAATGAAGATAATGAAAATTAACAGCAACATAGAATGATTCTGATGGATTGGCGCTGGACGTTGCATATTTTAATTCAGTGGATTTCCGAAATAGAGCCAGAAAAGAGGCGGCGCAAATGGAACAGGTAAACATTATGGACCGTATTACCGCTCACCCGGACGTAATGGTAGGAAAACCCACGATCAGGGGGATGCGGATTACTGTCGAACAGCTTCTCAAAGCCTTGGCTAACGGTATAACAACGGATCAACTCCTCGATGATTATCCGGAGTTGGAAAAAGAGGACATCCGGGCAGCTCTTCTCTATGCATCACAGTTGGTAGATGAAGAACGCGTTTACGATGTTGGTTCAAATTAATCCACGTACAGGTAGTGACACCAAGGTCGAGGTCATCAAGAAAATACTCACCGAATATTACGATAAAATTGAATCTCATTTCTGCGTATTTCAAGACGGGAGACTCAGGATCAGAGGATAAATCCGAGAAAATTGAGGGAGACTCAGAATTAAATAAAGGAGAATGACTATGCCATTATGTGCAGATGTATTGGTCAAGGAAGCAAGCGTTTTGCCATACGCCGAGCGGGCGAAACTGGTTGATGCCCTGCTGGCAACGCTGGATCCGATCTCCGAGGACGATTGTGATGCCGCTTGGTTCGCCGAAATTGGCAGAAGAGAGCAATCTCTTGCGGATGGTACCGCACAAACCCATTCCTGGGATGACGTCAAACGTCAGGCCCGCGAGAAGGTGAATGCATAAACCGGTTATTCATGACGATGTACGAGCAGAGTATATCGAGAGTTAGGTCTGGTATCATGAGCGCGGCCGTCACATTGCAGAGGCATTTGAACGGGAAGTAGAGCACGCTCTTGAAGCATTGTATGAATTCCCCGATCGTTGGCCTGTGTAGGTCCCTGAATTCGCCATCGAGGAAGAATTCAAGTGTTTGATGTCCGATGTGAAGGACGTCTGATTTGAGAAAGGAGGATAGTATATGACCCATCTGGATAAAGAGGCCATAAAGAAGGATGTTGTCCGATGCCTGGCCGGGGCGGAAGAAATCAAGAGAATTGTCGTCTTCGGTTCTTTTCTCACGTCCGATGATCCGAACGATATTGACGTGGCGATATTTCAGGGCAGCGAAACCCCCTATCTTGATCTTGCCATGAAATATCGCAAAATGCTGCACCCCGTCTTACGCAAGATTGCCGTGGATGTCATCCCTATCCGACCTGAGCCAAATCCTTCATTTTTTCTGGGTGAAATTGAAGCCGGGGAAGTGATTTATGAAAGATGAAACCTCTTCCTGGTTGAGCTATGCTGATGAAAATCTTGCCGTCGCCGAACTTTCTCTGGTTAACAATCATCTGAACGCCTGCCTGCATAACGCCCAGCAAGCTTCGGTATCTTGCCGGAATATCCAACACTGCCGTACATGACGAGGCAATGGGCAACGTGAAGATCCTTGACCCTTCCCAAAAAAAGGTATATGGTGAATAAAAATGACCTGGACGGTAAAGCTGCACAGGAAGGCGGAGAAACAGCTTGAGGGCTTGCCCAAAGGCGTTTTGGACGCTTTCAAGTTTCTTGTGAAGGAGCTTGAAATCAGAGGGCCGATCCGGGGCAACTGGGACCATTACGGCGCATTGACCGGAGAACGCCATCATTGCCATATCAAGAAAGGCCGACCGACCTATGTAGTGGTTTGGGAGATCACGAGCAGAAAAGAGAGACAGATGGAGGTGATTTATGTTGGAACCCACGAAGGCGCACCCTGCCAAAAGCATTGAAATCTTCATGATCGGACCAGAAGAGAACAAGGCTAAGGCCATAGACGCCCTCCTGTCGCTTGGTTTTTCGGAGGCGTCCGGTTCTATCCCATGGCGTGACGCCTTCCCTGCTCTTTCCGATGACGCCCTGGTCGGCCATATCCTTTCCGGCGCCAGGCACAAGGCAGGGTTGTCGCAGAAACAGCTTGCCGATTTGACGGGCGTGTATCAGCGCCATATCAGCGAAATTGAAAACGGCAGGCGGGCCATCGGCAAGAAGAACGCAAAGCTCTTCGCCAAAGCCTTGGATACGGATTATCGAGTGTTTCTATAAACGAATTTGCACTAGGCAGCGACGAAACGCCATAGCAGCGAGAGACAAGAGAACGATCAGCCTATTCAGCGGGGATGAAAAGCGCGTTTACACCCTCCCGCTTGTAAAATCATTCGGATTGAATCATGAATTAACAGTTTAGAACAGGATGTTTGATGTCTGCCGGACAGGAAATAAGTAAGGATGTTCCCAGCATTCCCTCTCCGTGGGAATGCATAAAGAAATTCGGCGATAAAAAACACGAAACTCATCGCTGGGAGGTGAATCATGAATGACTGGATTGTGGTAGATTCAACAATCTGTGCGGGAAAACCGACCATTCGGGGTGCCAGGATCATGGTGAAGAATATTTTGGGCATGATTGCAGGAGGATACAGCCTTGATCAAGTCTTTCAGGCCTATCCTGAGCTGACAAGAGAAATGGTTGACGCAGCGCTGCAATACACCGTGACAGTTATCGACGAAGTAAAGGTGCCTGCCCATGCCTGAAATCACGTCTAAAATTATCTTTTCCAGGCATGCGAAAAGGAGGATGAAACTGTATCGGATATCAGAGGAACATATCAAAACGCTTCTGATGGAGGGGCATCAGGAAAACTATTCTCAGGAGCGCTTCACGTACACGAAAGATATGCCGGGATTCAAATATCCGTTGAAAGTTATCGTGCAAAAAGAAGGCGATACATATACGATCATTACTGCGTATCCACTTAAACGAAGGGAGATGAAACATGAAGGTGTCATATGATCCGGATGTAGACGCCGTCTATTTGGAACTGCTCAAAAGCGAGCCCGAAGGCGTTATAGAGGTCGCCGAAGGAATCAATATCGATGTGACGTCTGATGGAAAAATCGTGGGCATCGAATTACTGGATGCTTCAAAAAAAGTATCCCTTGGCAGTTTGTTGACTTACGAAATCGATGCCGATGGCATAGGCACGCTCGGTCGTGCCATTGCAGGCTGACAAACGTCAAGAAGAAGGACTGATGCAAAACTATTAGCATTGACATCCCTAATAATTTCAATTATCTTTCGGTCATATGGACGAAGATTGAAAAGGAGGTTTTGATATGCCTACTGCGATAGAACATCGATTGGACAAGCTGGTCCATGAACTGAATGAAATCAAGAAAGAGATGATCCTGCAAAAGGTGCAGCAGACCGCAGCCACAGTCGGGAAAATCAGCGCATGGAAATCGTTGAGCGGGAGAATCTCTGCTCGGTGGGATCATGTTTCCGCCATTGATGAAATCAGACAGCAGCGGGACAGGATATTATGAAAAAGAGGATGCCATATGACCCGTCTGGATAAAGAGGCTATAAAGAAGGACGTCGTCCGATGCCTGGCCGGGGCGGAAGAAATCAAGAGGATTGTCGTCTTTGGTTCTTTTCTCACTGCCGATGATCCGAACGATATTGACGTGGCGATATTTCAGGGAAGCAAAGCACCCTATCTTGATCTTGCCATGAAATATCGCAAAATGCTGCACCCCGTCTTACGCAAGATTGCCGTTGATGTCATCCCTACCTGAACCGAATCGTTCATTTTTTTTGGGTGAAATTGAAGCAGGAGAAGTGATTTATGAAAGATGAAACCCCTGCCTGGTTGAGTTACGCTGATGAAAATCTTGACGTCGCCGAACTTTCTCTGGCCAACAATCATCTGAACGCCTGCCTGCATAACGCCCAGCAAGCTGTTGAGAAGTATTTAAAAGCGCTCATCATCGAGTATGATCTGCCTTTTAGAAAAACACATGCAATTTACGTATTGTGGCAGGAACTCACCGATCATGGCATACAATCGGGGCTTACCGAAGAAGACTGCGATCTTTTCGACGCCGTGTATATGCCATCCCGATACCCTCTTTTCAGTGTCATGCCGGATGCAATGCCGGATCGGGAGACATGCGAAAAATGTGTCCGTATCGCTCGCCATGTCGGGGAGAGTGCGCGATCGGAATTAAAGGACAAGGCGGATAAGGTAGGTAACAACACATAAATGGTATTATGTCCCCGGAATATCCTACGACTAAGCGCGGCTCTCCGGGGGTCCTTTTCATGCTTGAACCGCTCGATATAGTCGGCTATTTCATTCTCTATGGCCGCATGCAACATCCGGCAGGCGCCTTCCCGCATAATCAATTCCAAGACGCTGTTTGATCTTCTTTAACTTGCTTTTCTAAATATTCTCGTTTACGATTCTGCGCGGGTGTATCCTTTTTCCCCCCTCTTGCCAAGAGGCACATTAATGAATATTAACGTTGATAGGATACGCCTTATCTTTTACTCCGTCCACAACTTTGGGTAATACCTCTGAAGAGCAGTTAGAGGAGCAACAGCTTAGATTGTGGAGGGACGATAGCGAATGACATTTTCGTGAGTTGTCGGCCTTCAATAAAGCCACCGACGAAGTCGGAATAGTTTGCTTTTACCGGACACTGAAGATGTTCAATCTGTTCGACAATATCACCCCGATTTACTTTCTGTATCTTTTATACGGCGCATCTTTCCTTTTTTTGGGAGTATCCATGACCGCCAAAGATATGAAGGGAAGCAACCTGAAGCTTGGAGAAAGCCTGTGGGTGCTTTCGTCATTTGGATTTATACATGGCGCACATGAATGGCTGGAGCTTGGCATCTGGATTGAAGGTAAGAATCTTTTGTACCAGCAAATTTTTGCGGCAAAAACGGTATCCGTTGGTTTCCTTATCTTTTCATTCATATTTCTCACGCAGTTCGGTTTGGCGCTGATCAGCATCGTTCACAAAAGATGTTTATGGAAATTCAAGTCAGCAATAATGGCGGGCCTTTTTTTGATATGGCTCCTTTATCTCCTGCATGATATTGGACTCCACGGCTTGCACTTCTTAATACGTGCAGATATCGGGGCAAGATATACCTTTGGCTTTGTGGGCGGGCTACTGACCTCCTATGGTTTGATTGCCTACTCTCGGGAAATAAGTTACCTGAGCCGACCAGTTTCGC
>DATESZ010000101.1:0-12108 GCA_035283845.1 Syntrophales bacterium | reverse complement strand
CACCCCCTCCCCTTGAGGGAGGGGGAGGGGGGAGGGGTAATTTTCATTATCCTTTGTGACGGGCGCCGTCATGAGAGTTCCATTATTTTTTAAACTCCCTTCCCCGCCATATCATGTAGATGGCCGGATATATTACCAGCTCCAAGATTGTGGAAGTGATCACACCGCCCACCATGGGTGCGGCGATCCGTTTCATCACATCGGCGCCGGTGCCGTGGCTGAACATGATGGGAATAAGACCGGCCAGGATGACGCTTACGGTCATGATCTTGGGGCGTATCCGCTTGACAGCGCCGTACATGACCGCCTCCCTGAGGTCAGCCAGACTTTGCAACTTTCCTTCTTGCCGCCATTTCTCATGGGCAATGTCAAGATAGAGAAGCATGACGACACCTGTTTCCGCATCCAGCCCCGCCAGGGCGATGATCCCCACCCAGACGGCTATGCTCATGTTATAATTGAGGAGATAAAGCAGCCAGAATGAGCCGACCAGCGAAAAGGGCACAGCAAGAAAAACAATCATCGTTTTCGTGATGCTCTTGGTGTTGAGAAAGATAAGCACAAAGATAATGAGCACCGTAAGCGGGAGAACCATCTTTAATCTTTCGTGGGTTTTTACCAGATATTCGTACTCCCCGCTCCATTCCAGGCGGTATCCAGATGGTATATTTACCGTAGCGACCCGCTTCTTCGCGTCATCCACGTAACCGCCCACGTCGCGCCCGGAAAAATCCAGATAGACGTATAACGACAGCAGCCCCGCTTCGCTCTTGATGCCCGTTGGTCCTTTGATGATCCTGATGTCTGCCAGTTGTCCCAGCGGTACCTGGACAAGGGAAGGGGAGCCGGTAGAAGTCCCGCTCATGCCGCCACCGGCAGATTGCCCACCCATCCTCACAGGCACCAGCACCCTTTTCAGCTTCTCGATATCATTCCGCAATTCCCGCGCATACCTCACATTGACGGGATAACGCTCCCTCCCCTCAACGGTGGTAGTCAGGTTCATCCCTCCCACCGCCGTCTGAACAACTTCCTGAACGTCATCGACGCTCAATCCGTAGCGGGCAATTTCTTCACGTTTAATATTGAAATCCATGAAGTATCCTGTAGTCAGCCGTTCCGCATAGGCGCTTCTGGTACCGGGGACATCCTTCACTGCATTTTCTATTTCCTTGCCTATTCTCTCCAACTCGTCAATGCGGGGGCCCAGGACCTTGATGCCCACGGGCGTCCTGATGCCCGTGGAGAGCATGTCAGTCCGCGCCTTGATGGGCATGGTAAAGGAATTGGCCACCCCCGGTATAGTCAGGGCGTCATTCATCTCGCTTTTCAGGGTTTCCACGGTCATGCCCTTGCGCCACTCGGATTCCGGTTTGAGATTGATGACCGTCTCAAACATCTCCAGCGGCGCCGGATCGGTGGCAGTTTCCGCCCGCCCGCTCTTGCCGAATACCTGGGCTACTTCAGGGATCTTCATTAAGATCCTGTCCTGCAGCTTCAGCAGACTGGAAACCTCGCTGATGGATGCCGCCGGCACCGTCACGGGCATATAAAAAAGCGTGCCTTCATAAAGCGGCGGCATAAATTCCGACCCAAGTTTCATAAAGGGGTAGGTCGTCAGAGCCATGACGATCAGGGCAACAAAAATCACGGTTTTTCGGAAGCGCAGGGAAAAATGCGCCACGGGTTCGTAAATTGTACGGAGCATAACGCTGATGGGGTTTTTATCCTCATGTTTGATATTGCCCCGGATAAAAATGGTCATGAGAACGGGGGTGAGCGTAACGGCGAGAAAGGAGGAAAAGAGCATGGCAAAGGTCTTCGTATAGGCAAGGGGCTTGAAAAGTCTTCCCGCCTGCGCCTGCAGGGTGAAAACGGGCAGGAAAGCCACGCTGATGACGAGAAGGGCAAAAAAAAGCGACGGCCCCACCTCTTTCGCCGCTTCAATGATGACGTCTGTACGGCTTCCAGGCTGGCCCGCCTCCTCCCAGTACTCCAGTTTTTTATGGGCATTTTCCACCATGATGATGGCAGCATCCACCATGGCGCCGATGGCGATGGCAATCCCGCTTAAGCTCATGATGTTGGACGTGATCCCCAGATAATACATGCAGATGAAGGAAATGATAATGGCAATGGGGAGCGTCAGGATAACCACGAAGGCGCTGGGCAGATGGAAAAGGAAGACGATGCAGACCGCGCTTACCGCCACCGTAAGTTTAATAATCTCTTCCTTGAGGGTATCAATGGAGCGCCGAATCAGGTCGGAGCGGTCATAGGTGGTGACAACCTCCACGCCCTTGGGGAGGCTGGGCGCGATAGTTGTTTTTATCTTTTCCTTGACCCTTTCGATCACATTAAGGACGTTCTCTCCAAATCTGACCACGACAATCCCTGCCGCCACTTCGCCCTTTCCGTCGAGCTCAGCGAGCCCCCGTCTTATCTCCGGCCCCAATTTGATGGTTGCCACATCCTTCAGAAGGATCGGCGTACCGCGGCCGTCGGCGCCTACGGAAATATTTTCCAGGTCCTTCAGGTTTTTTATGTAGCCCCGCCCTCTTATCATGTATTCGATGCCGGAAAACTCCAGCACCCTTCCTTCCACATCGCGGTTACTCTTCTTTACCGCCTCCATGACTGACATGAGGGGTATGTTGAAGGCAAGAAGCCTGTTGGGATCAATGGTTATCTGGTACTGTTTGACAAAGCCCCCCAGGCTTGCCACCTGGGAAACGCCCGACACACTCTCGAGAGCCAGTTTCAGATTGTAGTCCTGAAGGCTGCGGAGCTCCGCCAGATCGTGTTTGCCCGTCTTATCCACAATGGCATAGGAAAACCCCCAGCCGACACTCGTGGCATCGGGTCCGAGGACAGGGTTGACATCCGCGGGAATCTTGACTTTAACGGCCTGGAGATATTCCAGGACCCGGCTTCTCGCCCAGTAGATGTCTGTGCCTTCGTCAAAGATCACATAGATGAAGGAACTCCCTAAAAAGGAAAATCCCCGGACGAACTGGACCTTCGGCGCCGCAAGCAGTGTGGATGAAATGGGATAGGTTATCTGGTCTTCCACCAGATCGGGGCTTCTGCCCGCCCATTCCGTATAGATGATCACCTGGGTGTCGCTGAGGTCGGGAATGGCATCGAGGGGTGTTTTCTTCAGGGCCCAATATCCCCAAATGCCCAGGGATGCTACGAGCAGGAAAATGATGAATCTATTCCGCGCGCTGTATTCGATGATTTTAGCTATCATTAATGCTTATGCCCGCCCGGCATGGCCTGCACACCCTTCAACTGGGCCTCCGAATCAATGAGGAAGTTGGCCGAGGAGGATACTTTTTCCCCTGCCTTGAGACCGTGGATAATTTCCACCATGTCTTCCGACCGCAAGCCCGGCATGACCTCCCGCGGTTCAAAATTCCCCTCGCCCTTGTCCACGTAAACGATCTGTCTCATACCCGTATCGATGACTGCCGCGGTCGGCACGGCCAGTCTGCTCCCCAGATTAATCTTGATCTCCACATTGGTAAACATCTGAGGTTTCAGAACACCATCGGGATTGGGGATCGTAAATCTCGCCTTGGCCGTTCTGGTGTCGCCGGCTAAGGAAGGATACACATAATCCACCCTGGAAGAAAATTCCTTGCCAGGGAAATAACTCAAACCGATGCGGGCCATTTGTCCCACCTTGATCAGCGGCAATTCGTATTCATAAATGTCGGAAACGATCCAAACGGTCGAGAGATCGACCACATCGAAGAGTTTTTCTCCCGGCATCACGCGCACTCCCTGAATGGCCATTTTCTGAATGACGAAACCGCTGACGGGGCTATAGATGGTTAAAGTCCTTACGGGCTTCCCTGTTTGCTCAATTTGTTTGATCTGTTCTTCACTTATGTCCCAAAGCCGCAATCGTTCTCTCGCGGCTTCCAGGATGACGTCGGCGTCTTTGGTCAGCAGCATGGATACGCGTTCGTCTTTCACCTCTTTGCCCTGACTTGCCCACCGCAAGGTATTTAAAAATTCTTTCTGCGTAGCCACCAGCTCGGGGCTGTAAACCTCGGCCAGCGGTTCCCCCTTCTTCACATAGCGGCCCGTGTAATCCACATAGAGCTTTTCGATCCACCCTTCAATCTTGGTATTGACCGTGGCCAGCTTTTGTTCATCATACTCGATGCGGCCAACAGTCCGGATCACCTTTTGCAGTGGCATTATCGCGGCTTTTACAGTCTTGACACCAATGAGCTGTTGTTTGTCCGTCGGTATCTCCACGGTCGGCGTTTCCTCACCAGCCGGCGCTTCCCCACGGGGCTGCCCCATATTCATATTCCCCATATCCGACTTCGTCTGCGCATCAGCAGCGGCGCCCCCCGCCTGTTGTTCTGTAGCTGCCGGCATTGCCACTTTTACCGCTTTGGCAATCCCCATCTTTTCCGCCACTTTTTTCCATGACCCGGTATAAAAAATATAAGAAAGTATGCCGGCTGCAACAAGCAGACAGATGGCGAACACAATCATTTTTCTTTTCTTCATTTCGCCCCCGTTTCGTAATCCATGATTCCCGCTATGGCTTCGAGCCTGGCTATGCCCTTTTCTCTCTGGACTAACTGGCTCCTGTATAACAGCTCGTAATCGATGAGTGATTTCAGTCTGGTGATCACGGTTATCGCCTCCACCTTGCCGGTTGTATATCCGGCCAGGGCCAGTTCAAAATCCTGGTAGGCCTTGGGGATCAACCCGTCTTTATACAGGGCCATTAATGTCTCCGCCGTCTTCACCATGGAATAGTTGTCCCGCAGGGAAGACGAGGCCATCAGCTTCGTTGCCTCCACATCCTTCTTCGTCTCCAGCAGAGATGACTCGGCCTCCAGAACCCCCTGTTTCTGCTTCGTTTTGTAATATAAAGGTATATTGACTGTTGCCGTAAGATTCCACATGTCCGGGAGCTGGTCCCCTCTGGCAAAATAAGTGCCGCCGACGGTAAAATCCGGATAAAATTCCTTTTTGGCCATTTGCACCTTGGCTGCGGCAGCGGCAGACATTTTTTCCTTGGATCTTATCATCGGATTTTTGTCATAGGAGATTTTTATCAGTTCATCAAGATTGTTCGTATAAGGCGTAAAGGAGGCTTGTTCGGGCCTGCCGCCGAGAGGGATGCTGCCATCCCTGCCCAGGGCGGCATTGAGCATGGCCTCCAAAGATTTGATCTTTTGTTTCTCCATCTCCTCCCGTTCCAGAAGCATGTACTTCTCCGTCTGGGCCATCAAGACTTCCTGCTGCGGCGCCATACCGGCGGCGTAGCGGGCGAGGGCCGCGTCTTCCGTCCGGGAAAAAAGCGCGGCCTTGTCCCGTAGCAAGTCAATTGTGGTATAGGCCAGGGAGATATCATAGTAGAGCTCCTTAACCCGGACAATGGTGTTCAACCTTGCGGAATCAATCATGGCCTTCAAACTTTCCGCATCACGGGCAGCCATATCTCCCTTTAGACCGAGTTTACCGGGATAGGGAAACATCTGTGAGAGGGAAAGCATCCACCGGGAATCGGCAGGCATGCCGTAGACCTCTCTGTTAAAGGTATAAGGATTGCTCGTCCCTTCGTTTTCATAACCGATCATAAACATGGGATCGGCCAGACTCGTGGCCTGGGGAATCCTGTGCTCAGCGGCTTTTGTCTTGGCCTCGCTCGCGTGGATTTCCGGATTGTTTTTCAGCGCCTCCCGGATCAGGTCCTGGAGTTTCAATCCCCCTTCGGCAGCCAGGGACGGCGCAACGGTCAGCAGGAAAGCCACGACGCCGAGAGGGAAAATGAAGACAGCCGGGAAGTACCCGGCGGCCTTTGCCAACGCCGTCCTCCAACCCTGACAGGAAGGCATGACGCCTCCTCTTCTCTGCATCGTCCTACCTAACATCAACATTGAATTTAACCTGCGTTGTCTTATCGCCACGGGTTATTTTGACGGCCATGCTCCAGCCGCCGGCCATGGAGAAGTTGAGTTTTGCCTTATACTCACCACCTTTTAACTCCGTCTCGGTCTTGTATTTTGCCGCCGGCATGCCGGGCATAGGCGCCATGGAATATTCAACGTACACTTTGGCATCCTTAATTTCCATGCCCATCCCATCCTTCACGGCAAGGGAGAGGTTATTGTCACCGGCAATTGGTGGATTCCTGTCAATTTTTACCGTCACGGTGAAATCGCCTGCCTTCTTTGTCATCTCAAAATCCTTGGCCAGAGCCACACCGCCAACCAGAAAAAAAACCATCATCGCTAAAACTAATTTTTTCATAATCTTACCTCCTTTAGTTTATGATTTTAAGGCCTGTTCCAGGTCTTCCTTCAGATCATCCCGGTGCTCTATCCCCACGGAAAGACGCACCAGGTTATCTTTAATGCCGATTCTTGCCCGTTCCTCTTCCGTAAAAATACTGTGCGTCATCCGGGCCGGGCAACTGACCAGAGACTCAACGCCGCCCAGACTCTCGGCAAGCAGGAACAGTTTCAGCCTTCCCACAAATTTTTCCACGGCGGCAAACCCGTCCCGCAATTCCACGCCGATCATACCGCCGAATCCTGTCATCTGCCTTTTGGCGATTTCGTGATTCCTGTGGCCTGCAAGTCCCGGATAATATACCCTTTCCACGCGGGGATGCTTTTCCAGCCAGGTCGCAAGATAGAGGGCGTTGCGTTCGTGTTCCCGCATCCTGATGCCGAGGGTCTTGATCCCCCGCAATACGAGCCAGCAGTCCCAGGGCGAGGGCACGGCGCCGGCGTTGCATTGATAACTCTTCAACAGCCGCTGTATCTCTTCATCCGACGTCACCGTGGCGCCGCCGATAATGTCGCTGTGACCGGCAATGTATTTAGTAGTGCTGTGCACCACTATTTGGGCGCCGTACTCAAGGGGCCTCTGGAAATACGGTGTGGCAAAAGTATTATCCACTGCTAAGAAACAATTTCCCCGGCGCGCCACTTCGGCAAGTCTTGCCATATCTGCTATCTTTAAAAGCGGATTGGTTGGCGTCTCAATCCAGATAAGCCTTGTCTCCGGACGGAGGGCATCCCCATATGCTTTGATATTGTCAGCCTCCACGTAGGTTATATTCAGGCCCCAGGGTTTGAAAATCCGCTCCAGAAGCCGGTAGGTTCCGCCGTAGACGTTGTCGCCTACTATCGCATGATCGCCATTTTTCAAGAGCGAATGGAACACGGCCGTCGTGGCGGCCACGCCGGAAGCAAAGGCCAGCCCGAACCTGCCCCCCTCCAGTGAGGCCAGCACGGTCTCCAGTGCCTCCCGCGTGGGATTGCCTGCCCGCGAATAGGCATAGCCGCGGGGCTTGCCGATGCCGTCCTGCTCGAATGTTGAACTCTGGTAAAGGGGCGTGATGACTGCTCCTGTCACCGGGTCCGGTTTCTGCCCCACATGGATGGCCTTCGTTTCGATCCGCATATTGCTTTTATAGTCCTTATCCCTTATAAAATCAATTCCCTTGCTCGTTTAGCTGATTATTACCATGTTTCGTCGGCATCATATGCTGGTGGCCGCTTCCCCCAGCCGGAAAGTTGTCCCTTCCCACCTGACGATCACCGGCCGCCCATTCGGCACAGCCAACAAGACCTCCCAAATAAAAAGCAACCATCAATCCAAAAATCATCTTCCGCATAATCTTCTCCTTTCCTTTCAAGATCAACATCATTTTTTAACCTCTATTTCGCTTTCTTTGGCAATTCCCTTTTCATCGCCGCTAACCTCCGCCGGCGCCCCGTTTCCATGGACATCTTGCTGTTCCATCTGCATCATGTGTTGATGAGTTCCCTTGTTCTCATCTCCCGACATGCCCGCCGCATCTCCATGCTCATGGCCCTGCCGTTGTGCATCCTTTGTCGTCTGCACCTGTGCATCTTTCTTGACCCCATGTTTATGCATGGAAAATCCACCACCCACCAGGCCTCCGAAACATAGCACTACCATCATGACTACTCCCACTGCCCACATATATCCTCCTTATCTTCTGAAATTAACTATCTATCCGTCCGTCCCGAAGCTTTATGAGCTGGCGGGCAAAACGGGCATTATTGGGATTGTGCGTCACCATGACAATTGTCCGGCCTTCGGTATTCAACTCTGTTAACAGCTTCATGACTTCATTCCCCGTTGCCGAATCCAGATTGCCCGTCGGTTCGTCGGCCAGAATAATCGGGGGATTGTTCACCAGCGCACGGGCGATGGCCGCCCGTTCCTGTTCCCCGCCGGAAAGCTGGTTCGGAAGCCGACCAGCCTTTTCCGCCAGGCCCACCTTCTCCAGTGCACCGTAAGCCAGTATCTTTTGCCTGCCGTTCCGATGAGAGGCAATGGTCAAGGGCAACATTACGTTTTCCATAATGGTAAGATAGGGAATGAGATGGAAAGACTGGAAGACAAAGCCGATATGGGAACTGCGGAAATCGGCCCGCTTTTCGCTGCGCAGCCGATAAACGGGAATGTCGTCCACCAGCATTTCCCCCTCGGAAGGATGACTCAAGGCGCCCAGGATATTCAGGAGGGTGCTCTTCCCCGATCCTGATGGTCCCATGACGGCGACAAACTCTCCTGCTGCCACGGACAAATCAAGCTGCCGCAGAGCGCCGACCTTTTCCGCGCCGCATAAGTAATATTTGCTGACATTTTTTATCTCGATAAGACTCATACTACTTCCTTCTCAATCAATAATAAGTAAGGGGTGATGATTTTCACCATTCACCATTTCCGGGGCTTTATATGGCCCGCAACGCCTCCGCCGGATCAAGCCGGGCGGCCCGAAGGGCCGGATAGGTGCTTGCCGCCAGGGCCAGAATAACAGATATTGCCGTAGCCGATAACGCCATAGTGACATCCCAGGTTATTCCTACCCCTTGGCTCTGAAGGAAAAAAGGGAGTGTCATCCGGGAAACCCCCGTCCCCGCCACATAACCAGCGATACCCGCCAACAAGCCGATCAAGAAAGCCTCTAAAAGGATGACCTGAATAATATGCCTTTTCCGGAAACCGATGGCCCGGAAGATGCCGATCTCTTTCGTCCGTTCGTTTACCGAGGCCATCATGGTGGTGAAAACGATGAGAGAACCGATAAAGAGCACGACCGCCGATATCCCAAGGGAAAATCGCTTGAAATGCCTCACCGTCTCCATTCGCGATTCCACCGCCTGTTTAATTGCCGTAACTTTCGCTCCAGGCAAAACGTCGCTCAACTGCTGGACCATTTCATTAATCGGGCAGGTGTTGCAGAATGCCGCAACCTCGACCAGAGAAATCTCATCCTTGCGGCCCGTAATTTTCTGCACATTAGTCAGGGGGGCAAAAAGCAGGAGGTCATCCTGAGAGCCCGTTTCTTCAAGGATCGCCCGTACCTGAAATGTCTGCCCCATGATTTTCAAGGGATCTCCTTCCGCCAACTGCATATGACGGGCAACCTCGGCGCCGGCTAAAAGATCCTTTTCCCCCAAACTGTCCCGGAGCATAAGGGCGCTCCTCCCTTGCGGGGGCTGACGGTGATCCATCATCTGTCCCTCTCCCTGAGCCGGCTTTGTCATACCGGGGGGAGGCATAATCCTCCACCAGCGTTTCAACCGCAGTTCTTCTCCGAAATCCGTCCCTGCCAAAAAAACATCCCTGCCCTTCAGGGAAACGGAGGCAATGAGCTTGGGGGCGACGATGCTCAGATTTTCCTTATTCTTGATTTGCCTGATCTTCTCCATATCTGCCGTGCGCAGTGGTTTCACACTAAGAGAGACACCGCTGACATTCATGCCGCCATAGTTCAGGGCAAGGTCATGAGATTTGGGAACAATAATAATATTGGCGCCCAGGACATCGAGTTTTTTCCCCATGTCCTCTTCCATGGCCTTCGTCAAAGTAACCAAAGTAACTACTGTGGTCACGCCGATCAGAAGTCCGATAATAAGAAAGGCCGCTTTCCCCTTGCGTCGCCGCAGGTTATTGAGCGAAATGTCGTGCAAATGCATTGTCATTCCCCTATACCCTCGGCTTCCAGTTCAGGATATCCCTTTCTTTGATCTTCACCTTTTCCCCTTCAATCTTATGGCCAATCACATCGGGAGGATACATCAGGCAACCGCCGCTTATCCCCTTCAAACTCTCCAGTTCCCACCGGGTATAACAGGCATTACAGACCATATTGTTTTCCTCAATGTGAAATTTGGTGGATTTGCAGGGTTCGCAAACGCTTACGGCCGTAACCAGCATCCCCTTTGGCGTTATGTAAGCCATCAGGGGTAATTGATTTCCTTTATTTACATACGGAAAAGAGACTAATTTTTTCTCTTTCACCACCTCAAGGGGAATATCCAGCGTCCCGTTTCTGGTTACGGCATCCACCGACGTCATGGCCACGGTCGTGTTTCCGTAGTCTACCTTACCCATAACCTGGCTGCCCGACAATTTCTTTGCTCCTTCCTCGCCATCCTTTGCAATCCACCAAAAAACGGGAACTGCCAGCGCGAGAATGATGATGAGAATAGCCCACCACAGTTTAAGGTTTTTCTTTTTCCCCAATACCTCTTCTTTTCTTTTCCTGTCTTCACCAGATTCCCTGAGATTTTCTTTTCCCATCCCTTTTCTCCTTTTTATGACTTTTTAAATTTCAAATACCCGCCCATCTCTGTAACTGTATGACTTTACCGTCTTCCCATCTTTATAAACGTCCACTTGAATGTGGCACCCGTAATCACTGACCCTTATCTTAAGCCGTTCCGTGTCGCCATCTATTTCCTTATACGCGGCAAGCGCCGTCTCCTTGGCTTTTTGCTCAGTTTTTGCATCAACGGGACCGGCGCTTCCCTGACTTCCGCATCCCCCGGAACCCCCTTTACCACCGCACCCGGAAGAAGAGCCGCCGGAGCCGCAGCACCCAAGACTGCCGGAGGAAGTACCGGCAACAGGTATTGATGAATTATAAACAACTACCTTTGCCGTTTTTTTTAACTGCGCTAACCATGCAGCGAAAGAGACCTCCGGTAGGATTCCTTTATCGGGCAAGCTTTTTATCTTAATCACTTCCCGGGTAGTCAGAATATGACGTATATGGTTTTTCAAACCTTCCCCTGATAAGCCGTCTGCCGTAAGCCCTTTTTGAAAGTTTTCCATGGAACCGTAAATTTCTCCGGCGATGCGCCGCAATTCCCGATCCACCTGTTCAGCACCTATACGGATGCCCAGGCGGCGTGCCTCCTGGGCAATCAGGCGCTCTTCCGCCATCCGATCTAATATTTCCTTCTGCAAGGCAACGAGCCGGTTCTTACCTTCCTTGCCGTTGAAAATATCATTTCCGTACTGCAGCTCCAATATACGCCTGCTGGTCTTCACCCTGACTCTCAAATCTTCCCTGCTGATCGCTTCTCCATTCACCATCGCCGCCGGCCGGCCGATAAGCCTGTCCCAGGAAAGGTCCCACGCTCCAATATGGCCATACCACAGCAGTATGCCCGCTAAAACGAGAAGGATGGCCGAAAAAAATATGCTGAAAAGCCAGAAACTTACCGGCCTGCGTGCCCCAGATTTGTCCATACATTGAGGGCAGTAGGGTTCCCCCGACTCCGCTTCTTTTCCACAGAGTGTGCAGTTGTTCTTCAATGCCGATCTCTCTTGAGCTTATTTTCCAAACCTTCGTTAGTCTGTGCCTCAAAGCAATGGCTGTGCCAGAAGTCTCAAAACCTGATAGCAGAAGTAACTTACTGTAATCTAACGGTAAAAAATTAGTAATAAAACTACTGCCTGAGGGGGATTTAGCGGAGGTGCGGTTTTTTTTCGCACCGGGAAATCGTTTCAGGAAGAAAAAGAGACTTTTTTTCCAGGAATCAAATTTATCAGTAACATGGAATTACACCATATTTCCCCATACTGATGGAACACCTCACCGAACTACTCCTCCCTCTCCCGCTCCTTCAGGGGGGCCGGAAGAAGAAGCGTAACGCTCAGAACCAGAAACGTACCCCCGCGACGAGTCGCGTTTCGTGAGTGTCTTTACCTACATAGTGCGCAAAATCTGCCGTACCTCCGAATTTGCTGGCCCATTCGATGCCAACGTAAGGGGCGAACTCCCGCCGGATCTCG
>DATESZ010000100.1:0-7110 GCA_035283845.1 Syntrophales bacterium | reverse complement strand
GCCATGCGCTTTCTCGCCATCCGCAGCTACATCTCCACTGTGCGCAAACACGGCCTTCGGGTCTTCCCATCCGTTGTTTCCGCCCTCCACGGAAATCCCTTTATCCCTCTGTAATCGCTCATTGACCTGAGTAGTTACCCTTTCACTTCGATTCCCAACTGCCGGAAGGTCTCTTCGATCTTGTCCTCGAACTCCTGCTCGCTGATGGCGCCGTCGGTGGCGGTGATCTCCAGTTCCAGGGTAGCGAATTTGCTCTGGAGGAGGTTCATGACGCCCATGATCCCCGACACTTTTCCCTTGGGAATCTGAAAACACAGACGGACGCGATCTTTGCCCTTGGCCGGAACACCGCCGATCTTCTCCGCCGCTTTCTTCAGGCCCGCGTCCTTGCCGTCTGCGAGGTCGAGCCCCGATTGTTCATAGGATTTCCCGGCTCCGGCCGTGTCTGTCTCCTCGCTTCGCTGCGCCCGGCAGACGGCCTCGGCGATGAGCACTTCGCGGCCCGTAAACGACAGAGACGGTTCTTCCTTGAAATACCGGCATACGGGACAGCCTTCTTCGAGGTTTCCCAGGCCGAAGAGGCCCAGGCAGCCCCCCTCCGCCAGTCCATTCTCGATGACGGACCTGCCGGTGAAGCGCGTCTCCCCCGGCGTCCGCAGGAAGGTCTGATGGAGCTGCTCCGTGGAGAGAAATTCCTTTCCGTTCAGGTACTTTTCCTTGAGCACCAACGGGGCGATCTTGTCGAGGATCTCTCCGTCTGAATGGAGCTTCTCGTACACCTCCTGATCGAGGCTCCGGGCCTCGCCGTAGGTCGGGATGCCCATGTCGATCTCCTTGAAGCCGTCCCGCGACGGAACGGCGATGAGGCGGTAGAGTCTCCGGATCACCTCCCTGACGTTCTCCTCCGCCTTTTTCAAATCCTTTTTGTTCTCCTTCTTCTGATCCTCCGAGAGGTTCAGGGTCCGGTCCTCTTCGACAGCCTCGCAGGCGATCTTCAGCTTCACGGCGCTCACAAAACCGGGCCGTTCCGTCTCCAGGGGGTAGAGGAAAAACAGGGTGTTCCGGTTCACCCGCGGGGTCTGCCCCTTGTTTTTCGAGAGGGTCTCCAGGACGTTTCCGTTTTCCTTCTTCAGGATGGCCAGTTTTAATTCCTCGGTATCGGGGATGTTCCCCGAGTTTTCCTCCCATACGAAGAGCTTCAGCTTTCCTCCCTTCAGTGCCGCTTTGAGGAGGTCCCGCTCGGCCTCCACGATCTCCCGCTCCGGGATGTTCTCCATCTTCGTCAGGCGGATCCGGTGGAGATTCGGCTGGTTGCTGAAGAAATAGCGGTCGCCGTGGCTCTGGAGGAAAAAGAGCATGTTCTTCAACTGCTCCACCGCCTCGGCGACGGCGCTCGCGGGGTTTTCCATCGTTGTGGCCGCCCGCTTGACCTCGCCCAACGTGACGCCCTTCATCGGTCCTCCGGAGAAGGAGTAGAGGAAAATCGCCCGCGCGGTCCGCGTCCCCAGTTGCAGGCCCTTGTAAGCATTGCCGAGGGCGCCGTCCACCTTGCGCGCCCCCGCGCCGGCGTCCGTGATGTCCGCCGCGATCACGCTGTTAAACGCCGATCCGATGTGCTTCAGGAACTCCTGGCGGATCTCCTGGCGATTCAGGTCGAAATCGGCCAGGCTGATAAAAGGCTTGTTCGCCCCCTTCAAATCATGGATTACCAGCGACAGCAACCGCAGGACGCCCCGCGTCCGCTGGAAGGTGGGGAAACTTCCCCAGCGGTGGTACAGGACATCGACGACCTCGGGCAGAAAGGGGTAGGCGTCCGCGAAGCGGTCGCGGTAGTCGCTTGGCTGAATGCCTGCCGGAAGGATGCCCTTTTTTCCGCGTAATCGAGGAACCCGGCGACGGCTTTCTTTGCAGCGCTCTCGTCGACGCGGCTGAAGAGCCGTCGGCGGATGACCTTCGTGATTTCATCCTCCTGGACGGGGGTGTAAATCTTCTCGATCCGGCCGGAGACCTTCTGCAACTGCTGGTAATAGCGCTCCGCCTGCTCGTCGTAATGTTCAAGATGGAGGAAGGCAGGGTGACGACGAGGCAGACGCCGGGCAGGGCGTTCACGCACTCCGTCAGTTCCTGCATGAAGGCGATCGTCTGGGCAGCGAGCGTGCTCTCGGCGATCTTCACCCCCGCCGCCTTGGTCACCTATTCGAGGAGTTCGTCCATCAGGATCAGGACGGGCGCGCGCTCCTTCAGGAGTCTCCGCAAGGCCTCCTTTCCCGGCGCGACCTGTCCGCCGAACCGGCTGATCTTTCCGGTCAACTGCTTTTCCAGCCAGCCCCAGAGGGTCTGTTCCGTTCCCAATGCCGTGCCGACGGCTACGGCCATCCGCGCCTGCCATTTCGCGGCGGCCTTGTGGTACATGGCAATCAGGGCGTGGGTCTTCCCACCGCCGAAAGGGGTCTGGATCTGGATGACGGGATCACCGCCTTTCCCCTGCAGGCGCCGCTCCACGACGTCGAGGAGGTTCTTCAGGCCTTCTGTGAGGTAGGTCTTGCGGAAGAAGGTCTCCGGATCCCGGTACTCATCCGGCCCCCGCCCCTGGCTCACCTCCCACAAGTCGGCGGCAAAAACGTCCATCGTGAGCCGGCCTTCCAGAATATCCTGATGCGGCACTGCAATCGTATGAAACGCTTTCATCATCCCTCCCTTACTTGCCGTAATTCCCTATTTCTGAAAATCACTGTCCAAATCCCATTAGGTTCGACATTCCCAATTCCTCTCTGCATTGCGGGCAAAGATCGCGACTGTTTTCCGCTCCGGCACTTTCCAGAAATATGTCAGCCAATTCCGTTGCCGGATTGTCGTATGAGTTGTCGTTTTCATCAAATTCCTGAAGGCATCTCTTACAGATTTTCTTCGTAATGTCGTTCCATCCTTATTGATTTATTTGTCTGCCTCTTGTATAGTAACCTCATGAAAAAGAAAACCTTAATCGAAACCAATCCCTATCTGAAAGATCCTGTAAAATGTGAAGCCGCCCTTCTTAGGGCAGTGGTTTCCTCTTCTGCTATCGAGGGTGTCCGCTGCAAAGGCATTGCATATCCTGCCTTATCTGCAGGGGAGATCATTTCAATGAAAACGTTCACCGTTCGGAAACCTTCAAAGTCAAAGAAATCAGTCCGCTAAAAATCTCTTTCATTGGGTCGTAGTCCCGATCCATACCTGCCCGCACAGCGGCGAAGTATTTCTGCCTTTTCTTGCCCTTAATGCTGCTGAAGTCGAGCCACGGCATACTGGCCTGAAGAGCCATCAGCATGACCAACAAGCGGGCAATCCTTCCATTTCCTTCCCGGAAAGGATGGATCAGCAACAATTCTACGTGAACCTCCGCCAATGCTTCCGCTAATGTATCAAGGGAACTGGCACGGCAGGGTGTGTATCGCCGCAAGAATCTATTTTCCAGTTCCGTCATCAATTTTGGAATTTGCGCCGGAAATGCGAAAGGGAAATCGTCTTTGCTCATGATGACTTGGCGGTATTGACCGGCCCATGAATAAATATTTTCCAACCAGATTCGATGTAGCGTACGAACATCCTCCGCCGTGAAGACATGATCCTGTTCATAGTCTTGCATTGCCCATTTCGTCACCCGTTTGAGCTCCTCAGACTCTGCCTCATCCATTTCTCGTTTTACCCTAATCCCTCGTAAATTCTTCAGAACGCGACCACGGGAACCCGGTTCATATTGGTCTTCAATAAGAGAAGCCGTATCATATCGAATAGTTATTTTCATAATGTGCCAACCTGAAAACAATCTATGCAGATTCTAATATTTGTCGTAAATAATCACCGCCACAATTATTGCCGGAAACCGGCCAGGGTTTTGTAATCTTATTTGGAATAATATATTTTTTCGACCAATTGTTTATAGATTTATCTGCCTCTTTTCCACGACAAACAATGACGGCTTTTGATAAGAAAGAACAGGATTTTATATAGGAATTCAAACGCTCATATTCCATTTGCTCTACGAATTGTATGGCTGGCCCGAAAAAATATCCGACACCTTCTATATTATTATGTTTATATTTCCTCATGCCTGGAGTAGGAAATGAATAGAATGTCGTTAGTCCGAATAGGTAATCTTGAGACAATAAGCCTGTCTGGATTAACCATTTTCTGGTTCTTGCTGCTTCCTCCAAGGATTGATGCCAGAGCTCTTCTATCAACCCTGCTTTTTCCAATCTAATCCAAAAATTATGTGGTTCTTCGCTACCATTTTCTTCATTTCCCATAGAAAAAAAGAACATACCCTTTGCCACACTGTGCGTGGCTGGGTTTCCAAGAACCATCAGCACTTTTTTCTTCTTTGTAGTGAGTGCTTTCGCAAAGGGGAAAAGGGTTTCTGACTTATAGCAGAGCACGTCGCCATAGAGTTTACACACTTTCCAGAAATGAGGGTCTTCTTTATGAAAAACATCGTATCGTGCTTGTAGGTCTCTTATCTGTTCTATATTCATCCATTTATCAAGATGTATCCTGACATGATACTGACCATTAGAGATCGGTGATATTGTGTAAGCATTGTTCATACTGCACTCCCAATGAAATCATTATTTATAATCAAATGATTCCTGCTTCAGCCCTTGTTTCATATCCTCCAGCAGGCGTTCACGACCGGCTACTAAGAAGCCGTCGTCGATTGAAGGTTGCGCATGTACGCTTCGAGGCGTTCCTGAAATCGCATGAAAATATCATCCACATGCCTGATGCCTTCATCCATCCGTTCCCATTCCAGTTGAAATCCGTAGCCGTGATGCACCACATGACGGAACTTGCGGTAAGCCGCCAGTTCCGATGCCAAAGATTCATCGAACAGAAGGGGTAACGGGTGCATTGGAGGAACGCAAAATCGCCTGAAAAGATCGACATGCCAGGTATCGCCTGTCGGAAGCGGTATACCATGGAAGCGGGTAATGCGTTTAAGAACGTTCTCGATGCCGTTATAAAACTGTGCCAGAAAAGCCGCCGCAGCCGTTTTGTCCCTCACAGTCGGCGCCATTTTCCCCACGTCCCGATAGATGGCATTCAACTCCTGAATGGTTATGCGGATATTTTCGATCTCGATGCCGATTTCCTCTTGGAGCTCTTCCCGTTTCATATCAGCACCCTTCCTTTTTTCTCAATGACGCGGGTAAACCGAGATGCAGGGGTAAGGGGAACGATGTCCAGCAGGATGTTCAATTCCTCCTCGATCCTCGCTGCCATCTCGTATAGTTTCCACCCCGGAACGCCGTCGCAGGCCAGATCAATATCGCCCGCAGTCTCCGGCGTTTCCAAAATGCTTCCGAAGAGAATCAGGCGGGACGCCCCGTACAATTTCCCCAGCTCAATGATTCTTGCTATGTGATTGTCCGTCAAGGTCATGATGCGCCTCCATTCCATATCTTAAAAACTTCTCTTTTTAACGGAATTCATTGTCCCAAGCCCATGAGATTTGCCATCCCCAATTCCTGTTTGCATTGCAAGCAAAGATCATGAGCTGATTCCGCCCCGGCGCTTTCCAGAAAGATGTCAGCCAATTCCGTTGCCGGATTGTCGCAAAAATTTTCGTTTTCATCAAATTCCTGAAGGCATCTTTTGCAGATTTTCATTTTTTTCATAGTGATGCAATGAAACGCTTCACCTCATCGAAAACGCTGCTTTTCAGCGGCCAGTAGCACTTCTGCGCAGCAATCCCCAAGGGAAGCGTAGGGTCTTCCTTGGATGTGAGAAAAACCATTGTCTTTGCCTTGCTCAAAGACTTTTCTTTTGGGCCAGGAGCGCCGTGTTCAGCAAGGCACTGAAAATACTGTTCCACGCATGGCATGACCGGATCATCGGCAGACGATTCAAGACAGAGATCCTCCAAGGCGCCTTCTTTACGCAGAGAGGGTATGATCATCACCTGCACGGTTGGAGGCCCTACCATCGGCGCCAGCGGCTTCGACGGGACAGGAAGCTTCGCCCCTTTCAAAGCCGAGCAGACGCTTCGAAAAGCCGCGTCCGGATCGTCATCGGCATCCCGTACGATGCCAATGGATGAGACTTGCCGCCATGCCGGATCGAGTTTCAACGCTTTTAACTGGCCTTCCAACCGGGTTTTTCCGCCGATTCCGAGAACCTGAATCTCATCGAGACCAAGTTGCCGCAACATGGCGTCAAAGAACTGCTCATCGTCTTTCCCTTCGGCAATCAAGAGCCTTTCCCTGCGGATGACGAGCTTTTCCTCAATCGCGGCATGATGGCATTCGGGACAGATCACTGTCTTCATCCTCGCACCTCAAGCGGGATTGACAAAGCGCCTTCCAGACTTTCCCGATCGTAGGTAGCGGCCGCAATCTCACCATTCAAGCGGTCCAGACGGTGCAATCGGAAGCGATATAGGTCTCTTTCCAGAAAGGCTTCATGAGCGGCAACCAGACATTCCTGGCTATGTGTGGTGGCGAAAACCTGCGTATTGAACAGGCTGGCCGATTCCGCGACAGCGTTCCACATGCCTTTCAATATGGAATGGTGAATGCCGTTTTCGATTTCGTCCACCAGAACCACGCCTCCTTGGGCAGTACAAATGGCCAGAATCAATGAGGTCAGACGCCGGGCGCCGTCGCCCAGCAAAGGCAAGGGGACGGGCTCTTGATAATCTTTCAGATAGCCATAAATGAGCGTTGTTCCCTGAGGGGACAAAATTTCCAATCGCTCCAGGCGCGGTTCAATCAGTTGCATGGCATCTAAAAGCAATTTATCCCTCTGCTTTATGCGCAGTTGACTGAAACGATTCACGTCTTCATCCAATACAGACTTGAGACCGGAATTGAGAAATATTCCCGTGACACGGGTGGGCGGCGACGGCGCACTCATGCGCAATTCAAACCGCACGATGTTTCCTTGCCCGATCAGGAAAGGAGTCCCCATCACTTTTCTGCTCTTTCCGTCCTCATTTACATAATCAAAAATGATATTTACCCCGGAACTCTTCACAAATTCCGTTCCCTTCTTAGGAAGGATTTCTTCCACGACTTTCGATTCGGCAAGTTTTGTCGTTATCGTCAGAGAACATTCTTTCCCCAACATTGTTGT
>DATESZ010000099.1:0-16894 GCA_035283845.1 Syntrophales bacterium | reverse complement strand
TCTCTGGACGGAACTATCCATCAGTAACGATGATTTCATCAGGACAACGGATAAGCGCCACATAAAAACGGTTCAGATGATCTTGCAGAAGGTCTATGATGCCGGCGATATTTATTTCGGTAATTATGAAGGCTACTATTGCGTTGGTTGCGAGCGGTTTTACATGGACAAGGAACTTACGGACGGTCTTTGTCCCGATCATCAGACGGCGCCTGAATACCGGAAGGAAAGCAACTACTTCTTCAGGATGAGCAAATATCAGGATTGGTTGATTCGGCATATCAAAGGTCATCCCGATTTTATCAGACCGGAACGTTACAGAAATGAGGCGCTTGCCTTCCTGAGGGAGCCATTAGAGGACCTCTGCATATCCCGTCCCAAGGCAAGACTGGCGTGGGGCATTCCCCTTCCTTTTGATGACAATTATGTAACTTATGTATGGTTTGACGCCCTTATCAACTACGTTACCGGCGCAGGATATCCCGATGGAGACAATTTTAAGATATTTTGGCCCGTTTCCCAGCACCTGATAGCCAAGGACATCCTGAAACCCCACGGGATCTACTGGTCAACCATGTTGAAAGCTGCGGCAATCGAGCCTTACATGCACCTTAACGTCCATGGTTACTGGATTGTAGATCATAGCAAGATGTCAAAGACCGTGGGCAATGTCGTCAACCCCCTAACATTAAAAGACAAGTACGGTCTGGATCCTTTCCGGTATTTTCTCTTGAGGGATATGGTATTTGGTCTCGACTCTAATTTCAGCGAAGAGGCCTTTGTCCAGAGAATCAACTCTGACCTGGCCAACGATTTGGGGAACTTAGTGAGCCGGATCATGACCATGGCCTTGAAATACGGGGAGGGCAAGACGTCTGATCCTCATGCCTCATCAAAGGAGGACGAGGTCTTGCCGGAGGCGTTAACAAAGACGGTTGCCGAAGTGGAAGCTTCTTTCTCGGAACTCGCCTTCCATAAGGCGCTTATGTCCATCTGGGAATTTATAGGGGTTGTCAACAAGTATATCGTCGAACGGGAACCTTGGGCAATGGCCAGAGACCCGTCCCTGAGACCGAGGCTTGAACATGTTATCTATAACCTTATCGAGTCGCTGCGAGCCATTGCTGTTCTTCTTTCGCCTTTTATGCCTGATTCCGCTGGAAAAATCATGGAACAGATCGGCATTGAAGACCGGGAAACGCAGGATTTCCAGAGTATACGAAAGTGGGGGGGGCTTGCCGCGGGAAATACACTGAAACGCGGCGATGCTCTTTTCCCCCGCGTTGCTCCGTTGAAATAAAAAAGGGCATGGGTCAGGCATGGAACAGCGAACGGAAGCCTTCGGGAAGATAGCACTCATCCTTTCTCCCGAAGATAAAGGGCTGATAGCGGTGTTCGGCATTCCCGCGGTTCGCCGTCTCACCCTTATCGCCCTTCAGCTTGGACTTAAAGAGGTACACATACAAAAGGAATCGAGGGCTTTTTGGCGCGCCATTTAGACAGGCGGATCTCACGTTTCATCAGCAAGAGGCTCGCTCATACTGCGGTAACGCCAAATCAGATCACTTTTACGGGAGTGACCTTAGGAATGGCGGGAGCCCTGCTTCTCTCATGGTCAGGCTATTGGCCGCATCTCATCGGCGCCCTGCTATTTCTTCTGTGCATAATAGTAGATGGGGTGGATGGGGAAGTAGCTCGTTTGAAGTTGCAAGAGACCCGCTTTGGTCATCTTCTGGATGTGGTCACGGACAACTTTGTCCACCTTGCGATTTTCGCGAGGATTGCTTTGGGCCTTTATCATGATTCCGGCGACCCTGTTTATATTCGCCTCTTACCAAATGATTCCCGATAAAGGCATCCGCTACCCACTATCGTGGAGAGGCAGGGTCGGATGGCTCGCCGAATGCAAATAAACATTGCAGAAGAGCGGGTAAAAAGAAAATCGCCGCGGCCAGGATGCAGAGGCTGCCAATCGTTGTCAGCAATCCCAGACTGAAGATTCCCTGATGAGTGGATATGCATAGACTGCAAAAGCCTACCGTAGTGGTGAGGCCGGCGAGGATGGTCCCCATGGCTGTACTGAACGGCAGGATCACCCCCGCCTTGTCTTTTTCCCTCTGAAGCCAGCGAAGCATGATTATTATGCCATATTCCACGCCGGCTCCCACGACAAGGGGCAAAAAGAGGCTGTTGGCCAAATTCAAATCGATGCTAAAGAGACGCATAAAACCCAATGTCCATGCAGTCCCGATAAACAAGGGCGTAAGGGCAAGTAGGGTGGTCTTGAAACTGTGAAAAGTAAACAAAAGGAATATAAAAATAAAGGCCACCGCGTAGAGGGCTGCTTTGATACAGCCATCTCGAAAGGCCTGGGTGAAAACATACAGAGTAACCGGATCACCGGCGGCATCCGGATCTACCGATTTGAGGTCCTTGACAAACCGGCCGAGGAAGTCGGGTTCCCAGATATCCTCACTGGGAAATACACGGAGGAGGTAAAAACCGTTATGGCCGACGAATCGATTCAGAAGGTTTTGCGGCAAATCTTCCAGAACCATGGGTCTTGTATTGACGTTTATGCGTAAAATATCCAGCTTGTCGTTCAGGTCTTGAAGCATCTCCTTTTCGAAAGCCCCCAGGGCGCTTTGCACTTGCGACATTTTCAGGAAATGGATGCGCTGCCGCAGGCTGTCGATAAGGGTGCGGACCTCGATCATTTGCGTTTCGAGGGGTTTGCTTACACCCCATTGAGAAGAACTGGAATCCGACATCTTGAAACGGATTCTACCTAAGATTCCTTCCAATTCCTCAGGGTTGACGGAACTGTCGGTTTTCCGGAAGGTTCCCGCTCCTCCAAGGAATGGCTTCAGTTTCCGGAGCATGGCGATTTTATCCCCCTGGTCCTCCGGAAGCAGATCGTCCACGCTTTGCACCTTCGACACCGTGGACAGATATTTGAGAGACCTCGTTTTTTGCCGGACCTCTTCCATAGAGCGGGCCATAATTGCTCCGGACATACTTGAAATATCCGAGTTCTCGAGAAGCCTTCTCTCCCAGATGACCGATTCGACCTTCGAAGATTGAAGGTTTAACATATTCAGGTCGAAACGCACCTTCCCCGCGCCCCATGCAGAGAAGACCAAACCAATGCCGGAAAGAGTCAATATGATAAGAACCCTTGGCCGGGTAACGTTGAATAAGGGCTTTATCGGGTCAGTAAGAGAAGATGAGGGTGACCTCTGCCTGGGCTTATCGAACAGCAGAATCAGCGCGGGGAGCAGACACAGCGAAGTCAGTGTCGTAATGATCATGCCCATGGCGCAGATGATCCCCAGTTCCACCAGGCCTTTGAAACCGGTCAGCACCAACGGGAAGAAGGAGAGAGATGCGTTCAAGCCCGCGAGGAGAAGACCGGGACCGAGTTTTTCCATAATCGCCCGGACGGCTTCCCTTTTTGAAGCAAATCCCCTCTTTTCCTCTTCCTGATAGCGGGCAAACCAGTGGGCGCCATAATCAATGCCCAGGCCAAGATTGAGGGGGGCAAAGGTAACCGAAAGGATGTTCAGATGTCCGATGAAGAGGGTGGTCACGCCAAAGGTCAAGGCAAGATCGATCAAGAGCCGGGTCATCTCTAAAAGGGGACGCCGAACTCCCCACCAGAAAATGATGAGAAGTATGGCTAAGGCGCCGATGGACATGAGAGTTGCCTTTCTCATGTCCTCAAAGGCAGTGCCCATTTGATCAGCGTTCAATGCCTCCTGACCGGTGACCCCCGCTTTTACATCCGGGAAATGGGTCTGAGTTTGGGCAATTGCCTTCCTCAGAGCAGTCAGGGATTCCCACGTTCCGGCAAAATCGGCATTCTTGGCGGGGGTGATAAAAAGGAGGAGATAATGTTTATTTTTCGTCCAGAAATAGCCCTCCTGGGAATCGTTTCCCCAGGATTCTTTCGTAAACAGGGATTCCCAGGGAGAGATAAATCGACCATTGCCGTCGAGGGACCTGTTCATTTCCGTAAGAACGCGAATGAGAAAATCGAGATCCACAGGCTTTTTAGGAGTGACCGGGGGAGAGGGGCTCTCTTCCAAATAGCCGGTAAAAATTTCTCCTACCATCTTGGAAGTCATCTCGTAATTGATCTGCTCGAATAAGTTGGTAAGGCTGGGACTTTTCACGAGCTTTTCAAGAAACTCACGGTGCTCCCTGAGGTTTTCCGAGAGGGTGAGAAGATCTTTTCGGTCCAGGTACAGCAATGCCCATGATCTGAACTGGTAAGGGTCCACCCGGTAGAAGATCTGCCGGTAATTAATTTTATCCATCTCCAGACGAGGAGCAAGCGCCTGGAGAAACTGCAAGGAACGACGGTGATCATGACCTTGAATGACAACCACGAAGGAATCAAGATCGTCGAACTGACCAAGCCTCTCCGAGAGCTGCATCAGCCGGTTATCCGGATAAATCAGCTCCTTCTGGCTCGTCTGGAATCCAAGGTTTCTTAACGTATAGAAAACGGAGATGCCGGCAAGGGTCAAAGCTATGAGGAGGACCAGAAGGGGGTACGTGGTTTGAACCTTAAAGATTACTTTTAGGAAGCGATGCACCGGATGGTTCTTCAAGGTTTCCCTACCACGTTTTCATACCCACAGCATATTCCAGTTCAGCCAGGGAAAGGTTGTAATGGAACAGCGCCTCAATATATTTTCCTTGATTCTGGCCGTATTTTTCAATGGCTTTCAGCATCTCTTCGGCCGTGCCGACCCCCATGCCAAAATCAGCCATAGCGGTAAAGACCCATTTTCTTGAGGCGTTTGCCGCTCTCTGATAGGAGTTTACGGCCTGTTGCCACTCCAGGTGCTTCTCGTAGATATTCGACACCTGGATGGCGATGTTCGTCTCCGTAGAGACCCTAGTATAGAGGAGCTTGTCGTATTCGGCCATCATTTTATCAATCTTCGCCCTGCCGATGCCAAAGTCGAAGTTCCACTTGAGACCGGCCACAACCCCGGCATCGGCATGATTGAAATCATCCCGGATATAGGGGTTATGAAAGGAATCCCGTCCGGGCGCCCCGGCCAGAGAAGCCTGCAGGGCGGCAAAAAAGGAAGGATACCGGTCGCTGACAGCAGCTTTCACCTGGGATTTCTGGGCGGCCAGCGCTTCGGCCAGTTGTTTGAATTCCGGGCGTTTGTCCTTGGCTTCCTGAATGTAGCCTTCCAAGTCTGCAAGACCTTCCCTTTTCATTGAAAGGGTTTTATCGGCAGGGTCGAATCCAACGCCGGGGGATAACCTGATCATGGATTTCAAGGCAAAATAGGCAACCTTTGCCCCTGTTTCCGCCTCGGCCTTGGACCGGATGTTATCGGCCTGGTATGCATCGATCAGATAGATGTCGCCTTCCTTTGCGTTGGAGGAAGAAAGTTCCAGGAGTCGATGGATGTTCCGTCCTGCCTCTTCGAAAAATCCTCCTGCTTCATTTGCCGCCTCCACCCCTGCACGGGCCAGAACAAGGGCATAGTACAGCTCCTTCACCCGGAGGGCGATCTGGGCATTTTTCTCTTCGAGCTGGAATTCCTTGGCTCTGACGCCCCGGCTGGCTGCCTCCTTACGGTGAGAGAGCTTGCCAAACGTGTAAAGGGGCTGGGTCATGGTCAGGTCCAGCCTGCCGAAGATACCGATACTGGACGCGCTCAAGCCTGGTGAGGGATTCGTGATTCTCCCGTTTAAAATCTCCGGCTCTTTGGCATCCTTTACCGGGCCGATCAGAGCCGTACTCTCGAGCTGTGGAAAATAGGCAGCCTTGACCTGTTCCAGATCACTTCTCGCCACACCGATTTCGCTCTGGATTTCGCCGATCTCCGGGCTTTTCGCGATGGCCATGCCAATCAATTCCGGCAAGGTCATTATGATCCTCTCCTTCTTTAATTCTTCGCTTACGGCAATCCCCTGAAGAATGAAAACCAGTCCCCAGGTGATTATCGTAAGCACGGCCCAAAGCAGATGTGCAGATAAAAAACGCAGTTTTCCCATACTCAACTCACCCTACCTAAGTATCTAATCGACTAAAGGATTATCACCCTTAACTTCCTTTTCGGGGAAAAGTTCTCTTTCTCGTTTCTCGGCCAGAAGGATCGCATACACGAAGAGCCCGATTCCGGCCCAGAAGATTCGTTCCAACCTGAGGACTATCCCATACGTCAGGCCTAAAGTCAAACTGAACCCCAGTGCCTTAAAAGCGATGACGCGGGTGCCCTCCTGAACGCCGATGCCCATGGGGATGGCAAAGGTGAGGAGATCAAACCAGGTCCCTAGAAACCAGATTCCTGCTGCCGCAAAAAAAGAGCCATCCGTTAACAGAGCGAGAAAATACCAGGTTTTCACGATGCTGCAGGCCATTCCCAGGGCGTGCCAAAACATGGAAATCGGCAGGTCCGCGGGACGGTCCTCATAAAAGAGTTTGAGGGCTGAATCTACCTGTGTAACGTGATGAGCGGTCTTCTGAAGGATTTCTCCCCCCACGTTATGAGCCACCAGCCAGCGCACCATCACCCCTAATTTCCCATGTTTTTGCACGATCAGAAACCCCACGATGCCCGCTCCGAGCAGGGCGCTTCCCATGAGCATGGCGGTCGATCCTGCAGCGGGCAAGTTTATTTTCCAGAGGATGAGGATAGAGCCCAGAACTACAAAGAGAAGCTGAGAAAGAACATAGGAGAGTTTGCCGATGATGACGCCCGTTGCCGCTTCCGTTGCCGCTTCCGTTCCCTGGTGGTTCGAAGACAAAAGAGTACCCTTGATCACCTCCCCCCCGATATCGGCCGTGGGGGTTACATGATTTATGGAACTGCCAGCCAGGTGGATGCCTAACAAACGGAAAAAAGAAAAGGACCTGTGGGACGGCGAAAGACAGTATCGCCATCCGAGGGTATGAAAGATGTCCACGATGCCTTCCATTAAAATGAAAAAAACCACTCCCCAGCCGAGGAGGCGAATATCCCGCCACAGAGCATCGATACCGATTTTCCAGATCAAGAAGATCAGCAGAACAGCTCCTAACAGGATGCTGATGACATGGAATTTTTTCATGAGGGCTTCTTCCCCTCCATAATTATCTACCCTCGGGGCTGCATATTACTGAGGGGGGTTCTCAATGGCTCGTTGTTGCAGACGCATTTTCTTCAGGAGCGATTCGTATGATTCCCGTTTGATTACTCGGATAAAGGACCGCTGGTAATTGCCGACAATACTGACGCCATCAATCGCCACGTCTTCTACGAGCCATTGTCCTTGCACCAAAGCCAAAGAGTAATCGACGGGAATCTCCTCGTTCACCCGGACGAGTGTCGTCTTGATCAGGGCCTGGTCATGACCGAGCTTTTCTTGGGTGTAAAGAATTTTTTCCCGTTTGAGAAAGTCCAAAACCAACTTCGTATAGGAATCCTGAAAGAGCTCTTGGAAAATACCCTTGAAATCTGCCCGCTCGGCCTCATTTAATTTTTCCCAGTACGTATCCAGGGCTTTTTTTACCATGGCATCGAAATAGAAATTTTGGCCAATAATCTTCTTTATGGCTGCTCTTTGCTGATTCCGGAATATGGGGCCTTTATGTTGGGGATTAGTCTGGATAATCATCACTTCTTCCAGGATATTGCGAACCCGCTCAGCCGGCGTCTCGGCGTGACCCCAAGTATTCTGGAAGCCCAGACTGACGAGGCAGAATAAAATCATTATGAAGATTTTTAACTTCATGAGCTTTTATATCTCCTTCCGGCAAAAAATCAACCCGTCTTCCTCGCCGTCATGTGGTCTCGGATACCGGTTTCATGTCGGGCAATCGATTTTCATCAACGACCAATCCTATGGAAGTAACATCCTGAGAATCTCACTGGAACTTTTTATGTCTCGTCTCAAGATTCACACTCGGTTATTGCTTGGTTCTCCGCAGGATCCGGGGCAAAAGGACCTTCGGTCCCCGGGCCATGCAGAAAAACGTAGAGGGCCTTGAGCGGATGGGTCAGAGTGTCTTTTACCGCCGTGGCCTCGAACCCGCTGTGCAGCATGCAGTGGGTGCATTGCGGATGGCGCCCCAGACCGTATTGACTCCAATCCGTCTCTTCCATAAGGGCCCGGAAACTCGGGGCATGCCCCTCCGCTAAAAGATAACAGGGCCTTTGCCAACCAAGCACATTCCGCGTCGGGTTTCCCCAGGGGGTACACTGGTAGGTCCGGTTGCCGGCCAAAAAATCAAGAAACAGACTCGATTGGTTGAATCTCCACTTCCGTCCTTTACCCAGCTTGAAGATCTCCCGGAAGAGCTGTTTACTATGGCTGCGTTGCAGGAACCTTTCCTTCTGGGAGGCGCAAGGATAACTGTAACCGGGAGATACGGTAATGCCTTCGGCTCCTAATGTCATAATAAAATCAAAGAATTTGCTAACTTCGTGGGCGGTTACTCCCTCATAAAGGGTGCAGTTAACGATAAAGCGAAAGCCTTTTGCATGAACGAGATGAATGGCCTTCACCGCAGAATTAAAAACTCCCGGTCGCCCAACTAAAGCATCGTGCCGTTCCCGGTGGCCGTCCAGATGCAGGGAAAAAGTCAGGTAGGGCGATGGGGTATAGTCCCGAAGGTGGGTTTCCATGAGCAGCCCATTGGTGCAAAGATAGATGAACTTCTTCCGTTTTATCAAGCCGTTGACGACCCGGGGCATATCTTTATGGATAAGCGGTTCGCCGCCGGCAATAGATACGACAGGTGCACCACACTCCTCGACAGCGGCGAAGCATTCCTCTACGCTGAGACGCAAATCCAGGATATCCTCCTGATAGCCGATCTTTCCGCAACCGAAACAGGCGAGATTGCACCGAAACAGGGGCTCTAACATCAAGACCAGGGGATAGCGCTGCTCACCCCGCAGCTTCTGGCCGAACAAATATTGGGCGATGCGATATCGCTGGATGAATGGTATGCTCATACTTATCTGTAATTCTTTCAGATTCCAGTGGTTTTGTCAAGCCGAGTTGTGTCTCCGGCATCCATTTCTCTTGACACGCAATCGCCGTCCCATTTATAGTGCGCAACAATGACCACCAGTGAATACTATTTAGACAAAATTCCGGAATTTTTTGAGAAAAGGGGAATCCCTCGCTGCGTAAGGTATGGAGAAAAATGAAGACCCTGCTTTTGAATCCCCCCTCTTTTGAAAAATTTGATGGCGGCGCGGGCGCGCGCTACGCGGCAACACGCGAAATCACCGCTTTCTGGTATCCCACGTGGCTCGCCTATCCTGCCGGCTTGATAAGAGAAAGCCGGCTTCTCGACGCCCCTTCCCATGGATTCAGCCCGGAAGAAACCGTCCGCATTTCTACGGAATATGATTTTGTCGTTATCTTTACCTGCACCGCGGGATTTCAAAGTGATATACGTCTGGCGGAGATGATGAAGGCTGCCAAGCCTCCCTTGACTATTGCCTTCGTTGGTCCCCATGTTACGGTACTGCCCGAGGAAAGCCTCCGGGCCTCAGAGGCTATCGACTTTGTTGTAAGGAAAGAATTTGACTATGCGGTTGCCGAATTTGCCTGGGGGAACAAATTTGAAGATATTGCGGGCATAAGCTTCCGGAAAAATGGTCAAATTTTTCATAACCAGGATCGCCCCCTGATCGATGATCTCGACCGGCTGCCTTTCGTCGTGGAAATTTTCAAGCGCGATCTCGATTTTACCAAGTATAGCATCCCATTCATACTCTATCCCTACATCTCTTTCTACACCTCTCGAGGGTGTCCGGCGCAATGCACTTTTTGCCTCTGGCCGCAAACGATGAGCGGCCATCGCTGGCGCACCCGCAGCAGCGAAAATGTCGCCGCCGAGGTCAAGCGGGCACTGGAGTTGTTCCCCGAGGCCAGGGAAATTTTTTTTGACGATGATACCTTCACCTGGGGCAAATCCAGGGCCCTCGATCTTTGCGGTAAACTGCGACCCCTCAAGTTTACCTGGTCCTGCAATGCGCGGGTTACAACGGACTTCGAAACCCTCGAGGCGATGAAAAAAGCCGGCTGCCGACTTTTAGTTGTTGGTTTCGAGTCTGGAGATCCGATCATTCTGAAAAACATCAAAAAAGGGGCAACGATCGAGCAGGCGCTGGCCTTCATGAAGAATTGCAGACGCCTGGGGCTCATGGTTCATGGGGATTTCCAGATTGGTCATCCTGGGGAAACTCTGGATACCATTGAAAAAACCATCCGGTTTGCCGTGCAACTGGACCCGGACACGATTCAGGTATCCATTTCCCATCCCTTCCCGGGGACTCAGTTTTATGATTACCTGAAAGACCATGGATATCTAACCTCTACAGCCATGACCGACGAACAGGGGCATCAACTGCCCAACATCCAATATCCAGGTTTAAGCCGACGGGAGATTATCAAGGCTGTCGAGGACTTTTACGCCCGCTATTATTTCCGGCCCGGGATCATCTTTCGCATCGTGCGCCGGGCTTTATTCGTTAGCAGCGAGCGCCGGCGATTATACCGTGAAGCGAAAGAGTTTTTAAGTCATCGATCCCAGAGAAAGGTCTTTATAAATCTCACAGATCGCTGAAAACGACGGGCTGAATATCGGAATCCCTAAGGACATGTTCGAGGGTGGAACTCGTCAAAGTTGCAAACTCTTCCTCGCAGTGGTAGTTCGCTATGGTTCGGTCAAGCTCCGGGGAACGGTGCAAGGCAGGATGGAAATAGATTTCGGTAACTCCGGAAGGAAGGTGTTGGAAAAAACGGAGGACCAAATCCAGGTGCATGTTCCCGCTATCATTCATGCCGAAGACGAAATTATTCGAGCTCACCCGGGCCTGCCGGAGTTGTTTTTTCAAGAGGAGCAGCCAGGGCAATAGAAAGAGCCGGGACAACAGCTTTTGGCCAAGATCCTTCCGGGAGGCGCGCCAGGAAGGAAAAACAGGCTCATAAGGATATCTCACGGCTCTTAACCCGTACTCCCGCCCTACTTTCAACAACAACCGCCCGATGGTAGGGTGGAGATGCATATGCTTGTGGCAATTGACATGATCGAGGACAAGGCCGGTGTCCCGGAAGGCCTGAAACTGGGCCCGGATTTCCCGTTCTAACTGCTGCCTTACCCCCGCCCTGAAGTAGAAGTTGATCCCTGCCCTGAAAAGATGAGAGGAGAACTCACCTCTCGGGTTCACCAGAGAGGGAATGGTGTGAGGAGGTGAAACCGGCGATCCGTCCACGAGCACCAGATGCAACCCGACCCGCAGCGAGCGGAGTCGGCAGGCTCGATCTATGGCATCCCCTGCCGCCTTGGCGCCCACCATCAAACTCGCCGTGCTGAGAACCCCATTGCGATGGGCTTCTTCGATCGCTTCATTGACCGCCAAAGAAGACCCAAAGTCATCGGCAGTAAGAATAAGTTTTTTTACCATGGGGACTTCCACCTTGCCAGACGTCCATCGCGGGTTAGGGTCATCTTCGAACCGCGCCAGATGACCGTTTTTCTTGTCAGCGCCAGGACCCAGGAAACCAGAGCCGCTATATCCCTCAAAGGGAGAAGGGCAAGACTCCTCAAACCCTCCCGGTCCTGTAGGCCCCATCGCACAATCATTGCTGCTGTGACCAGACGGAGCGCCAAAACTCCTCCCAGGGCGGTCAGTCCTATCGTATCTCCCAACCGGAAGACCACCAAAAGGCACGCAAAAGGAACAGATCTGGTCACGATGGCAGCAAAAAAGCCCAGGGGTTCTGCCGCATGCGTTTTTTGATCCCAACACACCTGGTGGTTCCACCATTGGGAAAGGTCTTTGAGATCGACGACGGTGTCTACAATATAGGGCACCAGTACCATCCTCTTGCCGGAAACCCAAAGACGTCTGCCCATTTCGTAATCTTCCACCAGATAATCAGCCAAGGCTTCCAAGCCGCCCACCTCCTTCAGGGAATTGCGCCGAAAGGCCATAGAAGAACCCAGGCAAAACTTTGCCGCCCCAGTTACGTGGGCAAAGACGACACTGGGTATAAAATCAGCATTCAAGGTCAGCAACTCCATTTTTTCGAACCATCGATTAGCTGAAGTCGCTTTGTAAAGCGTGCAGACAAACCCTACCATCGGGTCCGCCAATGGCGGTATGATATTTCTCAAATAATCGGGTCCCAAGTGAATGTCGCTGTCGCTGATTACCAGGATATCGTGAAGTGCATGGGGAAGGGCGCCGAGAAGGTTGTTAATCTTTCCATTGAGGCCTGCCCCGCAATTTTCAATGGCCACGGACACTCTTTCGGGATATTCCTGCTGAATTTCTTTCAAGACCGGAATGGCAGGATCGTCGGAGTTCTGCACCGAGAAGACCACCTGGAACTCGGGGTAGTCCTGCAGGCAAGCACTACGCAGGTTACTTTTCTGGTTTTTCTCCAGGCCGCACACCGGCTTCAAAATCGTTACCGGAGGCCAATGAGAAAAGGAAGGTGAGGATGAAGGTGGTTTTTGGGTGCGAAAGAGCCGTATCGTGAACAAGCAAAGAATCCCATAGATGGACCCGCCCACGGCGGGGATAAGGAAAAGCCACTGTAGTAAAGATAGAAGAAATTCCATGTTATCCAGTCTTTTTAAGTCGGAGCACGTCTTGCTTTAGCAAAGACTGCGGGACCATTTCATAAATTAGTCAAGGTATCCATGTTGTCGGAACCAATCGACGGCATCGTGTAAAGCCTCCTGTATCGGCCGTGGACGAAACCCGAGAACGCGGCCGGCCTTTTCCGCTGAAAAGAACATCTTCTTCTTGGCCAACCGGACGCCAACGCGGGTGATTCGCGGTTCCTTACCGCCTGTCATACAGGCCCAGGCCTCCATTGAATAGGCAATGGGTAAAACCAGACTGTGGGGCAGATGAATGCGTGGAGGTCGCCGTCCCGTAATGGCTGCCAGTTCGGTGAGAATCTCTTTCAGGGTCATATTGACGGCGCCAAGCACGTAGCGCTCGCCAATCTCGCCACGCTCCCAAGCCAGCAGGTGCCCGATAGCTACATCATCCACATGGACCAGATTGAGACCCGTATCGACATAGGCTGGCATGCGCCCGGATGCGGCATCGACAATCATCCGCCCGGTGGGAGTGGGCTTGATATCCCTCGGACCAATGGGCGTCGAAGGATTGACAATGATCACCGGCAGACCCTGTTCTTTAACCAGTTGCTTCACTTCGGCCTCGGCCATGAATTTGGAACGTTTGTATGGGCCAATCATGTCGGCGAGGGATACCGGGGTGTTTTCGTCAGCCGGGCTTCCATCGGGAGTAAGACCCAAAGTGGCCACGCTGCTGGTATAAATGATACGCGTTACTCCCGCATGGGCCGCGGCGAGCATAATATTTCGGGTTCCAGTGACATTGGTTTCGTAAGTCTCCTGGGGATTCGGAACCCATAGGCGATAGTCAGCAGCCACGTGAAACAAGGTTGAACACCCTGCCAGTGCCCGATCTAAGGATGCCCGATCCGTCAGGTCACCGGTAATAGTTTCTAACTTAAAACCGGTGAGATTTTGACGATTGCTCTTAGGGCGGACCAATGCCCGCACAGAGTGGCCGGTCTGTATGAGCTGGCGCAACACTGCAGACCCGACAAAACCCGTCGCTCCGGTAATCAAGGTCTTCATTTCTCTTCACCTCTTTTTGCCATATGTCCCGTCATTCTCATCCGCCGATGAACAGCATCCTTGCCATTTCAGGGACAAAGCATATTGCTCCCCGCCTGGCGGACAACGGTAGTTAAGGTAGCCCTGGCAATTTGAAAATTTCGACACAGCCGAACGAGAGCCATCAGTTCCGCCGGACGTCTAACTAAAGATGAGAAAAGGCGCGCAGGTTGCACTCGCCCGAATTTATCGAAGGAATTCAAAACGCTGCGGGGAATGACCATTTCCACCCCATCCATTATGGCCCGAATGACCATAAATGGAACCCCTGCTTCTTTGGCTGCCAAAGCAATAGAAGCGCTCTCCATATCCACTGCCATTGCGCCCGTCCGTTGAAAGAAAGCAGTTTTTTCTGTGCTATCAGCGAGGACTAACGCACTTTCGGCCAATGTCCCTCGATGAAGTCCAACATACGTTTCAAGTCGGCTGCATAGTCGTTCATGCCAAACTGGATCGACGTGATAAATGGATTGATCCGGGGCGACGATACATTCTGGAATTATAAGGCTTCCGGTAGAGATGCCGGGGATCAACCCGCCAGCGAATCCCCAGCTCACCAGGACCGTTGCTCCCTTTTCCAGCAAGGTTCGGGCAGCCGAGCGCGCCCGGTTGGCTCCCATTCCGGAAAGGAGTACCATACTGCCTTCGGGCAGGTGGATTAACTCACCGGCTGGGATCGGTACTTTGGCCAAAATGCGGGCTTCACCCGCCGTGGCTGCTATGATACCCGGGCGCATCAAACGGTCTTTTTCCGTCGCAGGTTAAGATAACGGGCCAGGGCCCACAAGGGGAAATATTTGGAATATCCGTGGTACTTTAAGTAGAACACATTGGGAAAGCCGGGTGCTGTAAAATACTCATCTTTCCATAAGCCGTCGGCCCCTTGCGAGCGTATGAGAAACTGGGCGCCCCGGCGCACTGCCTCTGATTCCACCTGTCCGGCAGCCATCAGGCCAAGCATGGCCCAGGCCGTCTGAAAGGAAGTACTCGCTGGTCCTTCCCCCGCTTTCCTCGGATCGGCATAGGTATCGCAACCCTCCCCCCAACCCCCGTCCGATCGCTGTTTTTTTTTCAACCAGGTGACCGCGTGCATAACATGGAATTGATTGCCGGGATCATTGACCTTCTCCAGAGCAGCCAGCACGGACCACGTACCATAAATATAATTCGTGCCCCAGCGCCCAAACCAGGAACCGTCCGGTCTTTGTTCCTTGCGCAAGAAGTTTAGACAGGCTTCCAATTCCCGGTCTCGTCGGCCGATTAAGGCTAGTAAGGTGGCACAACGGGCACTGACATCGCTCGTGGGGGGATCGAGCAGGGCTCCGTGATCGGCAAAGGGAATTTCGTTGAGATAATAATAAGTATTATCGGAATCAAAGGAGGCAAAACCGCCATTCTTCGACTGCATGCCGCTGATCCAGTCGGATGCCTTTTGCACGCATTCCTGGAAGTCTGCGTGTTGGCTTTGATGCATTGCCCAGGCCACGGCAGCTGTATCGTCAAGATCAGGATAGTGAGGATTATTGAACTGAAAAGCCCACCCCCCTCCTTTCAAACCTGGGCGATTTTCCCGCCAATCACCCGGCTCGTCTTGCAATTGCCGGTCATTGAGCCACTTTAAAGCACGGTGGATATTTTCATTCAAGTTATCACTGGCTTCTTCCTGAAGAGCCAGGCAGGTCAAAGCGGTGTCCCAGACCGGCGAAACACATGGCTGGCAATAGGCTGAATCTTCGCCAATGACCAGTAATTTCTTGAGCGCTTCCCCCGTTGCCATCCGGTAGGGGTGATCTGAGGCATATCCCAGCCGAGCAAGAGCTTCATGGGCGTTTACCATGGCCGGAAAAATGGCGCCTAAACCATCCGTGCCATTGAGACGCTCAATGAACCAATTTTCGGCCTTTTTAACGGCCCGCTTCCGGACCATCCTGGGAATCAAGGGTTCAAGAAAACGCCCTGCCTTGTCGAGTGCCAGGAATAAGCGGTTAAGGCCAGAGCGGACGGGAAAGTAGTTTTTCTCTCTTTCCGGGGGGGTGAGGAATAACTCGCGGACATGAACTCTCCCGGGATCTTTTGCCCGAGGTTTCATACTGCATAAAATCGCAAGGGGAACCACGACGGTTCTCGACCAGTAAGATATCTTGCGGAGATGGAAGAAAAACCAGCGTGGCAGCAGCATGATTTCTACGGGCGTGAACGGTACGCTCCGCCAGGGAATTTGCCCGAAAAGGGCAAGAGCAATGCGGGTGAAAACGTTGCAGCGGGCCGCACCGCCGAATGCCAGGATCGCTTCACGAGCCTTCCTCATATGTGAGGCATCAGGGCTATCCCCCGCTAACTTCAAAGCATAATAAGCTTTTACAGAACAACTGATTTCTAATTTCCCTCCGGGAAAGAGGGACCAGCCGCCGTGGTTTTCCTGATGATCCCGAAGATAATTGGCGATCTTGGTCTCCAGATCATTGTCGATTTCACCCATGTAATGCATCATCAGGATGTATTCGGCAGGGATGGTGCAATCGGCTTCCAGCTCAAAGCACCAATAGCCGTCAGGTGCCTGAAGAGCCAACAATGCATCCCGAGCTTTCAAGACGGCTTTTTCGATCTCTTTATCAAAAAGTATCTGATTATCTGGATCGGGGATATTGGCTTTTTTTACAGATTCCATAATTGACATTTCCTGACTCTATTTTCAGAGGTGTTTCATGAAAACTATTTATGATATAGCGTGAGATTGAGTAGTGTCAAGCACTTTGTGTAACCCAAATCCACCACCTAATTTTGCATAGGCCGGATTTTCCGTTTTTCAATGGTGTTTGTCTGGGTTGGTTACAATATTTTCAAGAAGTATTGATAAAAATCCTTTTTAAGTTAATATGTTAATGTATGTCGATGATTTTTAAATTTTTAAACAACTTGACATCTTCTTATGAGATTTAGTACGCTCACGCAAAATTCGGGATATAAGAAAGATTTTTTATCATATCGTAAATAGGGTTTCTTCTTAAGTCTCTTGTTTGGAATGCTACCTACATATTTCCCCGTTGGCGGCGTTACGGAACTTGTCAATGAAAATGAGACACCTCCATAAAGAATTTAGTGTCGCAATGGATCACTATTTTCTGGTACCGGTTTATTGATCCAGGCTGCCTCGGGTAAGGCCATTTGTTTTGGCACTTTGCCCTTGAACCGTTC
>DATESZ010000098.1:0-3105 GCA_035283845.1 Syntrophales bacterium | reverse complement strand
TGCTTCTGCTTGACGAACCGGCGGCGGGAATGAACCCCCAGGAGACGAAGGAATTGGAGGGTCTGATCCGGCGGATCAGGACGGAGGAAGATATATCCATCCTTCTGATAGAGCATGATATGAAATTGGTGATGAGCCTTTGCGAGCGCATCTATGTGATGGACTATGGGGAAAAGATTGCCGAAGGTGCACCGGCAGAGGTCAGGGTCAACCCCGTGGTGATCAGGGCTTATCTGGGCGAGAATGGTGAGAGTGATCAATGCTTGAGCTGAGGAATCTCCGCACATTTTATGGAAATATCATGGCCCTGAAGGATGTGAGCATCAAGGTGTCACGGGGAGAGATAATCACCCTTATCGGCGCCAATGGAGCAGGTAAAACCACGGCCTTGATGTCCATATCCGGCGCCGTTCCTCCCCGGAGCGGTGAGGTCTTTTTCCTTGGCAGGCCTGTGCAGCATTTGCGCCCGGAGGAGATCGTTGCCTTGGGCATCTCCCATGTTCCTGAGGGGAGGCACATCTTTCCCCGGATGACCGTTATGGAAAACCTGGACATGGGGGCATTTCTCCGCCGTGACCGAAGAGAGATCATGAAAGACATGGACTATGTCCATCAGCTTTTTCCCATTCTTGCGGAAAGGCGGCATCAGCTTGGCGGGACGCTGAGCGGCGGCGAACAGCAAATGCTGGCCATATCGCGGGCCCTGATGGCCCGCCCGCGGCTTTTGCTGCTTGATGAGCCTTCCCTAGGATTGGCCCCGCTCCTTGTGAGACTGATCCTGCAGGTTATATGTAAAATCAATCAGGAGCAGGGGACAACGATCCTCTTGGTGGAACAGAATGCCAATATGGCGCTTAAGATCGCCCACCGCGGTTATGTTATGGAAAACGGGAAAATTGTCATGGAGGGGGCGGCGGATATTCTTCTTAACAATGAAGATGTTAAAAGGGCCTATTTAGGGGTATAATTAGAAAAATAAGAGGCATAGGCGTTGGTAAGAATAGCGGTGGCGACACTGGGTTGCAAGGTCAATCAGTATGAATCGGCAGGCATGGTGGAGACTCTCCGGGAGAATGGTTTTTCTCCCGTATCCTTCGATGGGAACGCCGACGTTTATATCATCAATACCTGCACCGTAACCGGCAAGTCGGATTATCAGTCCCGACAGCTTATCAGGCGGGCGGCGAGGGCGAACCCCGAGGCGAATATCCTTGTCACCGGCTGTTACGCCCAGATTGCTCCTGAAGAAATCGCCCGACTGCCCGGTGTAACCATGGTGGCGGGGAACATGGAAAAGGGCGACATCCTTCGGTTGATCCGCGAAACGGTAGGGGGAGAAAGAAAGACCGTTTTCAGCGATATACGCCGGGTGAAAGAGTTTTCCGCTCCGGCGACAGACGTGTTTCCAGGACGGACCCGCGCCTTTCTGAAGATTCAGGATGGTTGCGATGCCTTCTGCAGCTACTGCATTGTTCCCTATGCGCGGGGCAAAAGCAGGAGCCTTCCTGAGGCAGAGGCGCTGGAGCGGGTTGATTCCCTGAGCAAGGCAGGCTATCAGGAGCTGGTTCTGACGGGTATCAATCTGGGGGCCTATGGTGATGATCTGAGTCCGGCAACGGATTTACTGAGACTCCTCCGCCGGATTGAACAAAAAAGCCTGATTCCGAGATTACGCCTAAGCTCCCTCGAACCGCTTGAGATTACCGGGGACATGTTGTCTTTTATCAGGGACGCGGGGCGCTTCTGCCGCCATTTCCATGTTCCCCTCCAGAGCGGAGATGACCGGATACTTTCCCTCATGGGGAGGAAGTATGATGCGGTGTTTTTCAAAAGTCTGGTGGAGAAAATATTATATTACCTTCCCGATGCGGCGGTCGGTATCGACGTCATGGTAGGGTTCCCCGGCGAAGATGAAGAAGCCTTTTCCCACAGCAGGCAATTGATCGAATCACTGCCGGTGGCCTATCTTCATGTCTTTCCCTATTCACCGCGCCCTGGTACGCCTGCTTCCTCGCTGCCCGGCCGGGTGACGGAGAGCGATAAGAAAAAGCGCGTAAGTATAATCACGCATGTGGGTAGAACAAAAAGGGAAACATTTGCTGGGAGGTTTTTAGGGAAGGAACTGAGCGTGCTGCTCGAAGCGAGAAGGGATCAAGATACCAGATGGATGAAGGGTTATTCCCATAATTATATTCCCGTTATCGTGACGAACGGTAATATTTCTTTGGTCAATAGTCTCGTTAAAGTTATTGTGAATAAAATTAAGGATGGAAAACTTATTGGAAGGATCGTAGAATGCAATGACTGAAGAACGGCTCGCCGCCTTACATGATTTCGAGCAGAGTCTTTCCTGGTGTTTCCAGGATCTTTCTCTCCTCAATAATGCCTTGACCCACCGTTCTTTTGTAAATGAAAACCCCTCTCTCAAATGCTCAGACAACGAACGGCTGGAATTTCTGGGCGATGCCGTGTTGGGACTTTGCATAAGCGACGTGCTGATGGAGAAATTCCCCTATTATGCGGAAGGGCAGCTTTCAAAACTCAGGGCCTCACTGGTGAACGAAATGCATCTGGCGGAGCTGGCAAGAAAGGTCAGGATCGGCGATTATCTCCTTCTGGGCAAAGGGGAGGAGACATCAGGCGGCAGGGAGAAGAATTCCCTGCTGGCCGATACATTTGAAGCTGTTATTGCCGCCATATATCTGGATTGTGGTTTCGACAGGACCATGGTTTTTGTAAGAAGCCTTTTTGCCTCCCTGCTTGCAGGAGGGACGCAGGAATTAATCTGCCAGGATTATAAAACGGCAATCCAGGAAATCGCCCAGAACCGCTTTAAAGAAACTCCCCAGTACACTCTGATCGGTCAATATGGACCAGACCACGATAAGGTTTTTGAGACGAAATTGGTCATTGCCGATATAGTTGCCGCTTTCGGTGTGGGGAAAAGCAAGAAGGAAGCGGAACAAAGGGCGGCAAAAAAAGCCATGGAAATGTTGCAGCGGGACGAGTTTTCAGATTCCGCCGGTAAATCATGATATATAAATGCCTATGATCATTCCCATATTTGTTGTTCATCAGGGATGCCCCCATCGTTGCATCTATTGC
>DATESZ010000097.1:0-16589 GCA_035283845.1 Syntrophales bacterium | reverse complement strand
ATTTTGTCGCGGTATTCATTGATTTCCACATTAGTTTCTTCAGATTCGTTCAGCTCCTGTTTGATGGCCTTTAGCTGCTGACGAAGGTAATATTCGCGCTGCACCTTGTCCATGTCGCTTTTAACCTGGGACTGGATTTTGTTGCCCAGTTCAAGGATTTCCACCTGATGATTCACCAGGCGGGTGACTTCCTGAAGTCTTGATTTCACATCCAGGATTTCGAGGATATTCTGTTTTTCTTCCGGCGAGGCGTTGATTATAGAGGCAATCATATCGGCCAATGTGCCGCCTTCGGTAATTGACCCTGCCATAGCGCTGAATTCCGGAGGCAGAAAGGGCGACAGCTTTAGTACCCGGTCAAAAAGGGCAACCAAGTTTACCATTAATGCCTCAACTTCAATGTCCTTGACTTCCGCGTCTTCAAGCACTTGTATCCGCGCCTGGCGGTAGGGCTTGCCTTCCAGAAATTCAATGATCTTAATGCGGCTTATGCCCTGCACAAGAAGCTGCGCCCTGCTGTCGTGGCCCTTAGCCATCTTGAGGATGACCACGCAGGTGCCGACGGGTGTCGGGTCATCGGGGCAGGCGGCTTCTATTTCCAGCGGGTTCTTTTTCGACAGAACCAGACCCATAAGCCTGTTAGTTGCCATCGCTTCATCCACAAGGGCGAGGGAATTATCTTCGAATACCTCGAGAGGCAATATCATTTTAGGAAAGACAACCACATTGACAAGCGGAATAATTGGCAGTATTTCCGGTATGTTAAATGATTTCAAGTCTCCCGCTATTTTTTCATCAGTCATTGTAGACTCCTGAAGAATGTTGTTAAATACTTAAATACAACGGATAGCAATATTATGAATCTTATCGACAGGCAGTTTTTTCAGACGGATCTGCAGCAGGCCCTCCGAATAACTTGCTGTAACGGTTTCAGTATCGATGGGGTAGGAAAGAGAAATAATTCTTTCGAAATATCCTGAAGGAATTTCTGCAAGGAGATACCTCCTATCATCATGACGGGCCATTTCTCTGCGTACCCCATATATTTTCAATGTCCTGCGGTCAGTATCCACGTGAATATCTTCCACATTGACACCGGCAAGTTCGGAAGTGACCACGATCTCTCCAGCCGTTTCAAAGATATCCGTGTGGGGAATCCAGGCGTGTTGGCCAATGGTAAACATGGGGTTTGCCGTACGGAATATTTCGCTTATGGCACGGCGAAACTCCTTGTCTACCCCTGAAAGGTCTTTTCCAATACGGATCTTTATGTAATTCATTTCCGATTACTCCTCAAAAAATATCCGAAACGCTAATCATTGTACTTTCTTAGGCTTTAAGAGTAATGGTTTTTTACCTTATGTTTGTATGTTTATTTAGACTAAGCGGGTTTCAGGGAATTCAGGAAAGATGCAACCTGTTTGGGAAACTCACGCGTATCTACGGGTTTTACCAAATAACCATTGCAACCGGCCAATTCTGCTTTTTCCTGATCGCCGGTCATGGCATGGGCCGTCAATGCCACAACGGGGATTGCGCTCGTGCGGGAGTCTGCTTTCAGAATCCTGATCGCAGTCAATCCATCCATGCCGGGCAGTTGAATATCCATCAGGATCAAATCCGGTTGGGCCCCGATGGCCAGGTCTATTCCGGTCTGCGCCTCGCCCGCCTGAAGCACCTCGTACCCGTTTATCTCCAGGAGGTCCGTCACCAATTCCATGTTGAGCGGGGTGTCTTCCACAACTAAAATTTTAGCCGCAGCCACTGACTGTCTCCTTTTTCTCCACGCTACGCGTCAGCCGGCTCAAGGCATCAAGAAGATCATTGCTCGAATGTCCCTTTGAAACCAGGGCGGAAATGTTTTTGCTGAGCTGCGCCTGTTCTTCGCTGCCCACATCCTTTGCCGTGTAAACAATTACGGGTATATTTTCCCCCCAGGGGTGGTGTTTCATCTCATCGAGGACTTCAAAGCCGCTCATACCAGGCATCATCAGGTCCAGGATCAGGGCATCATAATGGTTGGCTTTCATCAATTCCAGAGCTTCCGCTCCGGAGGAAGTCACTGAAACCTCGTAACCATGATGCTCCAGGAAGGCGTAAATCAGATCCAGCGTCTTCAGATGGTCGTCGATGACAAGGACCCTGGAAGCAGACGGTCGGAGCTTTCCAGATGACTTCAGCGTTTCGAGCTTAACAATAAGCTCCTGGCGGTTCAGGGGTTTCAAAACGTAGTCCACAGCCCCCAGGTCATAGGCCATGATCTTTTCATCAACCATCGAAGACACAATAACCGGGATTTCCCGGGTGATCGGGTTTTCCTTCAACGCATTGAGAACCTGCCAGCCGTCCATCTTGGGGAGCATGATGTCCAGAGTAATAGCGCTTGGCCTTAGCTCGATGGCAAGACGGAGGCCCTCCTCTCCATCGGCGGCAAAGGCCACCCTGTATCCGGCTTGGGCAAGATATATCGAGATTAATTCGGCAGATCGCGGCTCGTCCTCGATGACCAGAACCAATTCCTTTCCCGACGCCCCATCTTCTCTCCCGTCTTCGACCGAACCGGCACTGGTTACGATCTCCTCCGCAGCTCTGTCCGGGGAGTGCACCAGCGGGATGGTAAAGGTAAAGGTGCTCCCCTTCCCCTTCTCGCTGCTGAACCACATCTCTCCTCCATTAAGCTCCACAAGCCTTTTACTCAGCGCCAGCCCGAGACCTGTCCCCTCCTGCTGCCGGGAATAGGAATCATCAATTTGCTGAAACTCGGAAAATACCTTTCCATAGTCTTCGGGTGCAATGCCAATCCCCGTATCGGAAACGGAGATCTGAACCAGGTTCGTGCCGGCTTGACCGGCGCCTTGCGAAAGCACGGCCCCGAGGTTCACCGTTCCCCCCTCCTGGGTAAACTTGACGGCATTGGACAGGAGGTTGTAGAGAACCTGCTTGAAGTGCTTGGCATCCGCCTCTATCTCTTTCAAAGCAGGATCAATTTCATAATTAAGCAGAATGTTTTTCTTATTTGCCAGGACCCTCACAATTCCGATGATACCGTCAACGGTCTCCCTGAGGGGGAATTTCTCCAGTAGCAGATCCAGCCTTCCGGCTTCAATCTTCGAGAGATCCAGGATGTCGTTGATCATGTTCAAAAGGTGTTTCCCGCTGTTCCTCACATTTAATACATACTTCATCTGTTTCGCGTTGAGAGGACCGAAGGTCTGGTCCTCCAGGACCTCACTGAACCCGATCACGGCGTTTAGCGGCGTACGAAGCTCATGAGACATATTGGCCAGGAAGGCGGATTTAGCGCGGTTTGCCTGATCGAGATTCCGGTTCGCGAGCTCCAGCGCCTCATTTCTTTCAAGCATCGCCTCGTGCATCTCTTTTTCAGCATTTCTTACCTTGCGGTACAGGAATGCGAGTTGGCTGTAGCTCAATCCGAAGCCAATAAGCAGAATGCAAAATCCGAGCAGAATCAGCTTGCTCGTATAGCCAGCAGGAAACTCAGGTCCATAAAACACAACCCCGGCCAGGAGGCCGAAAATCCCCAGCCCCAATGTGGAAAATCCTATATGCATTAACTTCCCTACGCGCTCTGAACTTTAGTTTCTTTGAACTTTTGAACCAGTAAGCCGTCCCACCACCCCTTATCGACCTCCTCCTCCAGGATATGAAATGCCTTCAGAGGAGAAAAAGAATCCTTGTAGGAACGTTTCGTCGTCAGGGCGTCATAGACGTCCACGATAGCCATGATGCGGACGGTAACGGGAATTTCATCACCCTTGAGGCCATCGGGGTAACCGCTTCCGTCGAGCTTCTCGTGGTGCCAGCGGATGATCGGCAAGGCGTCGCGCACCGACTTAAGGGGATGGCAAATCTTGTAACCCACCAGAGGGTGCTGCTTGACCATCTCGAACTCCTCCGGGGTAAGCCTCCCCGGCTTATTGATGATTGCGTCATCCAGAACAAGCTTGCCCATATCGTGGAGTTGCCCACCTTTGTGTATCGCTTCCCGATCTGTTGCTGAGAGGTCCAATATATCGGCAAACTCCGTCGAATACTGCGAAACCCGTTCGATATGACCCTCCGTGTATTTGTCTTTAGACTCGATGGCCTGCGCCAGGGAGAAGATAACGTTTTCTGCAGTGTCGAGTTGATCGTTCAGGTATTTGACCTTGAGCAGCGAGCGGGCCCGGGCGAGCACCTCAAGCTTGTTGAACGGTTTCGTGATAAAATCATCAGCCCCCGCCTCGATGGCCTTGATCTTGTCCGCCACTTCCTTGAGTGCCGTAATCATGATGATCGGAATCAGGCGGGTGCTCGAATCTCCTTTGAGCTTTGCACAAACCTGGTATCCATCGATTTCCGGCATCTGGATGTCCAGCAGGATCAGGTCGGGCGCACGTTTATACACCTTTTCCAGTGCCTCCTGACCGCCGCCGGCAATATCCACCTGGTATCCCTCAGCGATCAGGTGGGCTTCCAAGAGCTCCTGGTTTTGCTTTACATCGTCCACCACAAGAATTCGGTAATGGCGGTTATCGCTTTTTCTTTTTTCCTGCATGTTTGCCGGACTCTTTTCGAGTTTTTGTAGCTCAAGGCATTGTTGCGTTGATATTATAAAATCTTTATTCTGTTGTCAACAAATAGATTTGTCCATATAATATTTACTCTTCACCAATGGGTGCATGAAATTCGCATATAACCATCTGTAATAACGGAGGAACTCTATTTTGGTTGGTGGATTTGGGTTGTTGGTCACTTGACATCGAATAGGCATTTATGTATAGGTAGCATATTAAGTCACTGCAAAGAGGGGTGAGGGTAAGTTCGCGGAGATTGGACAGATCTTCTTACTTTTACAGGGCATCAATTTATGGTGGCCATAAAACCGGGAATGACAGCCGACATCGTATCTGAAAGCGATGAACCAACAAAAGAGGGTCCCCCCCTGCAGTCCGTGATCTATGAGGTGACGGATCGGAGCCTTATCCTGTCCCAGACTACACCGCCAATAACGGATGTCCAGCAGGGGAAACGATTACTGGTCACTTTTTTGGACAAAAGCGAGGAGGCAAACCCCACCTCCCGGTATGGTATTTGGGCAACATTGACCAGGCTCATGACAAATTATGAGATTGCCCCCTCCCAAATGGTCCCTGCTTTGGTTCTGGAACGGGAGACGAAACCGCAAACCCATAACTTTAGGATGAGTTACCGGATCAATCCCGCGACGGACAGCGATCTGACTGTCCTTGTGCGGGGGGTACGGGTCAACGTTATTGATATTTCAATAGGCGGCGTACGCATCGGTTCGAAAAGCGACCTTTCTCTTAAGGCTAACGACATTGTAAAGCTTGCGATCACCATTGACGGTAAGACGATCGATATTGAAGGCATGGTGGTCAGGGCATGGTCTGCACAAACGGCCTCCGGCACGGGCATAAACCAGCAATTTGCCTCGATTCAATTCCTCAGCAATCAGAATGCCAGGGAGTCTATGCTGGGTAATAAAATTATTCTCATGGAAAGAGAGAAACTCGCCAAAAGAATACGATAGGAGCGCCTGCTGCTGTCTCGGCTGACTTAAGAGCTATGGGAAAGGGGCAGACAGATAACATGGCTGTTAAAAAATGGCTTGAATCGATATTGTTAAAGAATACAAATCTTTACTACAAGCTTCATATCATTTTTGGTCTTTTCTTTATTTTTCCTGGTTTGGGGTTCATCTTCTATGCCTATAAATACAATCAGGGGGAGGGGGCTTTCACCCCATAAGTTCACGCCCGTGCCGGGCCGTACACAAGAGCATCCAGCGGACACGGAAAAAGCGCCGTGCCGCTGATGCTACGCGTGTGTGCTTAGAATAAATTATTGAGTAGATTTATGGAATCAAATAAAAGCAAAATGAAAATAATTGTTTCTGTACTTCTTTTGTTAGCAATTTCAAATTTCTTTTATGGATGTGTAGCTTCTACGAAAGTAGTTAGAAATGAAAATGTAGAAACAAAAACAAAGGATTATGGAGAGCTATATTTTATAAAGCCGGCGGAAGATCCAAGAAATGTTGCTCCGACAGTAATAAAAGAATTCAAGAATATGGGCTTTAATGTTAGGGTTGTCGAGCCCGAAAAGCCTATTGAAGGAGCGCAAGGAACTGGATTTTTAATTTCGGAAGAAGGTTATATTTTGACATGTGCTCACGTAATAGGTGAGCAGAGCGAAGCTACTGTATGGATAGCAGGTGCAAGAAATGAAGCTGATGTTCTAAATAGAGATAAAGATAATGACCTAGCGTTATTAAAGACCAGGAAAAAATTTAATTCAAATTATTCCCCTCTTCTATTTATGATTTTGATACAGAGGACCTATTGTTTCGAGCTGGACAAGGCCGTGACAATATTATCAGCAACGAAGATGTAGTTATTACAGATACGATGGTGCAAGTGAGAAAAACTTTGAATAAGGAGAAGGACAAAGGGGTCAGCCCGTTGACATCTGACAGGAAATAAAGACGAATCATTGTAGATATATCCGTGTGGGTCTCCCATTTTTGAGAAGGGAATACCGAACTTGCAAATCTACTCAATAAAGGGCTTGGCTACGTGGATATCCATCTCATTGCATCTGCTATGCTGACGGGAATGTCAATCTGGACGTATAATAAGAAACTGGAGCAGGTTGCGAACGCACTTTACATTAGTTACAAATTCCGGTTATAACCGCTATCGGGAGACAGGTGTTGCCCATTTGCCGCTTCCCGGGCCAGGAGATCGCAGCGCTCATTTTCCCGGCTTTCCGCATGTCCCCGTACCCACAGGAATTCCACCTTATGGCGACTGCACAGAGCGAGCAACCGTTCCCAGAGATCCTGGTTGAGCGCCCTTTCCCGCTTGTTGCGCATCCAGCCGTTGGCCCGCCACTTCTCGACCCAGCCCTTGGTAAGGGCGTTTACCAGATACTGGGAATCGGAGTAAAGCGTTGCCGCGCAATTCCTCTTCAGTGCGGATAGGGCCATGATTGCCGCCATGATTTCCATACGATTGTTTGTCGTCAATCGAAAACCGCCGGACAATTCCTTGCGGTGACCATTGTGAAGCAAGACCGCGCCATAACCGCCCGAACCGGGGTTTCCCAGGCAGGCGCCGTCTGTGTAGATGATGACTTTTTGGGGCTTTTTGTTCATTGCCGTAAGGGCGCTCCGTTACGGAAGAGTTTAGCAATACTCTCAGCAAATGACGGTTCAGCCAAGCCCGCCTCGGTAATAATGGCCGTCACATACCGGTGCGGGGTGATGTCAAAGGCTGGATTGAAGACGCCTATCCCCGGTACGGTTATCGGTGTGTTGCAAAAATACAGGACCTCTTCATCCTTCCTTTCCTCAATAGGAATTTCACTGCCGTCATTTATGGACAGATCAACGGTGGAAAGAGGGGCCGCGACATAAAAGGGGATGCCGTTTTCTTTAGCAAGTACGGCGAGACTGTAGGTGCCGATTTTATTGGCCACATCGCCGTTTACGGCGATACGATCCGCCCCGACGATCACTTTGTCTACCTTTCTCCTGTGCATGAGGAATCCGGCCATGCTGTCTGTGATGAGGGTTGACGCGATATCTTCCTTTTTCAGTTCCCAGGCGGTAAGCCTGGCCCCCTGAAGGATCGGCCGCGTTTCGTCTACAAAAACGTGGATATTTTTCCCCTCCTCATGGGCGGCCCGGATTACGCCAAGAGCGGTGCCGTAACCGGCGGTGGCCAAGGCGCCGGCATTGCAATGGGTAAGTATCCTGTCGCCGTCTCTGATAAGATGTTTGCCCTGGAGGCCTATCCGGCGATTAACGGCAATGTCCTCCTCGGCGATGAGACAGGCCTCGGCAACCAGCGCCGCCTTTGTTTCGCCCACGTTGCCGGCGTTTTCCTCAAAGCATCGCTTCATCCTTTCGATAGCCCAGAAGAGGTTTCTCGCCGTAGGCCGCGTCCGGGAGAATTCCTCGCAGATTTGACGGAAGGACTCCTCAAAGTCTTCACAGGAAAGGCAGGCACGGTTAAGGGCGCCCAGCGCAATGCCCAAGGCTGCAGCCACGCCGATTGCCGGTGCGCCTCGTACGGTCAGGTCATTGATGGCCGCTATAACCTCACGGTAATCACGACAAGTCACGTACCGCTCCTCTAAGGGCAGCAGTTTCTGATCTATCATGACGACGGCGTCGTTTTCCCAAAAGATGGTCTTAATCATAGTATTCTCCGGGGACAGGGCCCGAATTTCTTCCGAAATTCGAAGCCGTCAAGCCCCCTCCTCCACGAAAAGCATCCTCTTCAGAAGCTCATTGATAATTTGAGGGTTTGCCTTTCCCTGGGTGGCCTTCATTACCTGGCCGACGAAAAACCCGAACAATTTGTCCTTGCCGTTGCGGTACTGGGCAAGCTGGGACGGATTGGCGGCTATAACCCCGGCGATGATTTCAGCAATCGCCTCTTCGTCGGAGAGCTGCACCATGCCCTTTTCTTTGATAATAGCCTGAGGGGGCTTGCCGCTTTTGTACATCTCTTCGACAATTTCCTTGGCCATTTTGCCGCTGATCGTGCCCGCCTCGATGAGCTTGATCATTTCCGCCAGAGAGGCAGGGGAAATGGGTGAGTTCTTAATGTTACACCTGTCTTCATTCAATAAGCGCAATACATCACCCATAACCCAATTGGCCGCAATTTTTGGCCTTCCTGACAGTTTTACCGCTTCTTCATAATAGTCGGCCATAGCCCTGCTCGAAGTCAAGACACCAGCATCGTAAGCAGTCAACTGATATTCAGTGAGGAAACGATCCCTCTTTTCCAGCGGAAGTTCAGGTATCTCCTTTTCGATCTCTGCGATCCATGCGTCGCTTGCCACCAGGGGGACGAGATCTGGGTCGGGGAAATACCGGTAATCATGGGCGTCTTCCTTGCTCCGCATGGAATTGGTTACCCCCTGGGCATCATCCCAGAGCCTCGTCTCCTGAACCACCGTGCCGCCGTTTTCCAGGATATATCCCTGCCGCTTGATTTCATATTCGATAGCCCGCTGCACGTTCCGGAAGGAGTTCATGTTTTTCAGTTCCGTCCTTGTCCCGAAGGCGTCTTCTCCCTTTGGTCTAAGGGAGACGTTGGCGTCGCAGCGGAAGCTCCCCTCCTCCATATTCCCATCGCATATCTCGAGATAAACGAGAACCTCATGGAGCCTTTTAAGATAGGCCGCCGCCTCTTCCGGGCTCCTCATGTCCGGCTCGCTGACGATCTCGATCAGGGGCACCCCGGTGCGGTTCAGGTCGACAAAGCTTACGGGGCTGTGTTCATCATGGATAAGTTTCCCCGCATCCTCCTCCATGTGTATCCTCGTAATGCCGATCCTTTTCCTGCCGCCGTTCATTTCAATATCCACCCAGCCCTGTTCCGCTAAGGGATAGCTGTACTGGGATATCTGATAACCCTTGGGAAGATCAGGATAAAAATAATTCTTCCGGGCGAAGCCGCACTCTCCGTTTATCCGGCAGTGGGTTGCCAGGGACATCTTCATGGCATATTCGACAACTTTTCTGTTTAAGACGGGCAGGACGCCTGGCATCCCCAGACAGATGGGACAGGTATGGCTATTGGGCGCCGCGCCAAACTTCGCCGAGCAGCCGCAAAATATTTTTGTCTCCGTGAGAAGGTGGGCATGTACCTCCAGCCCGATAACCGGTTCGTATTCCATTAAAGATCAGGTCTCCTTTTTCCGATATTGGCGCTCTTTTCATAAGCCGAAGCGATCTGGAACAGTTTCCCTTCACCAAAATGCCCGGCGAGAAACTGCACTCCGATGGGAAGACCGCTTTTCGTAAAGCCACAGGGAACGGACAGTCCCGGTATCCCCGCAAGGTTTGCCGATATTGTGAAAATATCCGATAGATACATCTGCATGGGATCGTCGGTCTTCTCTCCGATACGGAATGCCGGGGTGGGGGTCGTGGGAGTCAGGATTACATCGCACTTCTTAAACGCCTCTTCAAAATCCCTTTTTATCAGTCCCCGCACCTGGGAGGCCTTTTTATAATAGGCATCATAGTATCCCGAAGAGAGAACATAAGTGCCGAGCATAATTCGCCTTTTCACTTCCGGCCCGAAGCCTTCGGATCGGGTCTTTTTGTACATCTCCAGGAGATCGCGGCCGGACTCTGACCGGAAACCGTATTTTACCCCGTCGTAACGCGCCAGATTCGAGCTGGCCTCGGCAGGCGCCACAATATAATAGACGGCCAGACAATATTCCGTATGGGGAAGAGAGATGGGAATACACGCAGCTCCCAGACCCTCGATGGTTTCGATGACCTTCCGCACCGCCGCCTCCACCTCCGGGTCTACTCCTTCCCGGAAATATTCCTTGGGAATGCCTACTGTCCAGCCGTCCACTCCCCGCGGCAGGAATTGCCGGTAGTCCGGCACTTCCTCCGGCACGGAGGTGGATTCCCGGGGATCGTAACCGGCGATGACGTTCATTAAGATGGCGCAATCCTCCACGTCTTTCGTAAAGGGGCCGATCTGATCAAGGGAGGAGGCAAAGGCGATAAGTCCGAAACGGGATACCCGGCCGTAGGTGGGTTTCATTCCCACGACGCCGCATAGGGCCGCCGGCTGCCTGATGGAGCCGCCCGTATCTGAACCGAGAGCGGCGGCGCATTCATCGGCAGCCACGGCGGCGGCGGAACCGCCGCTCGATCCGCCCGGTATCCTTTCCCGGTCCCAGGGGTTTTTCGTAATGCCGAACCAGGAGGTTTCGTTGGAGGAACCCATGGCGAATTCGTCCATGTTGGTCTTACCGGTGAAGATGGCGCCGGCATCCCTTAACTTTTCCACTACCGTGGCATCGTAGGGAGGTATGTAGCCGGAGAGGATCCGGGAACCGCAGGTTGTCCTTACACCGCCTGTGCATAAGATATCCTTTAGGGCAATGGGGATTCCCGTGAGTTCCTTGATTTCCCCCTTTTTGATCAGTCCGTCCGCCGCGCCCGCTTGAGCGAAGGCTGCTTCCTTCGTGAGGGTAATGTAAGCATGCACTGACCCTTCAACCTTTTCAATCCTCCGGTACAGGTCGGCGATTATATCGGAAGCGGTGGCCTCCCCCGTCTTTATTTTCTTCTGCAATTCGTGGATGGTCAACTGGTACAGCTCCATATCTTTTCCTATTCCACAACTCGGGGAACGACAAAAAAGCCGCCCCTTGCTTCCGGCGCATTAGCGAGAGCAAGATCGTGGCCGAGCGGTTCCCGGCCTATGTCTTCCCGGAAGGCGTTGGTAAGGGCTATCGCGTGGCTGACGGGCTTCACGCCTACGGTGTCGACCTCATTCAACTTATCCATGTAAAGCAGAATATCGTTTAGTTGAGAAGTAAATGTTTCCGTTTCTTCCTCGTTGAAATAAAGTCTGGCCAAATGCGCCACATACTTAACTTCTTCTTTTTCTATCTTCAAAAGACAACCTCCATAAAGACGCTTGCGTAACAAGTCGTCATGAAAAGACCGGCCAGTAAGGTCTAATCTGATCAATCACCCTCCCGATAAAAAGATCTTCCTGCCGTTCCACCTCTGCGGATGTAATCAGCTTCTCCGTCTCCGCCTTTGTTTCATCGAGCATCTCCAGCAATACCTTTTTTATCCCTTCCGTCTGCCCCTGGATATGGTAACCCCCTTCGAGGGTCATCACGAGGCGTCCCCCGCAACAGGCATCGGCAATATCCAAAAGGACGCGGGTGAGGCAGGCAAAACCCTCCGGCGTCACTTCCATCCCCCCCAGCGGGTCCTGCTTATAAATATCAAACCCGGCCGAAACGAGAACGAGCTCCGGTCTAAATTTTAAGGCCACGGGCTGCAGTATCTTCCGGAAGATGTTCAGGTATCGTGCGTTGCCGGCGCCGGGCCGGAGCGGTACATTTATCGTAAAGCCTAAACCGTCGCCCCGGCCGTTTTCTTCCAGGGCGCCTGTACCCGGATAATAGGGATATTGATGGGTGGAGAAATAAAGCACCCGGTTGTCGTCATAAAAAGAGTGCTGGGTGCCGTTTCCATGATGCAGATCCCAGTCTACAATAAGCACTCTTTCCATATGACGTTTTGTTATGGCGTGCATGGCCCCTATAGCCACATTGTTAAAAAGGCAAAAACCCATTGCCGCATTGGCCTCGGCATGATGACCAGGCGGTCTTATCAGGGCAAAGGCGTTGTCCACAGCACCGGATACGACGCTGTCGATGGCGCTCAGGAGACCTCCTGCCGCCAGTCGCGCCGCGGCAAAAGATTCTGCCGTTGTCGCCGTATCGGGATCAAGGGAAGTATAAGGTATCCCGGCGGTTGCGGCTACGGAGTCGATGTAGGCGGCGCGGTGAATCAATGCCAGTTCGTCAATAGCTGCCGGGCGGGGCGGGATGGGGATAAATTTGCCCGCCATTGGGGGCAGTTCGAGCATTTTATAGATCGCTCTCAGCCGTTCCGGTGATTCCGGATGGGCGAAACCGGCGCCATGCTCCATGTATTTCGCGTCCTTCACAATACCTGTTTTACGGGACATAAGGCACCTCACTGTAATAATAGAGGGTATGGGAGGTATCATAAAATGACCTGAAAGGCAAAAAATTTCACCTTTCCCTTAAAAGGGCATCTAAAAGGCTTTCACTCGAAAATGCGCATCTAAGTATTCGATTTCCTTATATTCACCTGTGTAGCCATTTTCATTCTCATTTGTGACGAGTACCGTCATGAGAGTTTCACCTGATACAAACGTTAAACGTTCACCTAATCTAACAAACAGAATCTCCCTCTTGGAAATTTGTTTATTACCAAAGTTAACGACTTCGTAAAAAGTAAATTTCCCCCTCCCCTGGCGGGAGGGGATTAAGGGGAGGGGGAAATAACATACAGTAATACGGTTACTTACCACCCCCACCCTAACCCTCCCCCGTCGAGGGGGAGGAGATTTCGGACTTTTTACGAGATCGTCAAAGTTAGGTCTCTAAACCATCGATACCAGGCTCCATAATCATGTCCAGGATGATGATATACTGACGATCCCAAGAAGAACGGCAAGGCGGAATTAATCCCCGTGATTACCGTTTCAAAATGTGTTACAATTTGCGGGGTGCAGGTCACTCGGACCATCCGCATGCAGGGGAAAATCTCAGAAAATGGAGAACAGCCATGAAACTCTCATGACGGTGCCCGACACAAAGGAGAATGAACATTCCCCCTCCCCCTTCCCCCTCCCAAGGAGACTGTGTCATAATTCATTTTTTTGTCATTTCGAGCGTAGCGAGAAATCTTAATGACTAATGAAATTAACATATTAAGATTCCTCACCTCCGTTCGGAATGACCCTTTCCCCTATTACGACACAGTCTCAAGGTGAGGGGGTTAGGGGGAGGGTGAAAGGTATTTTCAGATGAAACGAAGAGGTAGCGGAATATTAATCCATATTACATCTCTTCCATCACCCCACGGCATTGGCGATATGGGACCGGACGCTTACGCCTTTGCAGAGTTTCTTGTCAAAACCCGGCAAAGCTACTGGCAGATTCTTCCCCTAAATCCAACAGACAGGGTTCACGGGAATTCTCCCTATAGCAGTATATCTGCATTTGCCGGTAATCCGCTCATGATCAGCCCTGAATTGTTGGTTCAGGAAGGTCTTCTCGAAGATGAAGACATGGCGTTTCCTCCACGATTTCCGAATGAGCGCATTGATTTCCCCGCCGTAATCTTTTATAAAGAAACGCTATTCCATAAGGCCTCAGATCGGTTTAAGAAACGGAAAGACAAAAGTGAATATGACCGATTCTGTTTAGAGAATTCCGAATGGCTTGATGATTTTTCGCTTTTTGTGGCGATGAAGGCTCACTTTCAGGGACAATCGTGGGATCGCTGGCCGAGAGAGCTGCGGGACAGACAGCCGGAAGCCATGAAGGAAATGCGAAAACTTCTCCATGAAAGGATTGAGCGTGAAAAATTCTTCCAGTTCCTCTTTTTCAAGCAGTGGTACGCTCTGAAAAGATTCTGCCATCAACAGGGCATTCAGATTATCGGTGATATACCGATGTATATTGCCCACGACAGTGCGGATGTTTGGGTCAGCCCTGAATTATTCAAACTGAATCACAGAAAAAGACCCCTTGTTGTTTCCGGTTCACCTCCTGATAAATTCTTTGAAGCGGGTCAGATCTGGGGAACGCCTGTTTACCAATGGGATCTGCTGAAAAAAACCGGCTATGAATGGTGGTGCAGGAGATTGGAATACAGCCTGAGACGTCATGACCTTATCAGGATTGATCATTTTCGAGGATTTGTCGCATACTGGGAAGTGCCGGCAGACCAGAAGACCGCCGGTAAAGGTCAGTGGATAGACGGGCCCGCTGAGGATTTTTTTAATGTCCTTTTCAAGAAGTTCTCTTGCCTTCCTATCATTGCGGAGGACCTTGGAATGATTACCGCTGAGATCAGAGAAGTGATGAACAGATTCGGCTTCCCCGGTATGCGGCCCCTTATAGCCGCGTTTAGCGAAAATCCCGCCACGCACAGCTCGGCGCCTCACAACATCGGGCGGCATACCGTGGTGTTTACGGGGACACACGATTTCAATACAGTACGGGGATGGTTTGAACATGATGCAACCCCCGAGAACAGAGAACGGTTGTTCCGTTACATCGGTCGCATAGTCACCGTCGAAGATATTCATTGGGAATTTATCAGGCTGGCAATGATGTCTGTCGCTAATATGGTGATAATCCCGATGCAGGATGTTCTTGGTCTGGACGGGACGGCACGAATGAACCGGCCGGGTACTGTTAACGGAAACTGGGAGTGGCGACTTTCTTCAGGAAAATTGACACTGTCAATAGCCGAAAAGCTTGAAGGCATGACCGAGCTTTATGGTAGAAACTGAGCGTGTGAGAAAGGATGAAACCGATGGCAATTACCCGCAAAGACATTATCTATTTTATCCTCACGGATAGGTTTTATGGGATAGAAAACCAGCAGCCTGAAGTGAAACAGAAGATTGATAAGAACAATCCGCTTTTTTACCATGGCGGTAATTTCGAAGGGATTATCGAGAAAATCCCCTACCTGAAAAATCTCGGCATAACGGCTTTATGGATAACCCCTGTTTATCTGCAGATTGATTTACAAAATTTGCACGGATATCACGGATATTGGGTGCTTGACTTTAACGCCATAAATCCAGTCTTGTATGTTGATAAAGGTAAATATCCTCAAGGAAGCAAGCTATATCTTAAAGACTTGGTTGAAAAGCTTCACACGAATGGAATAAAAGTCGTGCTTGATATGGTAGTAAATCATACCGGATACAGGCATCCTGGAACAATTGATCATCCGGACAACCCTACCCCTATCCGTTCATCGTGGTTTAACAAGATGAACATAAGTCTTGAATCAAGCGAAACAGAGGGACAGTTGTCAGGTTTGCCAGACATGGATCTTGACTCGCCTGATGTGTGCGATTATCATACTGAAACCATCCTCTCCTGGCTCCGGGAAACAGGCATTGATGCAATCCGCATGGATACAGTGAAACACATTGAAAGAAACTTCTGGAACTACTTTAAGACGCAGGTAAAGGGTCAGTTCCCTGATCTTACATTATTGGGTGAAGTTCTCGTTTTTGATATTGACACCCTTTCTTACTATCAAAAATACGCTGCCATTGACCATCTTTTTGATTTTCCCATGCAGCAAGCCATACAAGATGTTTTTATTTATGATAAGGGTATGACTGATTTTGTTTCGCCCTTCAACCTTGGAGTAGGCATCCTGGAACGCGACCAATCTTACACCAACCACAATCAGCTTGTCACACTGCTCGACAACCATGATCTTTCGGCCCGGTTTATGACCAATATCCTTAAGCGCCAAATGGGCGACCATCGCAAAGCTACGGATGTCATGAAATTGGCCTTAACGTTCTTGTTTACTATACGAGGTATACCTCAGATTTATTATGGAACAGAATTAGGCCTTGAAGGCAACCAAGACCCTGATAACAGACGAGATTTTCCATGGGGAAAATTAAACCCTGACCATGAGGTGAAAGAGGAATATCCATTGGAAAAAGAAATCTATGACCATACACGAAAACTGATTAGGATAAGGCAAACAAACGATGCCCTTTCATCCGGCTATTTTGTTTGCCTGTATGTCGACTATTTTCTGTTGTTATTTTTAAGATATGTGGGTGATAATATTATCATTGCATGCTTTCACAACGGTTGGCTGGATATGCCTTCAGAAATAAGCGTTGATATTGGCAACAACCTTAATCTGCCCCAACGCATCCGTGATAAACTATCGGGTACTACCCTATTTTCATTACTCGATAACCAATCATTCCCCGTCCGGAAAGGAAAACTCAATATCAGGTTAGGTAAAAAATGCGGAATGATTCTGACAGGAGTTTAAGAGTAATTGCGTCATCTTGCCAAAATAATATGCAATATCAGGTAGTTGTACCGTCCAGAATGTAAGACCCTACTATATTACCCTATAAAACAACAAACTAACATGCAAATATAATGAGTTGTATTAT
>DATESZ010000096.1:0-9102 GCA_035283845.1 Syntrophales bacterium | reverse complement strand
GGAGCGCTGCCGGAGAAGGCCCCCCTGATGCAGCTCATGTCCGTTTTTTTAAGGTCAGGGTGATTCAGCATGCCGATATACATCGTAGGCACTAAGGGCGTGAAGGAGGGCTTGTATTTTCTGATTGCTTCCAGAAGCGGCTCCGGTTGAGGTTTGGGAACCAAAATCTGTGACCAGCCCATGTAAACGGGAAAATTCATGGATATGGTCATTCCGAAGACATGGAAACAGGGGAGCGCCGCCAGCATGATTTCCTCGCCCCTCTTAAAATGGACGAACCAGGCGGCGCACTGCTGCACCTGTTTGCTCAGATTGCCGTGGGTCAGCTCCACGCCCTTGCATACTCCCGTTGTTCCCCCCGTGTACTGATAAACGGCCACATCATCAAAGCCGATATCCCTATAGGGTGGAACCGGATCATATCGCTCAAGGCAGCCCTTCCACCGGTGCACGTCCGGGGCGGCTTTTACGTCCGCGGCCAGTTTCCTCCGCTTGCCCACTAAAGGGAATAAAAGGTCCTTTGGAAAGGGAAGATAATCGCCAATGGAGGTGACAATAATCTTTTTGATAGATGTCTTGGGACGGAGGTCTATCATCCGGTTTGCCAGAAGATCAAGGGTAATCAGAGCCTTTGCGCCTGAATCATTGAACTGGCGTTCCAACTCGCGGTCGGTGTACGTAGGGTTGTTCATGACCACGATTCCGCCTGCCTTTAGTGCGGCATAATAGGCCACAACGCAGTGTATCAGGTTGGGAAGCAGGATCGCCACAGCATCCCCTTTTTGAATACCGAAATCGGCAAGGCAGGCCGCAAAACGATTTACCATCTCCTGCAACTGCCGGAAGGTTATGCTGAGTCCCTGGAAGATTAGGGCCGGTTTGTCGGGAAAATCCTCCACTGTCCGGTCCAGGATTTGGGGCAGGCAGATCCCTTCATAAGCAATATGTTCCGGCACGCCCTTTTCATAGAACTTGAGCCAAGGTTTGTCCATGTATCTGACTTCCACCATACTCCCCTTTATTTTCAGAATTTATAATTTACTGTTATCCCCCCGCCCCAGAGATGGCCGTCGGCGGAAAAAGAAACCTTCGGAGCGCCGCCGCCGCCCGCGTAAGCATGATTGAGGTTGCCGCTTTCACCGCTGATATCCCGCCTCCCGTCAGTGACGGTGTACTGGAGAACGCCATCAATGGTGATCTTTCCGAAATCAAGGCCGGCGCCGAGGGCAAAAGTCCTTTTATCCGCATCGGTCCACTCGATGTCCATGGTGGTATCGGGAATCGGCGAGGGATCGTAGAAATAGGAGCCCCTCAATGCCACGAGCTTGTTTACCTGCCATTCAGCGCCGATTCTAACCTGGGTTGTATCCTCCCAATCCCTGGGGAAAAACTCGCTTGTCTTACCAGGATTATTCGGCCCCAGCCCAGGCGCATCAAGAAATTTTTTGTCGAAAAATACGGTATAGCCGTCGATTCGTGACCAACGCGTCCAGACCACGTCCACCTCTACTGACAGCTTCTCGAAGGGAAGATAGCGGATACCGGCTTGGATTTGTTCGGGATGATCTATCTCGGTTTTCGCATTTACGGCCGTGTTTGTAACGGCGCTGGCCGGAAGGCCGGTTATCAGGTTGTCGCCGTCGTTTAATCCGACAACCCTTGTCGTCCCCTCAAATTTGGTGGAAGCCCGGCCGCGGTAGGTCAGACCGGCGGATAGGCATTTGACCGGTTTGTAGAGGACTCCCAGGTTAACCGACCAGTTCATGTCGTCCTCAATGTCCGTTTCCATCTGTTTGTTATGCAGGTTCGTAAAGGCGGGTGCAAAGGCCAGCCTTTCTGCGCCGGCTTTTGATTTGCCGAGGGAAAGACCGGCACCGAAAGAAAGCGTTTCCGTTGCCTGATACGCTAAAGAAGGCGTAACCACCTCCCTCATATACCAGGAATGATAGGCGTCATATGCGCCGGGATCGCTTGGCGTGCCACCCCATTTGAGATCCATGCCGTAGGGAGCATATACGCCTACACCTGCCACAAGCTTTTTATTGACCGGCATGGCAAACCCGATATGGGGCGCCACAAGGATGCTGGAGTGATCCTGAAAATCACGCGGCCCGGAGGCGGGCGCCACTATGCCGCCCGTTACCTGATAACCGTAAGCATCAATACTCGGCCTAATCATATGGGTCCCCAGGGAAAGCATGGGTTTTGAAATCTGCGTCAAACCGGCGGGATTATAATAGATAGCGGAGGGATCGTCGGCGTAGGCGGAAAAGGCGCCGCCCAGCGCGGCAGCCTTTGCGCCGATGCCGTAGGTATCAACATTGCCGGCCCAGGCGGAAGCGCTGAAGGCGCACAATATCATCAAAAGCGGAACCTGGAACCGTCTTTTCATAAATACCCCCCTTTTTTCTTTTATTTCTCTTTCACCTCCATAGACTTCCAGACGATCTCCGCAATATCCAGGGCCGACATGCTTTCTTCCTTTTGCCGATCCTTGATTCCGTCCGTCATCATGGTAAGACAGAAGGGGCAGGCCACGGCCACGCAATCGGCCCCTGTCGCGATCGCCTGATCAGTTCTCATGTCGTTGATCCTCTCGCCCTGGTCTTCTTCCATCCACATCCGGGCGCCGCCCGCGCCGCAACAGAAGGACTTATCCCGGTTGCGGTCCATTTCCACCAGCTTCATTCCGGGGACAGCCGCGAGTACGGTCCTTGGGGCGTTATAGATGCTGTTGTATCTGCCGAGGAAACATGAATCATGGTAGGTAAAGAACCCTGCAACAGGTCTCTTCAGGGTTATCTTGCCTTCGGCAATCAGTTGGGCGATGATCTCCGTATGATGATAAACTTCGAAGTTTCCTCCGAAGTGGGGGTAATCTTTCTTAAGGGCGTTATAGCCGTGGGGGCAAGCGGTAATAATCTTCTTTACTCCATAGCCGTTCATGGTTTCAATATTGCTTTGCACCATCGCCTGATAGAGATATTCGTTGCCGCACCGCATGGCCGAATCGCCGCAGCAGCCTTCTTCCGTTCCGAGGATGGCGAAGCTGACGCCCGCCTCCCGCAGTATCCGGGCCAGGGACACTGATACCTTCTTGCCCCTCTCATCGAAGGAACCGGAACATCCGACATAGAATAGATATTCAGCGCCGGCATCTTCAGCCAAAATCTTAACGCCCAGATCCTTTGCCCAATCGGCGCGCAGGTGGGCGCCCACGCCCCAGGGGTTGGAGTTATTTTCCATGTTTCGGCAGGTAAGTTGAAGTTCCGGGGCAAAATCAGCCTCCGTAAGCACCTTGTACTGCCGCAAGCCGATAATTTTCGGCACGTGCTCGATCAGCGCCGGACAATGCTCCATGCAGTACATGCAGTTGGTGCAGGCCCACAACTCGTGGAGATCGATTACCTCTCCGGGCAAGACCCTGTCGCCGGCCACAGCCGCAGGCTCGCCACCTGCCGCTGCCTTTTTGGCTGCAACTGTCATCATCGCCTTTGTCTGCCAGTGTGTCTTCAGATCCTGGATGATTTTTTTGGGAGAAAGGGGCTTGCCGGAAAGGTAGGCCGGGCAGCCGTCCTGACATCGCCCGCAGCGCGTGCAGGCGTCGGCGTCAAAAATCTGCTTCCAGGTCATGTCTTCGAGCTTTCCGATTCCGAAAGACTCCGCCGTTTCAAAATCGGAGATCGGCTCCAAGTATCCCGCCGGCTTGAGAGAAGCGAAGAACTGGTTGGCCGGCGTGGCGATTATATGGAGCAGCCGGGAATAGGGTATATAGGCGATAAATCCGAGAGACAGGAATGTATGCACCCACCAGGCGATCTTGTGCAGCGTTTTTGCCTGTCCCGGGTCCATGCCGGCAAAGGCCCCGGCCAGCATCCAGCCGCCGAACGACCAGACCTCCCAAGGCGGCCTGGTGACATGGATTCTCAGCGCTTCTATGGCAAAGCCGGTGAGGATGATCGCCCCGATGAGCAAAAGGACTACCGCATCCTCGGTCGTATTGTCGGGTTTTCCCTTGTATCCGAGACCATCCGGCTTTATTGCGTACCTCCGGAAAAGAGCCATGATTATTCCCAAGAGGACGGCCAAGCCCAAAATTTCCATGGATAGGGAGAAGAAAATGTAAACTTTTCCCCGGAGAAAAGCAAAGCCCAGGGGTTCAGTAATATGGTATTCCACAGCGTCGAAGAACGTACCGAACATTAACCCGCAAAAGCCAAAAAAGATAAGACCATGCATGATGCCGGGGTAGAGTTCACGAAAGATCCTGATCTGAATTAAACCGTTAAGCAGGAGCCGCTTAAGTCGCTCCTGAGCATTGTCCCACCTGATATCCGGCTTCCCAATGGCCTTCCACATCTGCCATCTTCTGTAGACGCCGTAGGCAAAGATAATCAGCGCCACCGCCGACAGGGTGAAGAGAAGCGCTTCAAAATGCTCGGCATTCCAAAATACTTCCCGTCCCTCATTTCCCGCATAAAACCTTGCATGTTCCATATCTCATACCCTGCTTTCTCCCCTCCTCATCCCCACATTCATGAATTTATGCCTATTCCAGCAGTTTTCGACATTCTTTGACCAGCTCCGGAACCACCTTAAAGAGATCGTCCACGATCCCGTAATCGGCCTTCGTAAAGATCGGCGCCTCGCTGTCCTTGTTGATGGCCACGATATACTTGGAAGAGCTCATCCCCGCCAGATGCTGGATCGCGCCGGAAATGCCGCAGGCGATATAGAGGTTGGGAGAGACCACCTTCCCCGTCTGACCCACCTGGTCCTTTTGCGGACGCCACCCCGAATCCACGGCGGCCCGGGACGCCCCGACCGTGGCGTTCAATATGGCTGCCAATTCTTCCAGCACGGTGTAACCATCAGGGCCGCCCATGCCCCTTCCGCCGGAGACTATTACATTCGCTTCCGTAAGATCAACTTTGCCGGCCGCGTCCTTTTGCACCTCCAGGACCTTAGTCTTCAGCAGGGTGGGATCAAGGCCGGGATCGAATTTTATTACCTCTCCCGCTCCCGGTTTTTCCCCGGCAGGAAATACGTTGGGTCTGAGGGATGCCATCTGGGGATTTACGGCGCTGACAACCTCGGCAAAACATTTGCCCGCGTAAATGGGCCTTACTGCTACCATTCTGCCGTCGGCAATTTTTAAGTCCGTACAATCCGTCGCCAGTCCAGTGGCAAGTTTTCCTGCTAACCGTGAAGAGAGATCCTTACCCTGGGAAGAGGCGCCAAAAAGCAGGATCGATGGTTCGTGCTCCCTTACCGCTCTGGCTACCGCTTCTGTGTGGGCGTCCGTCGTATAGGGTTCAAAAATCTGATTATCCGCCACGTAAATTTTATCCGCACCGTATTTTGCCAGTTCGCCGGCAATATTGTTCACTCCGGAACCAATGAGGACGGCGCCTACCTCTTCCCCCAACTGGTCGGCAAGTTTCCGTGCCGCGCCGGCCAATTCAAAACTGACCTTGCGTAAAATTCCATCTCTTTGTTCTGCAACTATCCATACACCCTTTGCCATGATATTTTCCTCCAATTATATTCTAAATGACCTTTGCCTCTTCCCGGAGCAATTTGGCGAGCGCTGCGGCCTTGGCCGCCTGATCGTCGCCGCTGATGATCTTTCCTGGGGCTCTGGCCGGGGGCGGCACGAAGCGCAGCACGTTAAGCTTCCTGTCTGTAGGGATACCGAGGGCGGCCGCATCTTTTACCTCCACGGGCTTCTTTTTCGCCTTCATGATCCCCGGCAGAGAGGCATACCGCGGTTCATTCAACCCTTTTTGCGCAGTAATAACGCAGGGAAGGGGACTTTCGATCAGGAGCTGGGCGCCCTCTATGGGCCTTATGGCCTTTACCGATGCGCCTTCCACCTCAACCTTCGTTACCACGGTGATCTGGGGAATGCCGAGCAGCTCCGCCAACATGGAGCCAACCTGCCCGGCGTCATCATCAATGGCCCGCTGGCCGCAAAAGATAATATCATGGGGGATTTCCCTGATGGCCGCTGCCAATGCCGAGGCCGTCACATAGGCATCCGCCCCTTCCAAGGCCGGACCGCTGATATGGACGCCCTTGTCGGCCCCCATCGCCAAGGCAGTTCTGATGGTCTCCATGGCCCTCGCCGGTCCAAGAGAAATAACGGTGACCTCGCCTCCCTGTTTGTCTTTCACTCTAAGCGCCTCTTCCACTCCGTACTCATCATAGGCATTCATGACCCACTTGATGCCCGTTTCGTCGATACCCGAGCCGTCCGCCTTGACCCTTATTTGCGTCTCCGTATCCGGGACCTGCTTAATACATGCAATGATATTCACTTTTTCCTCCTTCCTATGGCGCAGGTGAGCTACGCTCCTCGGCGCACTTAAATTAGTTTTGAGTTCTTATGTTTACAGAAAACGTCATTCCGGACTTGATCCTAAATCATGTCTTTTCATGGATTCCCTTTTCCGCTTCCGCAAGGACGAGCCTCATGGGATAACAACAAACAGGCGCTGTCCCACAATGCGCTTTCATAGCTATCTTGTGGCCACGATTTCTACATTTTTTCCGGCCCTATGTCAATAAACAAGTTGCTGTCATGTAAATATTTTTTGGTTCATCCGGTTTAAGCGTGCTTCTCTAAAATGCCTTTCTTTCTGCGGGTGATAGGGAGCATCAAAAACAAAACATAACAGACTTCAAATACCTGTACGTAACATTAATAATTCGGTGGCCAAATTTCAATTGACACACAAAAACATACCTCATATACTCCCGCAGCGAAAATCGATGCCTTATCAATTTAATTAAAAAGATGGTCTTGAAAACAATAAAAAAATAGGGGGGGGATTATGCCATACAAAGATTTGAGAGAATTTATTGAGACATTGGAGAAGAGTGGCGATTTACAACGGATAAACAAAGAGGTTGATTGGAACCTTGAGGCGGGAGCGATAACGAGAAAGGGGTGTGAGGGGGCTGGCCCCGCAATATTGTTTGAGAAATTTAAGGATTATCCAAAGGGATACAGGGTATTGGGCAATGGCGTTGCGTCATTCAGGAGGCTTGCCATAGCCCTTTATATGCATCCAGATTCGACATACACAGAGATTCTCAATAGATATGATGAGGGAAAGAAGAATTTAATTAAGCCTATCCTTGTAAGCGATGGCCCCTGTAAAGAGGAGATACATAAAGGCGATGATGTGGATTTATATGAATTTCCTGCTTTAATAATTCATGGCGGGGATGGGGGCAGATATCTCTGCACATGGCATGTGACAATCACGAAAGATCCTGATTCAGGGTGGGTAAACTGGGGCATGTACAGGGCCATGATCCACGACAAAAAAAGACTGGGCGGCCTTATCTGGCCATTTCAGCATATTGGAATGATATATGCCAAATATGAAGAAAAGGGGATTCCCATGCCCTTTGCCATTGCCATAGCTCCGGAGCCGGTTACAACCATTATAGGGCCAAGCGGCATTCCCCATGGGATAAGTGAGGTGGACGTTATAGGAGGGGTCAGGGGCGAACCTTTAAGTCTCATAAAGTGTGAGACAAATGATCTTCTTGTCCCGGCTTCAGCAGAGATAGTTATAGAGGGCGAGATACCTCCCTATGAGAGGATGGAAGAAGGACCATTTGGAGAATATCCCGGTTATCAGACATCTGCCAGATCGGCAAAACCCGTATATCATGTGAAGGCAATAACTCACAGGAAGAACCCGATACTGACAGCATCAAATATGGGAATGCCAATAGATGACGGTGATGTGACGACGAGCATATCTTTTGCTTCGGATGTGAGGTCTGATCTTATAAGAGCCGGTTTGCCCATAACAGGCATATATATTCCACCTGAGAGCTGTGCATTTGCCGCTGTTGTCTCGACAAAGACTCCCTATTCAGGGATTGCCAACAGGATAGCGAGTTGTATATGGGCAAACAAGAGTGGATTATTCATATCAAAGGTTATTGTTGTTGAAGACGGTGTGGATCCGACGGACATGAGAGAGGTATTTCATGCATTTTCAACGGCCCATCATCCCGTAAGGGGAACGCATACTCTATCAAACATACTCGGTCACTCATTAGTGCCTTACCTGTCAGATCATGATAGAACCTATGGTATTGGAGCAAATGTAGTTTATGACTGCACATGGCCAAAGGATTGGAGCGACGAGGAGATACCGAAGAAGGCATCCTTTAAGGATATATATCCAAAGGAGATTCAGGAGAGGGTATTGAATAATTGGAAAGAATATGGGTTTAAGGGGTGATTTACACGCAATTTCTTAAAGGCTGCCGGGGTAAAGCGCGATCTTTTTCACGGTTGCCGCGAAATCATCGATGCGGTCTTGGAAACTTCCAATGTGGTTCTGGCTAAGGAGAAAGCCTCATGAAACCCTCATGACGGCACCCGTCACAAAGGAGAATGAAAATTACCCCCCCCTTCCCCCTCCCTCAAGGGGAGGGGGTGAGGGGGAGGGTGAAAGGTATTTTCAGATGAGAGACTATTTAGTTGTAGGAAAACCCCTTCCCCGGGTTGATGCCTTGGCCAAAGCGACCGGAGCTGCCCGTTATGTGGCTGATATGGGGATTCCCAGAATGCTAAGCGGCAAAATCCTCCGAGCTACCGTTCCCCATGCGCGTATCCTGCACATCGATACGAGGCAGGCGCGGCGATTGGTTGGCGTCAAGGCCATCATTACAGGAGAAGATACGGCGAAGAAAAAGTACGGGATTTTCCCGTGGTTGCCTCAGGCCGTGGATCACTATCCGATAGCAGTCGATAAAGTTCGCTTCATTGGCGAAGAGGTGGCGGCGGTGGCGGCGGTGGACGAGGAGACAGCGGCTGAGGCCGTGAATCTTATCAGAGTTGACTATGAAGAACTGCCTTCTGTCTTCGATCCAATTGAAGCCGTGAAGACCGGCGCGCCGGAGATCCACGAAGGTGTTAAGGACAATCAAGCCTTTTTTACGCGCCTTGATTTCGGCGATGTGGAAGCCGCTTTTGCCGAGTGCGATTATGTCAGGGAAGATGAGTTCACCACCCCGTATATCAGCCAGGCTCCGATTGAGACTCACGCTGCCCTGGCGGCAGCCGACCCG
>DATESZ010000095.1:0-5984 GCA_035283845.1 Syntrophales bacterium | reverse complement strand
GAACATAATATATTCAATTAGTTAGATGCGCATTTTCGAGTGAAACTCTCATGACGGTACTCGTCACAAATGAGAATGAAAATGGCTACACAGGTGAATATAAGGAAATCGAATACTTAGATGCGCATTTTCGAGTGAAATTGCAAATAAAGAAAGGTGAAAATACATGGGTAAAAAGGGCAACGTGTTCGTCGGGCTGGACATAGGAACCACCAAGACCTGTGCCGTGTTAGGTGAAATAACGGCATCGGGCGTCGACATTGTCGGCATTGGCTCTTGTCCTTCTGACGGGATCAGGAAAGGCGTGGTGGTTAACATTGAAAGCACCGTGGAATCTATAAAAAAAGCTGTGGATATAGCGGAAAGTGCGTCCGCTTACAGTATAAGATCAGTTTATGCCGGCATTGCCGGCATCCACATCAGAGGGCAAAACAGCCTGGGTATCATAGCGGTCAAGGGGCGCGAAATCGATGAGGAAGACATGGGAAGGGCCATTGAAGCGGCGAAGGCCATAGCTGTTCCCTTAGACAGGGAGATACTTCATACCTTGCCCCAGAGCTTTGTTGTCGATGACCAGGACGAAATCAGGAACCCTTTGGGGATGTCCGGTGTAAGATTAGAGGCAAAGGCGCACATTGTAACGGGCGCCATTACATCCATGCAGAATATTATAAACGCGGTGAATCGCGCCGGGCTTGAGATAAATGAAATTATCCTGGAACAGCTTGCCGCGAGTGAAGCAGTTTTGAGTTCCGACGAAAAGGACCTGGGGGTGGCGCTTCTCGATATCGGCGGGGGAACTACGAATATTGCTGTTTTTACCGAGGGCAGCATTAAGCACACGGCGGTTTTGCCCGTAGGGGGCAATTACATCACGAGCGATATTGCGAAAGGACTGCGCACCCCTGTTTTGGATGCGGAAGATATAAAAATAAAATACGGATGCGCCTATCTCCCGCTTATACCGAAGGATGAAAACATAGAAATTCCCAGTGTGGGAGGTCGGGAGCCGCGGGAAGTTTCACGCCATATCCTGGGCAGGATTATCGAGCCCCGCGTGGAGGAGATCTTCAAAATGGCCTATAAAGAGATCTGTAAAGCAGGTTATGATGATGTTCTTACCGCGGGGATTGTATTAACGGGCGGGACCTCCATTATGGAGGGCATAACCGAGCTGGCGGAGCAGGTCTTTGATATGCCCGTCAGGAGAGGAAGCCCCACCGGTATAGGCGGCCTTACAGATGTGGTAAATAGCCCCGTCTATTCGACGGCAGTGGGAATGATTCTCTACGGAAACCGCTATATAACAAAAGGCAGGATGAAAAACGTAAGTTCAAGGTTTTTCGGCAACGCGTCCAGTAAAATAGCGCAATGGTTCTCAGAACTTTTTTAAAGGAGGAGGCTTATGTTTGAATTATCTGTTCCAGACGCAATAAATTCGGCAAAAATCAAGGTCATCGGGATCGGCGGCGGGGGCGGCAATGCGGTGAACACCATGATATCCTATAGCCTGAGGGGCGTGGATTTTATGGTTGCCAATACGGACGCGCAGGCTTTGAGTAGCTCCCTGTCGCCGGTGAAGTTGCAGTTGGGTGTAGAGGTTACAAAGGGATTAGGCGCCGGTTCGAATCCCGATATTGGGAAGAGAGCGGCCTTAGAGACTAAGGACCTTATCAGGGGGCACCTCGAAGGGGCCGATATGGTTTTTATCACCGCCGGTTTGGGCGGCGGAACCGGTACTGGCGGCGCGCCCGTTATCGCGGAAATTGCCAAGGACCTGGGGATACTTACGGTAGCCATTGTGACCAAGCCATTCCAGTTTGAGGGGAAGAGAAGAAACCTCCAGGCGGAAGAAGGAATTTCAGAATTACGGAAGATTGTAGATACCCTGATTGCCGTGCCCAACCAGAGACTCCTCAGTATGGGGGGGAAAAATTTCACGCTTCTGGAAGCCTTCAACAAGGCGGATGATATCTTGTACCACGCGGTAAAAGGCATTTCCGACCTGATTATTGTGACTGGTCTGATAAATCTCGATTTTGCCGATGTAAAAACCGTGATGTCAGAGATGGGGCTGGCTCTTATGGGCACGGGTGTCGGCAGCGGAGAAAACAGGGCCGTAGAGGCTGCGCAAAAAGCAATTTCTTCCCCCCTCCTGGAAGATAACACCATTCACGGTGCGAGGGGCATCCTGCTCAATATTACCGGCGGACCGGACATGTCCCTTTACGAGATTAACGAGGCTTCTTCTCTTATCCAGGCGGAAGCCCATGAAGATGCCAATATCATCTTCGGAACGGTTGTGGATGAGACGATGCTTGACGAAATCCGCATCACCGTTATAGCCACGGGTTTTGAGGACGTGAGCGCAAAAAAACTTAATATGTCCAATGTGACACAACTCGGCCATTACAGGCGTGGTGACCTTTCCACCCCGGCCTACATCAGGGAGGGGAAGTTTATTGATGCAACAGGTCCGGCGAAGATTGATGTTATTGAGGAAGAGGACCCGGATCTGGAAATACCGGCGTATCTGAGGAAACAGGCGGACTGATTTTTTCTGGGACTGCATGTCTCCTTGGCACTGAAAGAGAAATGCCGGACGATTTTATCCCGGGAATGGGGATATTATATGTAAAAGTACTGGCAGAATTTTCGACAGGAAAAATAGAGACATCCTTCTTTTTGTGATAACTCAAAGGGAAACAAAAGGGCTCCTTATGGGTTACTTGACGTATTAACTGTCATAGACTCTTCAACCGACATTAAAGGGCAATTCTCTGTTGTGGCTTTCTGTTTGAAATCAAACATTTTCATCAAGGGCGACGTTTTACTGAGACGGCTAACAGCCTACAGCCTAAAGTCTACAGCCTCAACAACATAAGCAGTTACATGGCATTTACTTTTTTGGTCATCCTCGATATGCGGCGGGACGCGGTCTTTTTATGAAAAGCGCCATGGGCGGCAGCCTTGGCAATTGCCGGTATGGCATTCTTCAAAGACTTTGTTGCCTCCCCCATGTCCTTCTTTTCTACCGCCATAAGCACGTTCTTAATGGTTGTTTTAATGCCGGACCGCAATGCGACATTTCTTGCCCGGCGTTTTTCATTTTGCAAAGCTCTTTTTTCCGCAGATTTATGTGTTGCCAATAGGAACCCTCCATTTTCTTTATGCTGAGGACGCGTTCTTATCCGAAATCCCTGAGCATGTCAAGCTCTAAGTACTATCGTTTTCGGACATCTGTATCGGGTGCAGCATATAGCCCTCTGACGTATTTTCCCCCTCTTTTTTTGGCGGGCCGGCCCCTTATTCGTCACGATGCGATGCTATCCCGGCAATAATCCCGGAAGTTATTCACGGCAATAAAAAATTCCCTCATCATGATGACCCAGAAGTAATGTCCATTTTTAGTCAGATGAAGATAAGGCGCATTGTATTGCAAACCGCCGATGATGGAAAAAGCAAGAATATCCGGCCAGAGATGCCGGTAGAGACTGCCGTTGTATTTCTTCTGAAAGGCCGTTACATCAAGTTTCGTAGCGAAGAGTTTCATCAGAAAATCATAGCGCATCTTGTCTTTCATAGTGAAATCACGGGATGCCCGCAATGGAGACTTACCCTGGTTGATCAGGGCTATATAGCGGGGAATATCAAAGGTGTTCGCGTAACAGGCGCCCTTGAGATATCCTATGGAACCGCTTCCCAACCCGGCATATTCATCGTAATCGACGATGTATTCATCGATAATAGAAGAGGATTTTTTCTTGGAAAAACACCAGGCAGAGGAAAAGGCATAGGTTGGCGTCAGCCTTTTTACGATCTGTCGGTAAAGCTTCGCTTCCTTGCCATAATCGACCTTACCCAGCGTCTGCTTTACCAACCGGCGTGTAACGTCGGAAACCATGAGAGGATAGTAGGTGATCTGGTCTATTCCGAGATCCATCAGTATGTCCAGGTCCCTGTCCAGCAGAGCCAGGTCCTGCGAGGGGAAGTTGAAGATCATATCGGCATTTAAGGTTTCGAAATATCCCAGGGTTGCCTTCAGCCGTTCGGCAATGGCCTCTCCGCTGCCGTACTTTTCGTAACGGTCCATGGCCTTGAGCAGGCCATTGTCGAAGCTCTGTATGCCGACGGAAAGACGGTTTACACCGGCCCGTCTCAGGGCTCTCAGGTGTTTTTCCGTCAGATGGTTAGGATTGGTCTCCACGGAGATTTCCTTGAGCTGGAAACACTTCTCCGCATAGTTCAGGGTTTCCTCCAATTCGTCGATCATGACCGTAGGCGTACCGCCGCCAACGTATAAGCCACGGAATTCATATCCTTTTTCCTTATAGAGCAGAATTTCCCTCCTGAGGGCGAAAAAATATTCATGGCCCAAAGCTTCCTGGAAGGGCACGCGATGGAATGAACAGTAAGGGCACAGCCTTTCGCAAAAGGGGATATGCAGGTAGAGGAGACGGGGCAAGGGATCTCCGGGAGGAATCTCCGGTTTTCTACCTTCCTCGAATCTCATCACGCGGGCAAATTCCCGACGGGCCATTTTAGTAATTATACGGTTAAACAAAATTTCTCCCCAAGCAGAAAAAACTCCCCCGGCAGATCGCCGATTTGTGCGCCCAAGCTAACAAAGGCGGGCAATTTTATCAAGTGCATAAAAAATGTTTAGAAATCAAGTACCACAATTCCTTGAAACGATGGTTGGTTAGTGTTATAAGATACAAAACGCAATATTACTTCTATTGGTTAAAAAGCAATGTCGCAAAAGCCGGTTTTGACACTCTGGAACGAGGAGACAATCAACGAGGCAGATGCACGCATCCTGCGGACTGCCTGTACTGATATTCCCGTCCCCATCGACAATAATGGAATAAGGCACGTTGATACCCTGATGGAGGCATTCCTCGTCAGGGAAGATGCGTTAGGACTGGCGGCGCCTCAGATCGGCATCGGTAAAAGAATTATCGTTTTCAGGAACAAGGGATTCGACAACAAAAGCGCCTGGACGAAGGATGAAGAAAATTACGACCTGTTGATCAACCCCCGCATCACTCAAGCGAGAGGGGAGCTTGTCTATATGGCGGAGGGATGTCTCTCCTGTCCCGAAATCCAGGTGGAAGTGGGAAGATTTTCCGAAATCAAGGTCAGGGCTGTGGACATAAAGGGCCGGAAAATAAACGCCCGTTATACGGATTTCTTAGCCCGCGTCGTACAGCACGAGATTGATCACCTTAACGGGAAGCTTATCGTGGATTATGAAGGCGCCATTTCCTATCCTAAGAAAAGAAGCGTCTTCTTCAACAAATTGTTTCAAGGCGATATCTCCTGTTAAAACAAAACCCCTCTTTCACCCGACGGACATGAATGAGGGGTTTGCCGAACTGTATTTATTTTACGGTAAAACAGGCATTACTTTTTGGCAGCTTTGGCTGTTTTTCTTGCTGGCCCTTTCTTCGCCGGCGCTTTCTTTGCGGCGGCTTTTGGTTTGGCAGATGCTTTTACTGCCTTGGAGGCCGCCACTGCCTTTCCCGCTTTGGCTGCGCTTGGGGCAGCCTTAGCTGCTGCCTTTTTTCTTGCCCTGTCGGCAGCGGGCTTGCCTTTCGCCATTGGCGCCTCGCAGCACATAATCTCCGCTGCTGCACATCCGCACGCTTCATATACTTCAACGATAAGACCGCACTCCGTACAACTTAACAGATCTCCTTGCTTTGCCTTTGCCATGACCATTCCTCCTTAATGTAGTTTTTCTACAAACACCCACACATTAGCCGGCGCAATTATACACAAAACAATCGGCTTTTCAATCACTACTTTCCGCCCTTCGTTACATCTCCCAAGCCGATCAGGGGCACCGCTCCCCCGCCTGTAACCTGGGGAAGGATGCCGTTCCATTTTTCTATCGCCTTCATATTGGCCTCGATTTTTCTCAACTCAATAAGATCAGGCGAAATATTTGCTCTCTGCAATCTGAGCGACTCCGCTTCCGC
>DATESZ010000094.1:0-4527 GCA_035283845.1 Syntrophales bacterium | reverse complement strand
ATTGAGATCGGGGCGATGATCCTTGGTGTGGCCCAACTCGCCGATGGTCTCGCCTCCCTCCCCCTCGAAGTAGATGGAGGTAGTGTCGAAGAAGACGCAATCCAAACCGGAAAAAAGATCACGGCGCGCCAGGAACAGGTCCTCTTCGACCATGTCCTTCGTGCAGCGCGGGGCAAAAGGGGTGCAGTCTTTCTGGTCTTCGAGTTCTTCTCCCAGGAACGCCATCGCCCGGTAGAGGTGATGCAGCGACAGGGTATCGATACCATCAATCACGTAATCCCGCTGCCACCGGTCACAAGAACGGTCGGAACCGGAGACGAAAAGCCGATGCAGAACCGTCAGGAAGATCGCCCGCTCTACGTCAAAGCCAAACTTTCGCTCTGCCAAAAGGCGGCGGATTATCTTGCCGATCTCAAGTTCTTTCCAAAGTCGCTCGCAGATCAGCGCCGGTCCGATCTTTCTTGCATCCGCCCGGACGTCGCTCTTCCCGGAGAGGACCAGAAGTACTTTCTCCGAAAATCGGGAAAGGGAACGCACCAGGTTCTCGATCTCGCCCTTCGCCTGGATCTGATCCATCCGGCCGATGGTGGCAACTACCCGCTGCATGGTCTTGGTTCCTTCCCGACGGTTTTGGACGATTTGGAGGTAATGGTGTTGACCAGATTTTTTCACTCTCGCAAACATGGGGAAACCTCCTTGATTAGTCACCTCATATTTATGAGAATAGAACAGATATGTCAAGTATTATCAATTCATTCTGTGGCACCACATTTTTGAGAATATTTGGTTTTTTCAAAGAGCAATCTAACCATTATAAGGGGTTACAATGACGAACCCGCAAACTGGTGTAGAAGAAAAGTTTTTACGAGACCGTCACCTTTAAAGGTGTTTTTAGTGCTACGGGAGAAATTGTGGTTTTTAAGCTCGATAGATCAGATCACACACTTGTGGGACGATGTTGCGTGTGTCCACCACCGGAATGCCGAAGGCTTTAAAGTCGATATTTTTATATTGGTCATGGGCTGTGGCAATTAACATTAGATCGAAGGCGCCGTTTATCTCAATGGACTGCCTTTGGGCATATTTGGCATATTGCCGCGTTAGGCGTATCACCGGGATATAGGGATCATTATAGGAAACTTCCGCCCCCAATTCCTCGAGTTTCTCCATGAGGCGATAAGATGGCGATTCCCGGTCGTCATCCACGTTTGCCTTGTAGGCTAATCCGAGCAGGAGTATTTTTACCCCCTTGACGGTTTTGCTGTGATCGTTCAGGACTTTCATGACCTTCATGACGACGTAATCGGGCATGGCGGTGTTGATTTCTCCTGCCAGTTCGATGAAGCGCGTATTGAATTCAAACTCTCGCGCCTTCCAGGTCAGATAAAAGGGATCGATGGGGATGCAGTGGCCGCCAAGCCCCGGGCCGGGATAGAAGGCCTGGAAGCCGAAGGGTTTGGTCTTGGCAGCTTCGATGACCTCCCAGATGCTGATATCCATCCTGTCGAAGAGCATCTTCAGTTCGAGACCTTTGCACAACTCAGACACACATTGCTTCCGTTGCTTCTGATTTTTTGTGAAAATTATAGTTTAGAAAGGACAACATCTTAATATTATTTATATTTATCTTTACATTCGTTAGTTTTTCTGCCATAATTCCTTCAAATCTATCAGCCTGGAGGAACTATAAGCTTCAAAAAGATGGATACCAATCTCACCTTTGCCGACATCGCACTTTTCAATTCCATCGAACGTAACAGGGCCATCAAAAGAATGGAACAAATTAACGCCATCGTCGATTGGACTAGAATCGATCGCATCCTGATAAGAAATTATCCCGTCGGGAAAAGTCACGAAGGAAATGAAGCCTATTCTCCTCTGCTCCTTCTGAAATGTTTCCTCCTCCAGAAATGGTTCCGTATCGACTCCGACCCGTAGGTTCGGGGGGCATGTCTTGCATTTTAGCGTTTGACTTTATGGGGTAATTGGGCGGTCGTTAAACACTGGTCTCTCCAGCCAACAGCATTGCCTCTTCGATCACATCAATAATTGTGGGACGCTCAACAGCGATTACTCTTTCAGAAAGATGCTTATGGCGAGGATAAGTATCAAGCTCTTGGAAATGTGGCGTGTTGTCATACCGAAAGACTACGCTGTTGTTTCTGTCCTGAAAATGATAGCGATAACCTATATGCATTATTTGATTTTTCTCACCAATAATCGCTTCATTTAGTTCCAGGATATGTCCGGTTTGAAAACGAATCCGAATCCTTAGATTTATACGGTTTACTGCCAGAATCTCTTCCTCATAGCGTTCAACATAAGCCCCTTCCAGTTTTCTAACGGCCCTTTCGACGCTTTCAAGATATTTTGACAAATGATTAAGCAACATGCTGTAGTTTTATTTCTAAATCCCGTCGTATGCTTATATAATGCTGGTAGTCGTTTGCCCATTCAACAAAATCCGCTGTATCTTCTGATTCTCCTTTTCCATATTTACCAAAGAACTCTTCTGATTCCATTTTGTATCGGCCCTCATAGGCATTTAAACGTTTTGCAATAGCGACAAGAGCATCTAAGGGTGAATCATATTCAATTCTAAGTTTACGCATATCTCCCCCCTCCCATTAATTTAAATCCCTTACATGTTTATTCCCCGCCGCTTGCGGCGGGTTGGTTTATTTAGAATAATTGAGCGTGGCAGTTTTGTCAACCTCAGACCTTTGAATTTTACCATATCACGACCCCCGTCGTCATTCCGGCGGAAGCCGGAATCCAGTATTATCAATAACTTCCTGGATTCCGGTTTTCACCGGAATGACGTATTCGGTAAAAATTCAAAGGTCTCAACTTATCGTTAATTGTCGTAAGCCATCACAAGGTGTCCAGGGTTAGTGTTGGGCGACCCAGGATAAATCGAGTTCTTGTTCTTTATAATAACAGCGGGCAGCGTCAACGAGAAGGGGGAAGGTTAGGACCCCAAAGCGGATCATTCGTTCTGCAATGCGCGGATCGTCTGCCAACAAAAATTGAGATAGCGATGGACCGGGCGATTCCTCTGCAGGGCCAATCCGGCGAGGTCGTTTTGTTCATGTTGGGTGAGGTCCAGCAGACCTGTCGCCTTTCTCAGGGCGTTGCCATAACTTTCTGCACAGACCTCGATCAGGGCCGTCAGGATATTTTCAACCGTTCGAACGATCAATTTCTGTAACTTCTTATCAAAAACCGCTTCCATCGCCCGCCGGTCGGCAAGGTCAGCCCGGACGAAGCTGAAGTTCCCGTGCTTCTCCGGGAGCGCAAATCGCGCCTCCTTCAAGGTGACGTCGTAGTAGGGGTTCAGGTTATCGAGACCGACCACGGTCTCTCCCCATTCGAGAAGCCGTCGGGTAAGATGGAAGCCGATGAAACCGACGGCGCCTGTTACGAGAATCTTTCGCATTTTTTGCTACCTTTGATGAATTCGTAAAAAATCAAAAATTCCCTCTCCCTTGATGGGGGAGGGCGAGGGTGGGGGTGAAAAGGAGCAAGATATCAAGTAGTTATATCCCCATCCCCTCAATCCTCTCCCGCCAGAGGAGAGGAAAAGTGACTTTTTACGAGACCGTCACCTTTAAAGTTGTTTTTTTAGTGCTACGGGAGAAATTGTGGTTCTTAAGCACGATAGATAAGATCACACGCTTGTGGGATGATGTTGCGTGTGTCCACCACCGGAATGCCGAAGGCTTTAAAGTCAATATTTTTATATTGGTCATGGGCTGTGGCAATTAGCATTAGATCGAAGGCGCCGTTTATCTCAACGGACTGCCTTTGGGCATATTTCGCATACTCCCGCGTTAGGCGTATAACCGGGATATAGGGATCATTATAGGAAACTTCCGCCCCCAGTTCCTCAAGCTTCTCCATGAGGCGGTAGGATGACGATTCCCGGTCGTCATCCACGTTTGCCTTATAGGCTAATCCGAGCAGGAGAAATTTTGCACCCTTGACGGTTTTGCTGTGATCGTTCAGGGCCTTCATGAGAGTTTCATCTGAAAATATCTTTCACCCTCCCCCTAACCCCCTCCCCTTGGAGACTGTGTCGTAATAGGGGAAATGGTCATTCCGAACGGAGGTGAGGAATCTTAATATGTTAATTTCATTAGTCATTAAGATTTCTCGCTGCGCTCGAAATGACAAAAAAATGAATTATGACACAGTCTCTTGAGGGAGGGGGAAGGGGGAGGGGTAATTTTCATTCTCCTTTGTGTCGGGCGCCGTCATGAGAGTTTCAGGACGACGTAATCGGGCATGGCGGTATTGATTTCTCCTGCCAGTTCGATGAAGCGCGTAGGGAGAGTTGAAAGAAACACATCCTTAAGGCGTTGACACTGCAAAATATAGGGGCGCTGTCCCAATACTGTTCGGCATGAATATTGCCGTCTCGCTAGGTGTCGTTAAGCCGCAGAGATGGATCAATGCCCCATGACCAGCCCCTTAAAACTTTTTTTACATTTTATGCACTTTTTGCTGGACTCGGCCATACTTTTC
>DATESZ010000093.1:0-5252 GCA_035283845.1 Syntrophales bacterium | reverse complement strand
ATGGGGAGGTGTGTTGGTGAAAACCAACACCAGCTTCACCTTGAGGTTGGGGAGTGTAAAGGGCGCATGGAACCAGCAAGCATTGGATACAGTCCCCATCTTGGCCTCAAACCCGCTATAAGCCCCAATATCGTAAATGATAGCAACTTCTCTCGCAACTAAGGCGCCATCCTTCTTGAACCCTGTCTTCAGCGTGACTTTAGATTTGTGATATGTACATCTATGTGTAAAATCTTCTTCCCTGGTGTTAACAATCTTTACAGGACGTCCAGTCTTTTTTGAAAGAAGAGCAGCACAAAGGTGAGAAGGATAAACCCACGTTCCTCTACCACCAAAACTACCACCTATGAAAGGCGTAATGACCCTAATCCTGTGATAAGGCACGTCCAGCATATAAGCTATAATTGAACGGAACGAGTAAGCCCAAGCCGCTCCAGACCAGAAAATAAACCTGCCTGAGGCTGCGTCATAACTGGCAACACCGCCCTGAGGCTCAGGTTGCATATAGGAAGCAAGCGGAAACTTGAAGGTATCCTCCCTCACATGGTCTGATTCCTGAAACCCCTTTTCTACGTCACCATACCCGTCCACAAATGTACGGAGAATGTTATTTTCTGCGTAGTCATGAATCTCAATCGCTCCTGGCTTCATTGCCTCTTCAAGATCATTTAAAACAGGCAGTATTTCATATTCCACCTCAATGAGATCCAGAGCCTCTTCTGCTGTGTCCTCGTCTACGGCAGCTACTGTAGCCACTGCATCACCGGTGTATCGCGCCTTATCTATAGTCATAATATAAGTGTCCATCACCTCAGGGGTAGGACCAAGAGGAAATTTATAAGGTTTCCTTGGAGTGTCCTTTCCCGTTATGACCGCCTTCACCCCCGTCAATCTCTCTGCCTTCGTAATATCGATATTGAGTATCCTGGCGTGAGGATAGGGGCTGTAAAGGACCTTCCCATGAAGCATTCCTGGGAATGCCACGTCCACCCCATACTTGGCTTCCCCCGTCACTATTGGTACCGCGTCGTGATCGGGCGTCTTCTTACCCACGATAGAAAACTCTGCCATCTCATACCTCCTTTCATAATGATCACATTAATGATCAGGTTAATGGTTATAATAGCATATGTTAATACTCCCGCCCTGCCTCCTCCCATGGTTTACGCAATCCATAATCCTCGCTGATCGCCTTGTAGCAGGTATAACCTCCACTGGCGATGGCACCGCCCATGGGATGCCAGCCGCTTCCCGTACCATAAAGACCCTTTATAGGGGTCCGATGATCGCTTAATTCTGGTATAGGACGATTCCAACCAATCTGGCTAATAACCCCATCCAGTATATTCCATGTTCCATGGATCGGGGTTTGGGGAAGTCTGTAGGTGATATCCCAGGGACTTGCTACATCATAACCGATAACGTTATCCCTGGTCATATTGGGTGCATATTGGCTCCATTTATTGAGCATGTATTCTGCATGGGCTCTTTCATATTGAACCCATTCCTTTCCTGAAAATTGATCAGTGGCACAGGTATATACCTCTGTCCCCGCTGAATGTTTTCCAAGAGGGGCAACGGTCGGATCCACAATAGAATGACACCATACTGCAGGCACAGCCTCGATTATAGGCGCACCGGAGTATTCCCTTCCCAGCATCCTCCTCCAGAACTCCTTGGACGAACTCCGGGGGTCCTTGTCTCCCAAGCCTACCCAAAAGGTCTGGTTTATATCGGGATTAAAGCCACTGGCCTTATAATTGGGCGCTTCATGTAGCGCCCATCCCGACCACCATACATCAGGGGCAATGTAGGTACAGAGGGCCCTCATCTTCGCTATTATACCTTGGGGGAGATACTCCTCCCCTATCAACTTTGAGCAAAGCAACTGGGGGCTCAGGGTGCTGACCACTACCTTGGCCTCTACCTCAGAACCATCCATCAATCGAACTCCCTTGGCCTTCCCGTTTTCGATGACGCCCTTATCCACCTCTTTTCTGGTGAAGATCTTCCCCCCATTTTCCACCACAATCTTCTGGGCGGCATGGGCAGAACTATGGCTGCCCCCTTTGACAAATCCGAACTCCCTCGATCCCCCCAGACTGTAGATGAACCCATGTAGACCGGTAGCCGGATAATCCGCTGGTCCACCCCACCAGGAATAGCACGCCCTGATGAGGGAGCATTTTATCTCCGCACTCTCAAACAGCTCATCCAGTGCCTGCATTAAGGATTTATATACCCAAAGAGGATCCAGCCCATATTTGGGACCTTCAGTAAGGAGTCTCTGCATAAAGGGATCCGGTCTTCCGGCGATGGGCGTTGTCCATACCCAGCGCCTGAATTCAGGGTAGAGGAAATCATCCCACACCTTGGCATATTTCAGCACGGTATCTGCATCCTTCTGGGAGAATCTGGCCACATTCTGGGCAGTCTTCTCCCAGGTGGGATCATGAGCACTCGTATACATCACAAAACAGGTGTCATCTTCCTTGAAGACCATACCGGTGCCACCCTTATAAAACAAGAGCTCTCCTCCTTTTTCCTTAAAGTCGGGGAAGTCCTCCCAGATTAGTTCATAATACCAGGTGCTAAGAGAGGCAGACCAGCTTGGGAAAACCTCCGAAGGGCTAGGTGGCATCTATTCACATATCATTGGTATAAGGAGCATTATACTTTGAATGGGAGGGGCCGATGCTTCCACGCCGTGGTAATCTCTTTAATATTAAGCCTTGTTAGATTGTTTCATCGGCCTCCGGCCTCCTGGCAATGACAAATAGGACGTTGTGCAAGAGACTCTAATCGTTAAAATAAGTCTTGCCGGGAGTGTGTGGGGCACCAGTTCATCTCCTTAAAACTTGCCGATAAAACTGCCTGCTTAACTATCCACCGCCCAGGGGTGGGAACATCGCCACCCGGTCACCGTTATGGAGAACAAAATCTTCTTTTTCATGATGATTATTGACCACGACAATCAGAGGTAAGGCCAGGTCAATCGCCAAAATATTTCGGAGTTGGCGGATCGACAAACCCTCGGGCGCCTCCAGGCGGAAGACATTTTCGCCGTAACCGGGGAGTTCGGGATTATGGCAACGTAGCCCGGCAAAGAGTCCAATATCAAGTTCCAACATTGCACCTTAATCTATGGACTGTAGGGAGGGGTTAAAACTCTCCCTACAGTCCATTATAGCTACCAGTTGAATACCTGATCCAGTTCTTCATCCTTCACCAGGAAGGTAAGGTTGTGCGGCGCAATCGGTTCGTTGTAGAAGAAGCGCGGCAGCCGATCGTGCTGCTTGGTGAAGCCGGCCCGGGTGTTGAAGTCCCGCTCGGCAGAGAGAATTTTCTTACCCAGGGCTACCACATCGTCTCCCGTCATGGCGATCCCATAGAAGGCGCCGAGCATGTCGAGCATTGCCTGGAAAGTTTCCGGCTGATCCATGATGGCAAAGGCGATGAAGAGGCACATGCCGGTAGAATCGAGGGCGGCGGTGGCAATCTGCAAGTTGCGGGAGAGATCCACCTGACCTTCCGGCTTCAATGGGTCCACATCCCCTCCCACCTTGAGAATATTGGCGCCGATGGCGTATCCAGCGGTATGGTCGGCCCCCTGGGTAGTGGTGGCATAGGTAACACCGATCCCCTGAATGGCGCGTGGATCGTAGGCCGGCAGGGCCTGATCCTTGACGACCGGTACCCGTTCCACACCGAAGACCTTGCCGGTGATAGCCGCGCCGCTGCCGAGGATACGTCCCAGCGGCGTTCCCTTGCCGACTTCTTCCAAGAGTTTGATGGCCGCCGCGCCATCGCCAAACTTGATAATTCCTGCATCCATGGCCACGCCCAGGGCAACGCCCATTTCAATGGTGTCCACGCCGATATTGTCATCCATGAAATCGAGCTGAGCGATGGTGTCCAGATCATCGATGCCGCAATGACCGCCATGAGCCCAAACCGTCTCGTACTCCGGTTGTTTAGTCAGGTAATGGCCGTCCTTGTCGTGATAAACCCCCGAGCACCGGATCACGCAGCCGCGATGGCAGCCGTGGGTAGCCAGTCCGCCCCGCTTGACTTCCAGATCAGCCTCAGCCTCGCCGCAAATTTTGGCTGCGCCGGCAAACTGCCCGTTCTTAAAGTTATAGGTTGGGTATCCGCCGGCCTCGTTAATGATATTGGTAAGGACGTTTGTTCCATAAGCGGGCAGTCCCTGACCAGAGACCGGGTGCTTGCGCAGCCCCTCGACGAATCTGCGGTTGGCATCCCGGTATTTTTCCGGGTCCTTGGGGGGGCGCATCGTCATTCCGGCATCGTCAATGATGATCGCTTTGACACCTTTGGCGCCCATGACCGCGCCGCTGCCGCCGCGCCCACAGTGGCGAGTCGGGCGCAATTCCGGGTCTGTGCAGGCGATGGAGGATGCCAGAAGTTTTCGCTCGCCGGCTGAGCCTATGGACATATAGGCCACCTTTTCGCCGTATTCCTTGCGCAACTTTTCGATGAGAGGGTAGTTATCGAGCATCTTGAGACTGTTATCCACAATTACCTTGATGCCGTCTTTGTTGATATATATCTTGTACAGATCATCACTTTGCGGTTTCCCCTCGAGGATGATGGCAGCATAGCCGAGCCGCGCCATCACCTGGGAAGACTGACCTCCCGCGTTGGATTCCTTGATACCGCCGGTCAGGGGGCTTTTGCAGCCCGCAGAAATACGACCGGTCATAGCGCCGGAGGTGCCGCTCAACATGCCGGGGGCGATGACCAGCTTATTTTCCGCGCCCAACGGGTGGGCCAGGGGGTGTACTTCCTTGGCAATGACAGAAGAAGTCATCGCCCTGCCCGCAAGTCCGGCATAATCACCCAGCGGCCCCACCGTTACCTTGGGGCCGCCGGCGGCTCCCATGTCAATCCTTGCAATCTTATCCATAAGTCTGCTCCTTTCCCTTTAGTCTGATTGTTATGGCTTGACGCCTTTTTTCTCTTCTAAGGCCTTTAAAATCTTCTCCGGGGTTATGGGAAGCTCCTTTATCCTTACTCCTATGGCATCATAGATGGCGTTGGCTATAGCCGGCACTGTAGTTGCTGTGCTCCCTTCGCCGGCCTCCTTACCCCCAAAGGGGCCTTTCGGATCGATTGACTCCACTGCAATTGATATTCTTTTTGGAGTATTCAAAGATAAGGGAAGTTTATAATCTAAAAATGAGGGATTAAGTATTTGCCCCTTCTCAAAGCAAAGCTCTTCAAATAATGCT
>DATESZ010000092.1:0-7643 GCA_035283845.1 Syntrophales bacterium | reverse complement strand
TTCTCCGGTCTTGACTAATTCTGCAATGTATTCATCCGCCGGCATAATGCCGAGCGACTCGAAGTTCCGCGCCACTTTCTGATGTTCAAAATCCAGATCAGATAATTTCGGCATGGACTTCTTGCCACCCCTGGGGGCGGTGGTGCGTTCGCCAGAAGCCACCGGGGATGCCCCGGAGGCTGGCTTGAACTTCGCTGGATTGGCCCTTCTTACCCCCGTAGCCGCAAACGCGAATATATCCTCCGGGGCGGCATTGGGATTCATGGCCTTATGTCCGGCCATCAACACGTTCGCCTGATTTCTCAGATCAGGGTCGTTTTTGTACCATTGATTGCTTGCGACCCACTGGTTTGCCATTTCCTCGATGGCGGACTTTTCATCCGGCTGAGGAACCTGAATATCCGGCACAGCGGTATTTTTGATGTCGCTGATTTGATCGTCCAACTCGACCACGCGCTCGAAATTATCCTCGCGCATGGCATCAGCCTTTTGCTTCTTCAGTTCGTTGAGAATCTTGCTTCTTTCAAACTCGGCCACCCGTTTATGATGGTCGGCCAGGTCCTTCATGGCGGAAGCCTGGGATTTCACCTGTTTGGACAGGTTGGAAATCTTGCGCATGAACTCGCCGCGTTCGTTGAAGATCGGCGCGTCTCGCCATAGAGCAGGGTCTTTGCCCTGTTCGGTCCATTCGTCCTTCGATACCCACCCGCCTGATCTGGCGAGGGTTTCTGCGGGGTCTACTTCTGGTGTTTCTGTCTCTTGGGGGGTTTCTGGTGTTTCGGAGGGAACTTCTGCTTCTAGTTCGTCCGTTTTATCGGCTTCTTCTTTTCCAGATTCTTCTGACATGGCTTATCCTCTTTTTCTTCTTGTGGTTCTTCTTGTTCTTCTTGTTCTTCTTCTTGTTCTTCTTCTTTTTCTTCAATGACCGCCAACACATCCTCGTCATTTAACAGGATGAGTTCTTGTCCGGGATTGTCGGGGTCCGCTATAAACCTGCCGGCATGTCTTGAATACACGACATGATCTCCGACCTTGGCCCATGGCTTCCAATGGGGTCCGGGGTCGAATGCCTTCCACGCTGTACTGCCTACGTCTATCACTGCCCCGGTCATTTGCGCTGCCTGCGCCCTTCTCTCGGTCGTCCCTACCACGGGAATGACAATCCCGCCTTTCGTCACTTTCTCAATGGGGTCTGGTCTAATCAGTACCCGAAACCCCGTTACTCTCAGTCTCGGCATCGTCTCTCCTTATCCACTCAAGGATGTCTTCTAGCGCCTGAATCTTGCCAATCGCTCTTGAATTCAACTGGATCGTCTGGTGTTCGTTTTCTGACGTGAAAACACCGCAAGACCACTGGTTCTTGATTTCATCCAAGTCCAGTTCCAGTTTCGTCATGAACTCCTGTGTCGCGTCTAGCGTTTTCCACTCACTCTTGTCCACTCTTTCTCCTGCCCTCTAGGGCCTTGTCTGCTTTGTACTGTTCGATGTGCGCGTTAAGTTCCACCTTCATCTTGTTCATCTCATGCCCCATCGAATCCTTGATGACCTGGTTCTCCGCCTTGAGTCTTTCTATCTCCACCATCTGAATCATGGATTCAGCCTTGGCTTCAGCCAGTCTGGCATTAGCCATGTCGCGTTGGGACTGGAACTGATTTTTAAGTGCCTTGAGTTCCTGATCGCCCATGATCTCCTTTTCCCTCAATTCCAGTTCCTTCTGTTTCAGCACAATTTCAGGATCGGGCTGCGGCTCTGGCAAATCCATCAGGATGTTGATGTCTTCGACCCCGCGAGCTTCCAGAATCCTTCTGGTGGCTTCAATGGGGTTCACTGTCCCCATTTGCACAAAGGCAACCAGGGCCTCCGCCTTCTGCGCTTTTTCCTGATTCGTGATAATCGTGGGATCGGATGCCGGAATAACGTCTATCGAGTCATCCTGATAATCGACCCTGCTGACCTGCCCCTGTTCCTGGGGATCAGAATCCAGAATCGTGAAATACTCGGTATCCCCGACATACTTCTTGTTCAGGGCAAAGAGTTTCCGATATTCCTTGCCTAACGCCCGATGAATTCTCTTGTAAATGCTTGAAAAGACCTGCTGCCCCTGTTGCAGAAGATCGTTCGTCGTCGAATAGGGCTGATTCTGCCCCGGAGATTTCCCGGTCATCAAATCAGAGACCGAAGACAGAGACCTCCCGGATTCCAGCATCATGCCTAGCAACTGGAACAACACCGGAGACGGACTCGGAACCGGCGGGTTGTAGATGCTCTTCCTGATATCATCGCCGGGAGTGTTGATGATCTTATACTGTCCGGGGCGCAGCGGCATCTCGCCCGCCGGCATCCTTGCGCCGCGAGACAGAAAACCGGGCCGTAAAATCTCTATCGTTCCGGCATCAAGTAACTGATTGATGATGGTGTTGGAAGACTCGTTCAGCGGCCCCAAAAGACTACCGAACGCCTGTCCGTAAACCCCGGAATTAGTCGCGGGGATGAAAATGAAATTGGTAAAGTATTCAAGCGGCTTGATTTTTATGATTTCTTCCTTGTCACCAAACACAACCCCCTCTGCCTCGAATCTGGGGGCAATCCTGACGACGTGCTTGGTGTCTTCATGGATCGTGATAATGACGGGTTCCTTGTAACCATCGTCATCCAAATCGTAGAAAGTGTGCTGCTCAAGGAATCTGTGCGGAGCGTCAGGATCGGCTTCTGGCGGATTCAGTCCATGTATCACGTCTTTGACCGGCGCGTCCTTGACGGCGGGGGCGTCCCCGAAAGGCTTTTCCGGCCTTAGCCATTCACCCGCCCTGAACTGTTCCTCTATCTCGTTCGGATAGAAGTACAGAACGTGGGTCTTTCTGGAGGCACGCTCAATCGACTTGGCGTAGTAATTGACCACCAGATCGGATGGAAGGATCAGTTCAGAAACATTACCATCCATGCTTCTGTAGGTTTTCTTGAAGGCATTGCCGCAGATCGGGATAACCAGTTCCAGACGGTCCATGTCATCTTCCCACCCCTCCATTTCATCCAGGAGTTGATAGGACATGTGCTTGGAAATCCTTTCCGCAGCCGCCCTTTTCTGCCCCTGCGGATCAAAACCTATGACCTTCCCCTTGACTATATTTGGTCCGGGGAATAACTGCTGATGTGCCCTGGAAGAAAACTGTAGCGAAGCGATGGAAAGTAAAGGATATTTAACATTCGCCGCGCCCTTCCACGGGAAGGTCTTGGTCTCCTTGACTTGAGAGGCGAGCTTGATGTAGCCCTCGTTCCTGTCTTCCCATTCCCTACGTGACTTCTTGTCGGTGTCGTAACCTTCAAATACGGCGTTCCCGATTGTAACCAGTTCTTCTGTTTTCAGTTCTTCGGCTATATTTTTAGCCTCAAGCTGGTCCGCGACGTTCATGCTGCGCTATCCAGTTTCATCAATAACCCCCATCCGGGCTGCGCCCGACCCCGGCTTCTTCAATCATGTCCAGATATTCCTCTTCCTCGATTTCTTCCTGTTGTTTTCCGGGGAGCATTTCATCCAACGTGAGTCCTATCCAGGCAAGGGCATCCACCTGGTCATCGTAAGTCCCGCGATCAAAGCGGATCATTTCTTCCAACAAGGCCGGATACCAACTGGCCTTTGCATCGAAATGCACGGCCCCCTGCCGAAGCCGCGCCTGAATGCTTCTGGCGCGAGATCGCTTATCCTTGCCCGGAGACAGGGGATTCAGGTTAATGAAGGGCCTGCCCCTGAACATTTCGTCCCGAAGATGGGGACCGAGAGACTTTTCAATCGCCCCCATTTCAATCGTGAACAGTTCGGGTTTGTAGTTAGTCTGGATATCGAACATCCAGTCCACGATCTCTTTCGAGTCGAACCGCCCCCGGATCACGTCCACAATATGAATCTTCCCGGCAGGGTCAAGTCCGGCGACAACGATGGCTGTATAAGACCTGCGTTCCTTGAGAGAAACGGCGGGATCAATCGCCGCGTAATACCTGAATTGCCCCTTGGACTTCCTGTCGTAGTCCTCATCCGTCATCGGAAGGATGTCTTCCTTCCGAAAATAGGCCACGGACTGCGCTATAGGATAATTGAGATATTCCTGCGCATACCCCTCTGGATTGCCGGCATCCGTGAAGTCCTTGCGGATGTTAATCAGTCTTTCCTTGCTGAACTTCTCCGGCCAAAGGATGTCCGCAAAGTCGTCAAAATCCGTATGCGCACGATACTTAATGGCTTTCCATAGCCGGGAGGGATCGGTGGAATACTGTTTCAGCCCATCCGTGACCGTGAACTCCATTCCCGGCCCCGCCGTCACGGGCATAAAACCTTCCAGCATGGAGTCGAAATGTAGAATAGTCCCGACGATTCTGGCCCATCCCTGATCGGACAACATCTGCATCACGGCAGAGAGAACCCATGCTTTCCGTTTGGCACGGCGTTCCTCGTTCATTACCGATTCATCGTTTTCCAGATCGTCCATGATCACCAGATCGGGGCGCTTATGCCGCCACTTGACGCCACGGAGCGAAGTCTCCGCGCCCCTCGCCACAACCCTTGCCCTATGACCATCCTGGAAACGGATGATGATTTCCTTCTCGGTTTCCTTTTCAATGCTGGAAACGGAGAATGTCTGGATGATCCTCTCGTTTTCCTTAAACTCCATTTTGATGTCGGACAGAAATTGAATTGCCTGACTTTCCGTATCCGACAAGATCAGGGCATGGCTTTTCAGCCTGAACAGGATCGCATACAAAACAAAGACATGTGTTACAACAGTCGATTTGGCGTGCGACCTGGGGGCGGCTATCGCCACCCTTGGGTTCGGATCACAACAGTATTCCCAGACCTCCATGTGAAAATCCGGGGTCGGTTTCAGGTCGTCGAAATTCCTTGAAAGTAGCGATCTGGAAAAACCATATATGGCCTGAGCCTCTTCTTTTGGAGTCAATAGTTATTGACCTGAAACGGTATGGTGTCCGGTGGCGCACAAACAAGCCTGCTATAGACGCGAATAACACCCTCTTTCGTTTCCAACATTGGCCTACGACGCCATGCCAATGTTCCACATGAATGCTTACTTATGTACTCACTGATGTATTCAATAAAGTAACGCACATAAGACAGATACGCTTCCTTTTCTGTGCTGAACCCAACAGGCGTTTCTCCCTCCTTGGAAATGCCACCACAGCACAGAGTTACATATGGGAAACGCCCATGCCGGTCATACCACGCACACGACGGACCATCAATTACAATAAAACCACTGTGTTCGGCAATGACATCTAATTCATCAAAGTCTTTCATGGAATTCCACGCTCTGGGGTCAGGTCTATAAAATGAAAACGCCACCGGGGAGGGCGGTGGCGTCTTTGAAAGGGCGAGCTCGATTGGGGGTCGCCCGAAATAGCGGAGGATCGCCCCGCTACGGCCTACAAGGCCTTACGGCCTATTGTTAATCGCTCTACTTCTTCAATCTCACGCGACATCAGTACGGGTTTCAGCGAGCTTGGCGTACTTCTTTAAACGCTCGATACCGATGTATTTCCTCTTGAGTTTGCGCGCAACGGCCGTAGTGGTGCCGGACCCAACGAACGGATCGATCACCACATCGCCTTTATCTGTCAGTAGTCTTATCACTCGCTCGGCAAGTAGTTCCGGGAACTCGCATTCGTGCCGATTATTGCGCTGCACTGAGCGTATGTTCCATACGCCACGCGATCCCCACTCTGCCCATTCGCTTTTTTTCAAACGGTCACGGTCAACATTGACGATGCCAGGCTTCCAGAAAATGTATAAGTGCTCAAACTCATCTACTGCACGGTACGAATTACTATGCCACCGGCTGTTAGCCCAACAGGGGTCTTTATGCCATATTCTTTGGTCATACAGATAAAGGCCAACCTCCATTGCCCAATCCTGCAACAGACCGCCAACCAACAACACCCGCGTCCCGGCCGTACCCTTGCCGCCGCGAACATTGTTATGCTCGGCGCGTCTCTGGATTGTCTGTTCGCTACACCCGAGTATCTTTGCCAGCTCATTGCGGTTGGCGTCGGGGTGCTGTTTCTTGGCCTTCATCACGTCCGCCCGCGTTACGGGAGACTTCTTATTGCTGATGTTGTTTGCCATGTAGCGTGGCATTTCTGCGTCAACAAAGCACAGAATATCGGCAATATTGACCACCATGAATGCGCCATTTTTCATGACGCGAGCATGTTCCTTGATAACGTCCCGGATGAGGTTTTTCCAGTCCTGAAAGGATAAATGCGCCTCGTATTCCTTTCCAACAAAATACGGTGGCGACCAGAAACTTAGATCAACAATGTCGGCCGGCATGGACCGGAGGACGGAGCGGGAGTCCCCTACATGGATTTTATTCAGCCAAATATCAGACGCAGGCGGCTTGTACGATAGAACTGTGTCTGCGATTCGATCTAGCAGCGGTAACTCTAAACTGCTCATGCGATCAACTTACGCTTTTCTTGGATGGGCGGTGCGGAGGCAAGCGCCATGTTGTCAAGTAACTGATTGAAGACTAAAATTTGCGCTTTATTCAACTCCTGATGCATTCTTTCCCATACCTTAAATCCCAGCTCAACATTCGGCCTGTTCACGATATCTGCTGAGCGTCGTTTATCTGAGAAAAACGACAAGAAATCTTTAGTCTGGTCTTCCATATTTCTCGCCCTCCTGCTCTATCAGCACAGAATCTTTGGTAACGTTCTTTTCCTGTCCGATTTCCCGGAAGGCTTCTCGGATTTCCTTTAATACCTGCGCGGTTGAAAGCTGCGGCTTCTTTTCCCCCGCCACCAAAGCCCTCTGTTGGATGGGGATCGATATGCCGTCGAAGGCAAGTCTCCTGGAAGTCAGCTTTTGCCGCTTCGGGGTGCCGTCCTCATGGAACTGCATTTCCCCTTCTTTGTAGACATATTCCCCGTGGGTCACGCGGTCTTTGAGTTCTTCGGAGGCCGTCAAGGCAGTGCGGGTGATATTGGCTACAAATTCCTGGTTCATCATCTTGTAGGCCTCTTCCATGACCCGCCCCCACCATGGACGATATTTCCATTGGCACAAGGTCTGCCGTGGAATACCTATGGCCTTTGCTGCCTTATTCATGCTCCCGAAGTTGATAAAGGCCATAACGGCCTTGATCTTGTCCTCGGCGGTCCATTGGGGGCTGCTCTCGGTTAAATCATTCCACAGTTCCCTGGGGATTTGTGGAAGTTCTATGTCCTCTTTTTCACCTATCTCGGGAATTTCATCATCCCCAACTTTACCAATAGGGCCTGGGGGCGACTGGTGCCGGCTGTCCACCCCAATAGGTTGTTCCAGACATTCCTGCCGGGTTGGACCATTGATTCCCTGGATTTCCTGGGGGGAACCCACGGCGGGGTCCACCGACGCCCCCGATCCAGGGATTTCCGATAACGGGTCGTCTTGATTGCGCTGCATTGCTAAGTGCCTGCCAGAAGTCATTGGATGAATTCATGGGTCTCATGTTTCTGCGTCTCAATTCCTCAAGACGCGCCGTATATCCCATTCCAGGTTGTCTGTAATAGGACGATCTGGGTGCCGGTCTTCCTGCGGTACCGCTGCCCAACAGACCCCCAAGCCTATTGCGCGCCGGACCGGGCTCTTCTCC
>DATESZ010000091.1:0-13929 GCA_035283845.1 Syntrophales bacterium | reverse complement strand
CCGCTGCCACGAATCATAGGTTATTGGGATTGATCAATGCTTCTGTACGAAGCGAGCAATACTGAGGAGCCCGGTACGGGAAAACCGTACGCCGGGATCTGTGAGAGGGCTGCCGGGAAACCGGCAGTTCTATCTCGATGGTCACCAAATCACATGATATCCTTTCTTTTCTATTGACACGATACTAATATGTGATACTATATCCCTATGAATAAAAAGCAACGGCAGATGCTACAGAAAATATTTGAAAAACCAGAGCGGTCGGATATTTCATGGGATGATATTGAGGGGCTATTTCTATCACTTGGTGCTGAATTAACCGAAGGCAAAGGATCGCGCGTACGCGTAGCGCTTAATGACGTTCGCGCTGTTTTTCACCGGCCGCATCCTGCGCGAGAAATAAACAAAGGGTCTGTAAAGTCTGTACGAAGATTTTTAATAGAATCGGGGGTGAAACCATAATGGAATATAAAGTATATTCTGCAAAAGTTGAATTTGATGATGATGCCAACATCTTTCATGGCGAAGTTATCAATTTAAGAGATGTGATTACATTCGAAGGTGAAACAGTAAAAGAACTTAAACAAGCTTTTCAGGATTCAGTTGACGATTATCTTGATTTTTGTGCCCAACGGGGCGAGGACCCCGAAAAACCTTACTCTGGCAAATTCGTTATACGAGTTGAGCCAGAGCTTCATAAGAATATTACAATAGAAGCTCGAAAAGCAGGTAAAAGTCTAAATGTGTGGGTTAGTGATGCGATACATAAAGCACTGAAAGACAACACCCAACAAGAGCATTCACTCTGACCGTAAAAGCCTGGCGGCTTTTACGGCAGGTGATGCCCACCGATGGGCCGCCTGTCGGCGGCCCATCGCCCCGGATGAGGAGCGCGCGCCTTAAATAAGTGAGCCGGAGTGCGACCATCTGGCCCATCAACCGGATTGAGCAGACACGCTAAGGCGCGCTCCTCATCCGGGGCGTTCGATCGGCAGGCGCATTAAAACGCGGTGACGAGGTGCAGTTGGGGGTATTCGATGTTCCTGCCATACCGACTGAAAAGGGGAAGGCCGGCACCATCATGGGAATCCATTTATAGCAATAACTGAATCTCGCTGATCTGTTTAAAATCCTTTACGTTATAAGTGAGTAGATGGTTAATGTCGTTGTCAACCATGGTTGCCACGATATTTATGTCGTGAACTTTTTGACGTGAAACGGCATACTTCCCGATCAGGGCGATAAGGACATTGATGGTCGATTCTTTTTCATTAACAATCGTAAATCGTGCAATAAATTCTTTCATCTTCACAGAATATTCGTACAGGGCCGGGCGCGCCATCTGGATACCCAAGACTAACTATGTTTACCCTCATCCCTCTCTTTTTCAATCTCTTTCTGAGCCTTCCATGCAGGACACCATTTCCCATGCCATGCCATCATTTTTCCAAATGCTGCATCTGGATTTTTTCTTGCATAATTACATAACAGACAGTTGTCGCATACCTTACCCATAAATTTAGTAATTTTGTTCATAGCCATACCCTCCTTACCTTATTTTTTTTGCAGCTTCCGCTCCAGCGCTGCCCGGATAAAACCGGTAAACAAGGGGTGCGGGCTGGTGGGCCGGGATTTGAATTCCGGGTGGAACTGGCAGCCTAAAAACCAGGGATGTCCTTTGACTTCCACGATTTCCGCCAAACGCCCATCGAGGGAGCTGCCGGTGATACGCAAACCATTTTCCATGAGGATATTCTTGAAATCGTTATTGAATTCATAGCGGTGCCGGTGTCTTTCGCTGATCTCCAACTCCCGGTAAGCCTCATAGGCAAAAGAGTCCTTTTCCAGAACGCAGGGGCAGGCTCCCAGCCTCATGGAGGCGCCCTTTTCTCTGACCGCCTTCTGCTCGGGAAGCAGATCGATTACGGGGTAGGAAGTTTTCTCATCAAATTCAGAACTGTTGGCCCCTTCAAGCCTACCAACATTCCTGGCATACTCGATGACCGTAACCTGCATCCCCAGGCAGATGCCGAAATAGGGGATTTTCTGTTCCCGTGCATATTGAACGGCGCAAATCATGCCTTCGATCCCCCGGATGCCAAAGCCGCCCGGCACCAGTATTCCATCCACATCTGTTAGTTGTGGTCCGCACCCATCTTTTTCGATTCCCTCAGCATCTACAAAACAAAGATTGACCCGGCAGTCATTGGCAATACCGCCATGGATCAGCGCCTCATTCAAGCTTTTGTAGGAATCAGTGAGGTTTACATATTTACCCACGATGGCTATGCAAACCTCATGAGCAGGATTTTTAACCCTGCTTACCACATCTTCCCAGGCTTCCAGATGGGGCCTGCCGGTCCAGATGTTCAGCAATTCCACGATCTTCTCATCAAGACCCTCACGCTGGAAAAGAAGGGGCACCTCGTATATGCATTCCACGTCTTTGGCCGTAAATACCGCCGCCACCTCAACATTGCAGAAAAGCGCGATCTTGGCCTTGATCTCATCGGAAAGGAAATTTTCCGTCCGGCAAAGAAGGATGTCGGGTTGGATGCCTATCTCTCTTAAGGCTTTAACGCTGTGTTGAGTGGGTTTAGTCTTCACCTCACCGGCGGTCTTAATATGTGGAACCCAGGTGAGGTGTATGAAAATGGCATTCTGTCTGCCCGCCTCGTTGCGAAACTGCCGTATGGCTTCCAGAAAGGGTTGGCTTTCTATGTCGCCCACGGTGCCGCCTATTTCCACGATGGCCACGTCGAAATTATTAGCCGCCGCCTTGATATAATCCTTGATTTCGTTCGTGATATGGGGGATTACCTGTACCGTCTTACCCAGGTAATCCCCTCTCCGTTCCTTGGAAATCACGGAAAAATAAACCTGGCCGGTAGTGAGGTTGTTTCCTCTTCCCATGCGGGTGGAGGTGAAGCGTTCGTAATGTCCGAGATCTAAATCCGTTTCCGCCCCGTCATCGGTAACAAAAACTTCACCATGCTGGAAGGGACTCATCGTACCGGGATCCACATTGATGTATGGATCGAGCTTCTGGTTTGTCACCCGGAGGCCCCGGCATTCAAGCAGGGCAGCCACGGAAGCGGCAGCCAGCCCTTTGCCAAGAGAAGAGAGCACCCCGCCAGTTACAAAAATAAACTTCGTCTTCATATTCGCTCCCGACAATTCCATAAAAAATGCGGATGCCAACTTTGCATTTTATTGTTTTACCTCTGTCTCAATACCCGGCCTGTCCTGCCTTATGCGTTCCGCAATAACTTCCACCGGTTCGCCAAGAAGAAGCGCCAGGGGGATGTTTTCCAGGTGCCGGTCGTTCCAGGGGAGGTTGTATTCATTGATGAGATTGCGTATGTCGTTGTATCGATAGCCGAGGACATCCTTCTTTTCGCTCAGCGTAAGGGATTCGTTGAAAACCACATGAATCAGGAGCAAATTTCTTACTGCCTTGTCCTCCAAAAGAGGAATGATTACAATAGGCGCTCTATCCGATTTTCCGTAACCAACATAGATATGTCCGGTGCTGACGATGGTCCTCTTAGTTCCCATTAGGGCGCCCGAAGCCTCCACCCGCGATTTCAAGCTAAGGGATATCCCCCCTCGTTTACTGACGGACAGGGTGGACAAATCGGTCGGGTTCCCTTCATTATCCAGCTCGTCTGTATCGTAGAGTGTATATCCCCTGATTTCCCCTATGGCCGGCTGGAGTGCCGTCAGGGATAAAATATTCTTGGTAGTCACGGCCTTGTAAGAAAAGCCCAGTTCATTCAGCAGGTCAAAAACAACGCCATGAAGGGGGGGCTCTTTGCGGCTGGTGCCTACGGTAACTGTTTTTGCCTGATGTCTGATGGCGTCTATCGGCCGGGAAAGCTCATCAATGGCCATCCCCACGGTAATGTCCAGCAGCTCTAATGGCGAAGCGAAGCCCCCTCCCCCTTCACCGGGAAATTCATGCCAGAAGTCGTCGAGCGGCAGAGCCCCTGAAGCATATTTAAGGAGAAGGACCATATCGGAACTTGTCTTGACATTTGTTAAAGAAAAGGCGCCATTCCGCCTTCGGCGGTTGAAGTCCGCGTAGAATTCTCTAACCATCCACCGGAACTCCCGGTCTGCTATTTTTTCATAAAGGGAATAATTTTTTCTTACCTGTTCCGCCATGGCCATATTCAGACGGTTTCTGAATTCCCGGAAAAACAGGGACTCTTCATCAATATAGCAGGCGGCAAAATAACCCCACAGGTGGCCGGCTAAGGTATTAAGAATAACGGACAATGGCATTGGCGCCCGGGGCACATCGATGACCGCATCGGCGATCTCGTGAAATCTTTCTTCCCCTTCATCGGCAATAACGATGACGCAGGCTTTGTGGGCTTTGAAGATAGCCACATCTTTGATTATATCCCCCAGCACCGTTTCCGGGTTGCCTGCCGAGCATACGATTATCAGTGGTTCCGCAGACAGATCGATGTGTTTTTTATTTTCCACCACGTCGGAAGATATGGTGCGATAGCACAGTTCACTTAGTTTGATCCTGATTTCATCTGCCGCCGTCTTGTTGGGACCGCTTCCCACCACTGCCCAATGCCTTTTCTGTCCGGCCGTCTTTTCCACGCAAAGCCTTACCTGCTCCTTCTTCTCCAGCACCCGCGTCATCAGAGCCGGCGCCTGCTCGAGGGCGCCAAGTTCCTCAGCGATAAAATCGTCGGAGCGTATTTTAAGCAACTGGGCAAGGTAGAGGGCCAGGATATGGCCGGCCACAATCTGGGAGTAGAACGCCTTGGTGGAAGCCACGGACATTTCGATATCCCGGCCGTTGCCGGTATAGAAAACGCCCTGTGCTTTTGTGCAAATATCGGATTGGCGCCTGTTTACGATAGCCACGACCCTGGCGCCGCGCTCCACGGCCATGGCAACGGCCCGGTTGGTATCTGTGGTGGTTCCCGATTGGGTTATGGCGATAATCAGCGTGTCTCTGAGGTTGTCGGAGAGGCAAAAACCGCTTAGTTCCGAGGCGATTTTCGCCTCGCACTTTATGGGGCTGCCCTCCAGATACCTGTTCATGGCGCAGGCAATTGCCTCGCCTGCCACGGCTGCCGTACCGTGGCCGATGACCATGATCCGGGCGATACTGCCTTCCGCAAGAGCCGTTTTTACTTCGAGAGGCAAGACATCCTCTCCTAAATTGAACAGCACCGACTTCTTGGCCTCTTTTCTGTTTATACGATATTTGCCCCGCAGCGTCTTTTTAACCGAAAGTGTGGATTCTGTAATCTCCTTAAGGAAGTAATGGGGGTAATTCCCCCGATCTATGTCCCGGGTCGTGATCTCGGCTTTCCGGATCTGTTCTTCCTTTAACTTCAACAAAGTACCGTCATAAGAAAAGGCGCTGATGCCTTCCAGCCCTCCCGGCGAGTTCTGATCAAGAACGCATATCTGACCGGCGCTCTCCGGGGAGGGGGCTTCGGGGATTCCTTCTCCTGCCATCTTAAGGAAAAAAGGCGTAACCTCGACGATACCGTAAAGTTCCGAGGAAAAGATATACTGGTCGGGGGCTATCCCCACATAAAGGGACTGACCGCTGCCTCTGAGGGCAAGAAAAACCTTGTCCGGTTCCACATTGCTTACCATGGCAATGGCGTGAGAGCCTTCAAAATCGTTTACGGCTCTACGGAAGGCGGTTCTCAGATCATCCCCCCTCGTCAGGTAATTCTCGATGATTAAAGGAATAATCTTCGTGTCCGTCGTCACTTCAGGGGCGATCAGCTCTTCTCCTTGTTCCAGGCCGTTCCTCAGGCTCTGGTAGTTATCAATATCGCCGTTCAGCGCGACGCTGATCGTCCAGGGACCTTTTCCGTAAAAAGGATAATTTCTTGAACATTTGCCCGCGCCGTCGGAGGAGTCGCCGCAGGTGGTAAAATTGTTTACGGGATGACAGTTTTCCTCCGTAATGGAACCTACAGAGGCCCACCTGGTATGGACACAAACGGCATCAGAGATCGTATCGAGTTTGGAAAGCTCGTGAAATATCCGATCCTCCCGGATTGATTTTATTAAATTTGCCGTATTTAAACCCAGTTCACCCACGATGGAGGATGTTTTATAAGTAAAAGAAAGAAAGACCCCATCGCTCGTCACGCCTTCCATATGCGGCAGGGTGGAAAGGCTGATGGAGCCATTAATCAGGTCTCCTTCCCGTCCCCTTTTGAAAAATTCATCCCGGAGACCTTTGAGGGAAAGGACATCCGGTATCCGGTTGCCGGTGGAAGCGTCAAGGGTAAAGGTAATATGGACGCCTGCCGAATCCCTTCCCCTTACTTCCAGCCGGTCCAAACAGTTTAGAAGAAAATTGATCTTTTTATATTTCTTCAAGGATGCCGCCGGGATGTCGCATATATCCACTGCACCGGAAAGTTTTACAATTTTCTCTACGTTCCGGAGGATGTCTTGTCCGGCAGCCCAGACAATGTCGCGCAACGAGACCAGACGGCCATTAATGGTTTCCATTTTGCCGGTAGAAAAAGAGCTGGCATTTTCATCGATCAGCCTTTCTTCCTGGGATAGGAAGTCTTTCATTTGCCCGACAAGATCGCTGAGACGTCTGATATTTCCGGAATTAAAAAAGAGGCGCTGAAAATTTTCGTCCGTCTTCAATGATCGAACGTAACATTCCATCTCCTCTAAATAACCGCCGCCGTTTAAATAAAATTCCGTCGCAAGGGAGCCGCTCAGAATGGTTTGCAGGTCGTTCTTACCTATTTTCTCTAAGAGTTCGGCAAGCTGCAAAACCGGATCGATGTCAGGTGGAGGCGGGGCCTTTTTTACCGTCACGATGCCGGCAAGACCGCAGCATAAGAGGCAGTTACACAAGGGGAAAAGGATGATTGCCGGCCCTCGTACAGGTTGGGGGGCAAGACCTAAATACAGCTTATATGTCTTTAATGAATTGGCTATTTTCTTGATATAATTTAACTGCATAACGATCCGTGACGCTTAGTAAAAAATTATATTGTATCCCTCAGGCAACATGGGAACGGAAGGACGGCAGCCTGGCAAGCGCCTGGCTCGTCACGTCGTCAACGATCTCCTGGAGCCAGAGTGTCCCGGCCAGCCTTGCATCCCCATCAAGCCCCCGGATCGCCTCAATGTAGCTGCTACCCGCTTTCAGCGGCTTTTCGAGCATTTCAAGAAAAATATCGCGGTTTTTTCCACCCAGGTTCTCATCTCGGGAGTCCTCAAAAGATGTCTCAATCTCAGGCCATTTTTCTGCCAGTTCCCGCTGCTGACGAAGTAAATCCACCCCGTCCCCACGTTTCAACTCTCCTGTAGCAACGGATATGAGCATTTTTTTTGAAAAATCATGGAAACGCCGCAGCCGCTCCCCAATGGCCGCACTTAAAAGCCCCCTGGCGCCTTCAAAAAACTCCGCCCCCATTTCCCGCTTGAGGAAAAAATTACGGCGCACATGCACGTACCACTGACTCAATGCCAGCAGGTTGGCTATGTAGACTATATTGTTGTAAACTCTTCTCCTTATATCTCCGTAGAAATCGGCATGATAGTCCTGTCTTATTGGCCTGCTTTCATTGCCATGCAATAATTTCGCCCCGGCGCTGTCATGCCTCCAGACCGTGCCGGCGGTAATAACCGTTCCGTAATCGATCCTTACCGGGCCGACCAGGCCGCCCTGACCGCCGAGAAATACGGGAAGCTGGTTTAACATGACGCCTCCGGGAACATCGCCGATCAGGGAAGGAGTGGCCTTGTCCCGCTGCGGCGTATAATTGAAGTGCACATAGGAACTGCCGACCTCGCTGTGGTTCTCGCGGCCGACGCCTCCCGCCATCAAGCAGTCGCAAAAATTGACCAGGCTGCCTAAGGTGACAAAGGGAAAAAGTATGGTTTGCTTGAGACCTACAGTGTGCCCGGCTTTCGTTTCCTCCTCCAGGAGGCAGCCTTCCCGGACGTGCGCTCCGGAAGCAATGGCTGCCCTGTCCAAAAAAACGGAGGATTGGAAAAACCCTCCTTTCAGCTCCACCCAAGGCGCGACAAGGCAATCAACAACAGTCGCCGGCGCCTCGTAGCCTACTTTTACCCCTTCGGAAATAATGGTTCTAGCGCCGTATATTTTTGTACCGCCATAAAGAACAACCCCCCGGCCGGAAATCCTGTCAAGGTGTACCTCATCGCCTATATCCACGGAAGAGGGGTCCCTGACCGCGACCCCTTTTTCTATTAATTCCCTTACCTTGTCCGGCAACGACATGGGCATTTTACCCGCGTTCTATTCTTTGGAATTGTCGATTCCCAGCTTGACCATTTTTTTCTGGAAGGTATTCCTGTTGATCCCCAAATAGGCAGCAGCGGCGCCCTTGGCATTATTGCTCCGTTTCAAGGCTATTTTGAAGAGGCTTCTTTCCACCATGGAAAGGATATTCTCATGCAATCTGCTTTTACCGCCGTTTGTGGAATAAAGCACCGTAGTTATATCGGCAAGCTTCTTCTCTATGATATCTTCGGCAACCGAGTACGGTGTGTTTGCTGCGTGTATATCCTTTACGCCGGTAGCATTCCTTTGCCTCATAACAATCCCTTCCCTATGCTAATATAATTTAATGATGTCTCTGCGAAAACTCGTAACTAAACAATGACTAATTCGTAAAAAATTGCAAAAAACCAAACGATTAGACGGCGCCGTCAAACAATGACCGTCAATCAATAAAAAGGCGCAAAGCAATAACCGCAAGAATGATTGTTACAATAAACCATGCCGAGCGAACGGTTTGATTATCTTCCAGAGGATGTCTCGCAAAATCAAGGACCTCCCCCTCCACTCTTTCCCTGTCCATGCGCCCGATCAGATGATCGAGCATGTCGGGAAATTGTTCATAACTGTTGGAAAGGATACAAAACCCCTTAGTGGTCGTCAGAAGGAAATAGACCTTTTTGGCCATAACCAGACAGCCAAGATGGGTAATTTCATCCCACGTAAGCTCTTTTTTACGCAGGAACTTCTTTATCTCCAAGCCGTCTTCCCTTATAGAAACCTGTCGGTATAAAACCTCGAGAAAAAAATATAGAGCGAAAAGAAAAACCGCACCCAGTACGAACGTCTCTCCCGGCAGGAATTTAAGCAAGCGGGAAAGAAAAAGCAAGAAAAAAAGAAAAAAAACGGCAACGCCCAGAGGAATGATTATCGCCCGTCTGATTTTATAGATCTCCTGTGACATATCATTCCCTGTCAAGTGCTTATCACTACTATTTCCGAATAAATGTCCCGCTTTTTCCGCCTTTTTTGGAAAGGAGCTTTAAGTCTGTAAGGGTAATCGATCTGTCGGCCGCCTTGCACATATCGTATATTGTGAGAGAGGCTAAGCTTACCGCTGTCATGGCCTCCATTTCCACGCCAGTTTTTCCAACGGTTTTTACGGTTGCCTTGATTGCTATCTCCCCTTTCTTGACATTACAGGCGAATTCTATGTCTATCCCTGTCAATGGCAGGGGATGGCACAGAGGGATTAAACCGCCTGTTTTTTTGGCAGCCATGATGCCCGCGATCCTGGCAACGGCAAAGACGTCTCCCTTCGGCATCCCCCCACTCTCGATGAGCCGCAGGGTTGAAGGCTCCATCCGCACCATGCCCTCCGCCACGGCTTCCCGGACAGTTTCCTCCTTGGCGGTTACGTCCACCATCCGCGCTTTGCCCTTTTCATCTATATGGGACAGTCTGTTCATTGCATTACCTGGGCATTACCTGGGCATTCCCTGGCGTTACCTGTACAACCGCTTTTTACTGGAAAACGGCGTGAAGCTAACACAACCGGTCTGATCCGTCAAGGTTGCATTTCCCTCTTAAACTCTGCAACCAGCCGCCTTCCGGCGGCAATTGCGGAAGCGATGGCCTTTGGCTGCTTTAATATATCGCCTTTGACGTCCACGCTGCGGAAAAGCAGTTCACCCGCATATTGTACATTGCAGGCGTCAAAAAAATACTTGGCCGTAAGGATTGCCCCTTCAAACATCTTCTGACCTTTCGTGCCGCCAAGGGAGATGAAAAAACCCTTCCTCACCTTTCCCTGTTTGTTCAGGGAGGGATCGTGCAGCACATACTTCCTTGCCCACAGGGCCTGAGTGCGGTCAATCATGGCCTTAGCCCAGCCTGTCACACCGTAAAAAAATATGGGAGAAGCAAGCACGACGATGTCTGCTGCCAGCAGCCGGGGATAAACCATTTCCATATCGTCCGGCAAGATACACTGTCCATCCTCGAAACAGGCCAGGCACTCCCGGCAGGGAGCAATGGAAAAATCGGCAAGGTCAAGACGTTGCACTTCTGCCCCCTCCATTTGGGCGCCCTTAAGGAACTCTTCCAAAACGGCAGATGTATTTCCGTCCTTTCTGGGAGAACCGCAAAATGCCAAGACCCTTACATCGCTCATTATCACCCTCCTTATTAGAAGGCAACGGGAATATCGCGGAGACTCTTTAGCCCCCTTAAATCCGGTTTTTCAATTCCTTTGTGTTGAATAAGCACCTTGAAAATCTCGCCCATACCCCTCTCCGGCTCAATCAGGTGTTTGAGTGACAATCTCAATTTTAAACCATCGAGTTCGGACATCACTCTTATAGCTTCTTCCATATCATCTAACAGTCCCAAAGCAATCAAAAAACGGTACTGCGGAACCAGGCCGGTAAACCTCAACTCCAATTCCTCGCCTTTACGGATCAGAGAAGTAAAATCAACATGAGAGGTTATGTCCTGCCTTCCGGGCCTTTCATATGGGTTGTCCGATACCTGATGGCTGAAGTAACATCGGAGCGTCCCGTTCCGGCGGGAGGGATCATGGAGTTCCTGAGCCAGGCAGCCGTAATCGATGGTCATAAGAAAGCCGCGCTGCAAGCGCCTTCCCACATCTTCAAGCCACTCAAGGGAACGCAGATTTACTTCCATCGTCCGGCCATTCGAGAGGTTAATATTTCCATCGGCAAGATAGGCGATTATGCGTGGATCAGACACCTCCTTAAGAATCTCAAAAAATCGGCCTTCCTTCTCACCCACGCAGATTTCCTTCAGTTTTCCTCCCTCGCAGACCACCCGGTGCACCGGGAAGGCATCAACGAGTTCGTTGGAAAGGACACACCCTTCCAGTACATCCCCTCCCTCTGTGAGGTCAGCGGGCGAAAGCCAGCGGACCTTCTCCTTATCATCTTCAAGAAACAGCCGCCCTTGCTGTTCTTTGAGAAAACGGGAAGAAGGTTCAACTATGCAGTAGGCAAGCCGTTCGTAGAATGAAGGATTATTCTTTTTGGCCCAGGCCAATATGGCCTCGCAGAGCAGCCCTCTGCCGCCGCCCATTTCCCATACCGTAAAGTTCTGGCTTCCCAGTATTCCGCTCATTTGGGAGAGCTGCTTAGCCACCATGCCTCCGAAAAAAGGATGGACACACGGCGCAGTATAATAATCGCCTTCCCTGCCGATTCTTGCCTCACCTGATCCATAATAGCCATACGCGGGATGATAGAGGCAACATTCCATGAAACGGGCAAAGGTTACCGGCCCTTCTTCCCTGATCAGAGAAACGATAAATTGCCGCAAATCATCGTCCCCCTCTGCATGTGCTAAAAGCACGTCCTATCCCCCATCTTCCTGACAGACGGTTATCTAATGATCAGTTATCAATTGAGGTTCCTTCGTTGCTCATTGTTCATCGATCATTTAAGAAGAAATGACGCCCATTTTCACATATACAGGACGCACCATCTTCCGAATTAAAGGGAGTTGTCGCGCGTATGCGAACGAAGCCAGGACGCAGCAAAGGCCTCCTATCATCAATGTCCATGTGACGCCGATCGAATCGGCAAGCCAGCCCGCAATAAGGCTGCCGAACGGCACCGTGCCCATGAAAGCCATAGCAAAAAAGCTCATGACGCGTCCCCGCATGTCATCTTCTACAACAGTCTGGAGGATGGTGTTAGTAAGCGCTATGTGCACCATCATTCCAAAACCCACAGGGATAAGCAGACAAAAAGAAATCCAGAATATCCGGGAAATAGAAAATAACATGAGCCCCAAACCAAAAATACCTGCGGAAATCGGCACCAGCCTTCCCATACCTAACACTGTAATCCGTGAGGCAAGGTAAAGAGCCGCCGTCAGTCCTCCTCCGCCTGCTGCCGCCGTTAAAAAACCAAGGGTGTGAGGGCCTCCATGAAAAATATCTTTGGCAAAAACAGGCAGGAGAACCGCATAGGGCATCCCCATCAAGCCCACCAGTCCCAGAAGCAGGAGCAGCGCTCTAACGGGCAAAAAACCGAAGGCATATTTGAAGCCGGCCTTGAACACACTGAAAATATCCGTATCACTGCTGGTATTGGCGGCGTGCTCAACTTTTACAAGGATAAGCGTTGCAATAAAGGCAGAGTAAGTCAGGGCGTTGAGAAAAAAGCATATTCCTTCACCCGCGACGGCTATTGTAACGCCGGCAAGAGACGGCCCAACCAGGCGGGCGCAATTGAACAAAGCAGAGTTGAGGGCTATGGCACTTCCCAAGTCTTCTCTTTTCCCGATCAAATCCACGACAAAGGACTGACGGGCCGGTATATCAAAGGCGCTGATAAAACCAAAGAAAACACTCAACAACAGGATCTGCCACACGGTGATCATGTCGGTCATGACAAGGAATGTCAGGGCCAATGCCTGCAGCGTAGCCAGGATTTGTGAAACAAGAAGGATATGACGGCGGTTCCATCGGTCTGTTAAGACGCCCGCCAAAGGCATTAAGATGAATCCGGGGAAAAGGCCGGCGAAGGCGACGATTCCCAATAGAAGTGAAGAACCGGTGAGACGATAGACCAGCCAGCTTATGGCGATCTGCTGCATCCAGTTCCCGATCATCGAAAGACCGTTGCCGATGAAAAAGAGCCGATAATTCCGGTAACTTAAGGTCCGGAATACCAATTTTACATTATCAGATAGCGGAAAAATATTCTTTTGCAATTTCACCTTTATTTTAATCTACCACAATACCACGGGCATTGTCACGATTAATGAAACTTAATGAAGAGCCCTTGCCGCTGCGTTAAGCCCGCCTCTCGTCTAAAAAGCCAGATTAATAAATAATTTGCAAGTCTTTATTGAATTATTTTCCATTTTCGTTTAGACTTAAACTTGACGCCCTGATCATGCTGTTATAAGGTACTGCTATGTGTTTATATATGAAGGATCGTCGTAGCTGGTCATGGAATTCATTTGCAATTTGCGGGTAAATGATTCCATAAACGGAGAGAAAACATGCCGGATCAAATAAAAGACAAGGAAATCAGCCAACTTGAAGAGAAGCTGCTTATTCGTAAAGCACTTCAGGATATTACCAACCGCATACATGCAGCCCAAAACATTAAACAGATTCTGGTGGATTTAAAGGATGGGATACTTGCCCTCTTCAACGCTCATTCCATCACCATATATGTGGTGGACAGGCCGCGCAACGAAATCTATTCCATGTTCCTGGCCGGCGCCCAGGTAAAAGAAATCAGGGTGCCCATCAGCAACAAGAGCATCGCCGGATATGCAGCCAATACTGGAAAAATCGTCAATATAGCCGATGCCTACGACAAGGCGGAGCTGCAAAGTATTGACAAGGAGTTGTCACTCGATACCAGTTGGGATAAAAAATCTGGATTCAAAACGACCCAGATACTGGCGGCGCCGATATTTCATAACAACACACTAATGGGCATCATACAGATACTGAATAAAAAAGGGGGAGGAGGAAAATTTTCCGAAGAAGAACAGGGTTTTCTCCAGGAGATAGCGGAAGTTCTGGGCGTTGCCTTCTACAATCAGGAAAGGTACGCCCGCAGGCGGAAAACAAGATTTGATTACCTCATAAGCCGTGACCTGCTGAAAGAAGAAGAACTGGA
>DATESZ010000090.1:0-15430 GCA_035283845.1 Syntrophales bacterium | reverse complement strand
GCAGACGGCATCTTGAAACTTGCAGGACATCTTTCGGAAAAGATCAGCCGCGACGGCTTTGACGACCTCTTTCACCATGTTGAGATGTTGCTGATTGCCGTTTTAGCGGCGATGGAGAGGAAGGGGGTGCTCCTGGACCTCGACCTGTTCCGGAATATGTCTGCGGAAACGTCGCAACTAATGTCCCTCTCGGAAGAAAAAGTCTACCGCCTGGCCGGCGAGAGATTCAATATCAATTCTCCCAAGCAGCTCCAGGTAGTGCTTTTCGACAAACTTGGGCTGCCCCGCGGGAAAAAGATAAAAGAAGGCTATTCTACCGATGTGGAGGTTCTTGCCAATCTTGCGAAAAATCACGAACTGCCTGCGGAGATATTGGCTTACCGCAGCCTGGCCAAACTTAAATCTACCTACATCGATGCACTGCCTACGCTGGTGAATCGGGAGACGGGAAGGGTTCATACATCCTATAACCAGACGGTAACCGCTACGGGGAGACTCTCGAGCAGCAATCCCAATCTGCAGAATATTCCCATCAGGACGTTGGAGGGCAAAAGAATCAGGCAGGCCTTTATTGCCCCGGAAGGCTGGACGATCATCTCGGCGGACTACTCCCAGATTGAACTTCGGGTGCTCGCCCATCTTTCCGGTGATGAGGCGCTTATCGCGGCATTTGCCTCCGGAGAGGACATTCATAGCCGGACGGCGTCAGACGTTTTCGGCGTATTTCCGGAAATGGTGAATGCCGATATGAGAAGGCAGGCCAAGGTAATCAATTTCGGCATACTTTACGGGATGAGCGCCTTCGGTCTGGCCAAAGAACTTGATGTGCCGCAGAAACTGGCACAGGCTTATATCGATGGGTATTTCCGCAAGTACGATGGGGTGCGCGCCTTCCTGGACGGTATTCTCGAAAATGCGCGCCGGACCGGCTTTGTAAGCACTCTGTTTAATCGCCGTCGCTATCTGCCCGAACTTGCAAGCAGTAACTCGTCTGTTCGACAATTTGCCGAACGTATGGCCATTAATGCCCCGATCCAGGGGACAGCGGCTGACCTCATTAAAATTGCCATGCTTAATATTGCCGGACGTCTTGCCGAAAGGCGCCTTTCGGCAGCCATGATCATGCAGGTCCATGACGAACTGGTACTTGAGGCGCCGGAAGAGGAGAGGGAAGGGGTAATGGCCCTGGTAAAAAAGGAAATGGAGGAGGTTATCGAGTTGCGGGTTCCGCTCAAGGTTGATATTGCGGCGGGGAGGAACTGGGATGAGGCCCATAATTGACATTCATTATTTCATTGACAAGTGGATTTGTTTTTTCTTATAATTACGCAACAAAAAAACAGGGAGGGAAGAGATTATGGATAAGAAAATGGAAGAATTTGTACTTGATATTTTGCAGAGTCATAATATTTTGACATTAGCCACTATAAGGGAAGACGGCTATCCTCAGGCAAATACGGTAACCTATGCCAGTGACGGTTTTACCATCTATTTCTGCACAGATGCAAGCTCTTCAAAGGTAAAAAATATTGCAAAATGCAACAAGGTGTCTCTGGCTATTAACAGGGAATATGAAGACTGGGGTAAAATCAAGGGCGTTTCAATGGGAGGAACTGCTGTAGTACTGACAAAGCCGGAAGAAATACAGAAAGCCATGGGGCATCTTGTAACCAAATTCCCTGCCATCCTGCAAATGCCTCAGCAGGAAGTGCCGCCAGCGGTAATCAAGATTACGCCGAAGATCGTTTCAGTTTTGAATTACGAGCTGGGGTTTAGTCATAAAGATCTGGTTGAAGTTTGATAGGTCCCGTATCTGTTATAGCGCCCAAATAGGTTGAGCAATGCCATAATGCTAATTCAAGGCCTGGCATAGCAAATCACTCCAGCGGATGGCTTCCATCCGCATTGCCGCGCTTTTCTGGCAGGGTCCGCCCCGCGTGGTCTATGACCTGGCCCGGGAAGGACAATTGATTATGTTGCTCACCGAAAAAATGGAGAAGGAATTCATCCGGGTCCTCGGCTATACTAAATTTGGTTTAACATCGCCGGAAATTCTCCCCTTCGTCAGGGAATTGCGCATGAAGGGTACACTTTTAGCGATAAGATCATTAATAACCGAGATTATCACCGACCCTACGGACAACATCTTTCTCGAATGTGCTGTTGATGAAAATGCCGACTGCATCATCTCGGGGGATAAACACCTTCTTGATCTGTCTTCCTATCGCGGAACACCCATTCTGCGGCCAAAGGATTTCTTGGTAAGAGAAGGCTATTTGCAAGACGAATAATTCGCGGGTTCAATCTGCAAGATTTTACCAGCAAGAACACCACCGGAGATTGATAGGCCAAGCTCATCATGGCATTAAGGGCAGACGCCATCTCTGACAATCCATATTCTGTCTGACGTGTTGCTGCTTCCAGTGAATTAAATACAGTCCATCCGGTTGATGCGTACTTCCTCGTTGTTACGGAACGTTAAATACAGGATATTGTAGATTTCAAATACAACTCGTCAGTTTCACCTACGAGCTTATTTCATTGAATTCTGGTTGAAGGGTGCAATGCCTCTACCAAGGGGTCCGCGTTTATCAGAGCAGTAAATACCGACTAAAGCCATCATTCACTTCCCACGATACACATTGTTTTGCTAATGATAATAATTGGATGGTAATAAAAACCAGAATACGCTATAATATCAACCTTCGATGTCGTTGCAAAGGGAATGGCTGAGTGCAGTCTTTACCTGGTGGCGCACACATCCTCCTGTGCAAGGCCGGAGAATTGGCCATTGCCTATCATGATTGATAATATATTAATGATTTAAGGGCCGTCTTTAACAATAGGTAATGATGAATAATCCAATCCTCGCCCCGGGAGCACGGGTTCTGATCAGAGACGCCGAATGGCTGGTCCGCAAGGTGGACCGGACCGAAAACGGTCGGCAGGCCGTGGGGGTTGTCGGTCTGTCACAAATTGTCAAAGACAGAGAGGCCGTCTTCCTGGAAGAGATTGACCAGATCGAGCTGCTCAATCCTGCCGATACGGAGCTGGTTGTCGACGACTCCAGTTTCTACCGCGATTCACTCCTTTTCATGGAAAGTCTCTTACGGCAGACCCCGCCCACGGATGAGCATCTCTATATCGGCTGGCATGGCGCCATGGATGTTGTGCCTTATCAGCTTGATCCGGCAATTTCCGCACTGAAGCAGCCACGGCAGCGCATCCTGATTGCCGATGCGGTCGGCCTGGGGAAGACCATTGAGGCGGGGGTTCTTTTGGCCGAGCTCATCCGTCGCGGTAAAGGTAAGCGCATTCTGGTCCTTACGGTGAAAAGCATGCTCACCCAGTTTCAGAAGGAGCTCTGGAGCCGTTTTACGATCCCTCTGACGCGTCTCGATTCGGTGGGTATTCAGCGGGTGCGTTCCCGTATCCCCACCAATCACAATCCCTTTTTCTATTTCGATAGGGCCATCATCTCCATTGACACCCTGAAGCAGGACGCCGAATATCGCACCTACCTGGAGAAGTGCTATTGGGATGTGATCGTCATTGACGAGGCCCATAATGTTGCCGCCCGCGGAACTGATAACGCTTCCCTCTCCATGCGACACCGTCTCGCGGAGCTCCTCAAACACCGCTCCGATACGCTGATTATGCTCTCCGCGACGCCCCATGACGGCAAACCCAAAGCCTTCGCCAGCCTGATGAACATGCTGAACCCGACAGCCATTGCCAACCCGGAAAACTACGGTCCCGAAGACATCAAGGGTCTTTTCATTCGCCGCTTCAAGAAAGACATCAAAGATCAGGTCACCAAATCCTTCAAGGAACGCAGGATTGCCGTGGCCAAATGCCAGGCATCTGCTGAGGAAGAAACTGCCTTTGATACTTTTACCAAGCTGAGTTTTACCCGCCTGGACAAACGGCGCACGGGCGGCAAGCTTTTCAAGACCACTCTGGAGAAGGCGCTGTTTTCCAGCCCGGCAGCCTGCCTGCAGACCATTCAACACCGGATCAGTCGCCTGGAAAAAGAAAGTGAGGAAGAGGCCGCACACGATATTGAATCCATGGCAGAACTGGCGCACCTCCTCCAGACCGTTACTCCGCGCAATTTCAGCAAGTATCAGAAACTCCTTTCCGTTATCAAGGACACTATTCACGGTTTTGGGTGGACGGGCAAAGATACAAAAGATCGTCTGGTCATCTTTACCGAACGGATTGAGACCTTGAAATTTCTAAGCGAACATTTGTCGCAAGATCTGAAACTAAAACCGGATCAGACGGCTATACTTCACGGCGGCCTTCCCGACGTTGACCAGCAGCAAATAGTGGAAGATTTTGGCCGTGAAGAAGCCCCCGTTCGATTGCTGTTGGCTTCCGACGTGGCCTCCGAAGGGATCAACCTCCATTTCCTCTGTTACAAGATGATCCATTTCGACATCCCCTGGTCATTCATGTGTTTCCAGCAGCGCAATGGGCGAATAGACCGGTATGGGCAGGAGCGCGAGCCCTGGATCGTCTATCTGATGACGGAAAGTAACAACGAAAAGATCAAGGGCGATAACCGGATATTGGAATTGTTGATCACGAAAGATGAACAGGCCGTCAAAAACATCGGTGATCCCTCGGCCCTGATGGGCGTTTACGACATGGAAGAAGAGGAAAACATAACCGCCTCTGCCATCGAAGCGGGGGCGGATATTGATGATTTTGAGAACCTGTTGCAGAAGGCGCCCAAAGACCCCTTGGGTTTGCTGATGGGGGAAGAGATCATACCGAAAGGTGAGGATGCAACCGCAGCCAGGAAGCAGATGCCATCCCTCTTTACTGATGATTATGCCTACTTTCATGAGGCAATTGAATACCTGAAGCGTTCCCAGCCTTTTTACCCTGACGGGCACATGCAGGCAGATTGCGACACAGCCGCACAAACGGTAAACTTTACCGTCCCAGCAAGCATGAAAAGAGAGCTGGAGCAGCGATTCCGCTTCCTGCCCCGGGAGATCTGGCCGGAAAGCGGCGAATTCATCCTCTCTGCTGATCGAAACCGGATCATGGAGGAAATCAGCCGAACCCGCAAGGAAGAGGACAGGTGGCCGAAAATCCAGCTTCTCTGGGATCTCCATCCTCTGATGCGCTGGTTGAATGATAAACTGCTCGCCGTTTTTGGCCGCCAGCAGGCCCCCGTCCTGACCCTTCCCGGCCAATTGAAGCAAGGGGAAACCATCTTTATCCTCTATGGGATCATCCCGAACCGCAAAAGCCAGCCCCTGATCGCTTCCTGGCTGGGCGCGCGTTTTCTGGAAGGTCAATTCCAAAGCGTTGAGGATTTCTATGATGTCCTGACGAGAACAGAATTGGACCGAAAGAAATATCCAAATCAGAACAAACCGTTCGACAAGGAACACTTGAAAAAGATGCTGCCCCTCGCCATCGCCAGAGGCGAGGAACTTATGCATAAAAGACGTGATGCCTTTGAAGCGGCGATCAATGTGAAACTCAATGAGCAGGACAAGATACTCAATCGTTTAAAACAAAAACAAGTCCACCAATTGGAACTGGATTTTGCTGATGCCGCCCCTGCTTCCCGCACCCTTGATAAAAAGCAGCAGAAGCAACGGGAAATTGATCGTATTTTCGAAGAGTATTGGAGCTGGATTGAAAACTCTCTCCTCACTGAGGATGTTCCGTATATCCGGGTCGTAGCTGTGCTGAAAGGAGAGGATTGATGGCCCTGGATCTCACCGGTATCAGCAACGAGAATGAATTTTACACCCATCATTACCTCACCGCCATCCTGGAAAATGATCTGCGCGGTCTCCTTGCCAAGTGGGAAGAACAGGAAACAACTACCGGCGTAAAGCCGCCTTACGAGCGCCTGACCCGTCTGAACAAGGACTACTTTACCCTGCGCAACCAAATGGAACGACTCCGCAGCAGTGCGGAGCGCCTTTCCTGTCAAAGGGAATTCCTGCCCGGCTTGCTGGAAGTTCTCGGTTACGCCTTCGCGCCGGATCTGAAAGAGTTGGATTCAGGGAGCATGATGCCCATTATCGGCGAAGTCCGCAAGAATAACGGCGCGCCGGAACTCTGGATCGTCGAAGCCATCAGTTCCGTATCCGAAGATAGGGACCCATTGGAACTCTCCTTTGTTCCGGCACAATATGACGGCATCGAAGCAGACCGAATGCTCCTCGACAGCCCCTTTACGGATATCATCACCAAACAGGTTTTTACCCTATCCGAGCCGCCGCGCTGGATCATCCTTTTGAGTTTATCCCATGTTATTCTGCTGGATCGCAGCAAGTGGAATGAACGGCGTTTTCTCCGTTTCGACCTGGCCGAGATATTGGGCCGCCGCGCACCTGCCACCCTGCAGGCGGTAGCGGCCCTCCTGCACCGGGAAAGCATCTGCCCCAAAGACGGGATCAGCCTACTGGACACATTCGATGAAAATTCTCACGAGCACGCCTTTGCCGTTTCCGAAGACCTGAAATATTCTGCCCGCGAGGCCGTGGAAATTCTGGGCAACGAGGCCATCCATTATATCCGCACTGTCCGCAAGGAAGGTCTTTACGGCAAGGACATGGCCGATCAATTAACCCGCGAATGCCTTCGTTACCTTTATCGTCTCCTTTTCCTCTTCTACATCGAAGCCCGGCCGGAGCTCGGCTACGCCCCCATGAACAGCGAAGAATACCGCACGGGCTACAGCCTCGATTCCCTGCGGGATCTGGAGTTGAATCCCCTTTCCGAAGAATCATCGCGGGACGGTTATTTTATCCATGACTCACTGCGGACCCTGTTTCGCCTCATCTCTGAGGGCTTCAACTACCAACTGAAAACCGCTGGCCTGGCATTCGAAGAACAGCGCCCCGTCTTCCGCTTGTACCCTCTCAACAGCCACCTTTTCGACCCCGCCCGGACCGCGCTCCTTAACGGTGTGAAGTTCAGGAACGTTGTTCTCCAAAAGGTCATTGAACTCCTCTCACTTTCCCGTCCCGGCAATGGACGGCATCGGCGCGGCCGGATCAGTTATGTCCAGCTCGGTATCAATCAGTTGGGGGCAGTCTATGAGGGTTTGCTTTCCTACAGCGGCTTCTTTGCCGAAACGGATCTGTACGAGGTAAAAAAAGCAGGGACAGAAGTGAACGAACTTAATGAGGCTTTTTTCGTTGCGGCTGAAGACCTGCCTGAATATGAAGAAGCGGAAAGAGTTTATCAACCCGATGGCAGTCTCAAGATCTATCCCAGGGGGACTTTCATCTACCGCCTGGCAGGGCGGAACCGGGAAAAGACCGCCTCCTACTATACACCGGAGGTACTTACCCGCTGCCTGGTGAAATATGCCCTGAAGGAGCTCCTGAAAGACAGGACTGCCGATGATATCCTGACACTCACAATCTGCGAACCGGCCATGGGAAATGCCTCCTTCCTCAATGAAACGATCAATCAACTCGCCGAGGCCTATCTGGAAAGAAAACAGAGGGAAACAGGCGAGACGATCAGTCATGACGCTTATGGTCGGGAAAAACAGAAGGTCAAGGCCTTCCTGGCTGACAACAATGTATTTGGTGTGGACTTAAACCCGATCGCTGTAGAGCTGGCAGAGGTTTCCCTCTGGCTTAATGCCATGTATGTGGGGGACGAGGGAGAGGCGCCCATTATCCCTTGGTTCGGCAATCAGCTCGTCTGCGGCAATTCCCTCATCGGCGCCCGGCGACAGGTTTTTGCCTCCGAGCTTTTGGAAGAAAATCGCAGAGGAAAAGAAACCTGGCTCGATGTCGTTCCCGAGCGGGTTGCTTTGGGCGAGAGTCGGCCTGCGAAAGCGGTTTATCATTTCCTGCTCCCCGATAGCGGTATGGCAAACTATATGGACAGGGTTGTCCGGAACATGGCCAAGAAAGAAACAGACTTCATGCGGCAATGGCGGCGGGATTTCATTAAGCCTTTCAAAACCGGGGAGATTGAAACCCTGGTGCGTCTCTCCAATGCCATTGATCGTCTCTGGCAACGACATACGGAACAATGCGCCGAAATCCGTAGCAAGACCCGCGACGGTTATAGATTTTTCGGCTATGACGACAGCAATAGCCACCCAAATCGACTGACGACGAAACAAAAAGATGTGATTTTCAACAGGGAGCTACTATCAGAAAACGTGGCCAACTCCAGTGCCTTCCGACGACTCAAGCTGGTCATGGACTACTGGTGCGCGCTGTGGTTTTGGCCAATACAGCGAGCGGGCCGGCTACCTTCGCGGGACGAATACCTGATGGACCTGAGCCTGATCCTGGAAGGGACAGTCTATGAAACAGTCCTGGCAAAGGGCGAGCAGTTGTCGCTCCTGCCTGATGACCGTCCCACCCAGCAGGATTTGGACTTTACGAACGAATTCGGCCACGTGAATGTCGATGCCCTCTGCGATGGTATCGAACACCTGACTATTGTCCGTGCCCTGGCGAAGCAACTCCATTTTCACCACTGGGAACTCATCTTTGCCGACATCTTTGCCCGGATAGGCGGCTTCGATCTTATCGTTGGGAATCCTCCCTGGATCAAAATTGAATGGAACGAAGGGGGGCTTCTGGGCGATTACGACCCGCTTTTCGTCATCCGCAATACATCGGCATCGCGACTGGCCGCCATGCGGGAGGAAGCCATTGGGAAACGGGGTATCCAAGGGGAATATTTAGATGAATATGTGTCCTTTGAAGGGACGCAGAATTTCCTTAATGCCTTTCAGAATTATCCGGTCCTAAAGGGAACCCAGGCAAACCTTTATAAGTGCTTCCTCCCCCAGGCTTGGCATATGGGAACGGATCAGGGCGTTATGGGCTTTCTACACCCCGAGGGAGTGTATGACGATCCTAATGGAGGATGCTTAAGAGAAAATATTTATCCAAGATTACTATATCACTTTCAATTTCAAAATGGTTTAAACTTGTTTCCCGACGTTGCACACCGCGAGAAATTCAGTATCAACATTTATGGCAATCAAAGATCAAAAAGTTTTCTTCATTTATCGAATCTGTTTCATCCCTCAACGGTCGCCAGTTCATTCAATCACACGGGACATGGTTTATGTATCGGGATCAAAAACGATAAAAATGATTGGAATTTAGCTGGGCATAAAGACCGAATCATAGATGTTGATGACAAAACGCTGAGTCTTTTTGCCAAGCTTTATGACGAAAAAGGCACATCCGCTATCCAAGCCCGCCTTCCCGTCGTTCATTCACGGCAGGTCGTGGATGTGCTTCGGAAGTTTGCTGCGAAGCCACAACGTTTGGGGGATTTGGTGGGTGAATATATGTCAACAGAAATGTGGCACGAAACGAACTCTCAAAAAGATGGCACAATCAAAAGGGTAACACAGTTCGTACACTCTCCTGAAAACTGTATCCTTTCTGGTCCTCATATTTATGTTGGTAATCCCTTATCAAAAACGCCAAGACAAATCTGCACAGAAAAGGCACATTACGATGTAGTTGATTTGACAAATATTCCCGACGATTACCTGCCTCGGTCGAATTATGTTCCAGCGTGTAATAATGATATTTACAATAAAAGGCTTCCATATTCCAAATGGGATAAGGGTGAAGTCCATACAAATTATTATCGAATGGTGCACAGGTCAATGTTAAGTCAGGCAGGCGAAAGAACTCTTATTGCAGCTGTTGTTCCAAAATTTGTTGGCAATATCAATACAGCTATGACTACTTCTTTTAAGAATGCAATGACACTGATTAATTGTGTCGGGTCGCTGCAATCGTTACCTGTCGATTTTTTTGTAAAATCAACAGGTAAACCGAAAGCAGATGGAAGTATGCTAAATATATTGCCTTTAATTGAGGATGAACCTTCAATAAGGATCCGTACCCTCCTACTCAATTGTCTCACCACCCATTATGCCGAACTTTGGGAGGATTGCTGGGACAAGGCCTTCAAGCATGAGCAATGGACAAAGGATGATCCCCGCCTCGACAGCATGCTCTTTTCAAACCTAACCCCAAAATGGCAGCGAAACTGTGCCCTCCGGACGGACTATCAACGGCGACAGGCCCTTATAGAGATCGACGTACTGGTAGCTATCGCCCTAGGATTAACCCTTGATGAGTTATGTGCGATCTACCGCATCCAATTTCCAGTGCTGAGGCAGAATGATAGCGACACCTGGTACGACCAAAACGGCCGCATCGTCTTCACGTGCAGCAAGGGCCTCCCCGGCGTGGGCTTCTCCCGCCAAGAATGGAACGACATCAAGGACATGAAATCGGGAACCGTTTCCCGCACCATCATGGACGACACTCTCCCTGGCGGCCCCCGGGAGCGCACCATCACCTACGCCGCCCCCTTCGACCGCTGTGACCGCGAAGCCGACTATGCAACCGCCTGGGCCGCCTTTGAGAAAAGGGGGTTGGTATGACAGAGACGGGCCGTTATGACGTATCGGGACTTGTGGAAGTCCAGCACCAGCCGGGTTCTCGTGGGCGCGTCCTTCGTAACCTGTTGGGCATTATCAGTAAAAGAAAGATGGATGAAATTGAAGCGAGTGAGCAGAAACGGGCGCTGGAAGAAATATTGTCCCTCTATACTTTAGATCATCGTTTCAAAGCCGCAGATATCTACAAGATGCTGGTGTTTCCCCTTAATCTTTTTCGCCTTTACAGCAACGCCAAGGGCACGGGCGGCGGCGGCATGAACTCCTTCGATGGCCGTGGACGAAAGCACGGAACGGGTCAGCCAGGCATCGCGTACCGCGGGATCCTGCAGATAGGGATTAGTCTCAATCAAGGATGGCGTCTTGTTCTTTTTCATTTTTTACCTCAGCTGTAGGTTAAACGAATTTTGCTATGTTGGCAACATTTTTGACGTGATAACAGCGCGATAACAGCACTTGCCTAAATGTATCTTTTTTGATACGATCACTATATGAAAGAACCAATCATGTCTGTTAAGTTTTTCCGTACCGAAGCCGGTAATGAACCGGTGCGGGAATTCTTGCGTAATTTACCGCCGGAAGATCGCAAGATTATTGGCACAGACATCAAAGAGGTTCAGTTTGGCTGGCCGTTGGGTATGCCGCTCGTGCGGAAGATGGAGAAGGATTTATGGGAAGTGCGCAGCCATCTTGAAAAGCGGATTTCCAGAGTGCTGTTTACAGTGGTTGGCGGCCAAATGGTGTTGCTTCATGTTTTTATCAAGAAGTCAGAGAGGACACCCCAACCGGATTTAGAAATAGCAAAAGCCCGTAAGAATCAGATGTAGGAGGTTTGTATGGAAAATAAGCATATCGGTAGCGATTTTGATGACTTTTTAAAGGAAGAGGGCATTCAGGAAGAAGTAACCGCAGCGGCCATTAAGCGTGTTATCGCTTGGCAGTTGGCGGAAGCCATGAAGAAAAGGCACATAACAAAGACTGAAATGGCGACCCGTATGCACACGAGCCGTGCTGTCATCAATCGTTTGCTGGACGAAGACGACACCAGTGTTACCTTGGCCACACTGGCACGGGCCAGTGTGGCAGTGGGTATTCCGTTGAAAATCGAGCTGTTATCGAATGAAATGGCCTGAGGCCCGGAAGCAATAAATTATTTACGCTACAAAACAACATAGAGGATAAGTTATGAACCGGACGCAGATTGAAAATGCCGTCCAGGCATTAAAACAAATGCTGATCTATCGATTCGGAACAGATGTTGAGCTGAGGATATTCGGATCTGTAGCCCGGGGTGACTATCATGAATATTCTGACATCGATATACTGGTTGTCTTGCCGGTTAAGGTGGACAATGCTATCGAAGAACAGGTTTTCGATATGGCCTACGACATCGAATTGGAATACGGTCTTGTTATCGTAACCATCGTTTATTCAAGAGATTTCTGGTATTCGGACCGAGCGGCTGTCATGCCTTTATACAAAAATATTCAAAGGGAAGGCCTCTTTGTATGAAGAAGATTGAATGGGGAAATTTTATTCACTCAGACTCGCAAGTCCTCCTGGGAAAACCGGTCGTAAAGGGTACACGGCTATCTGTTGAGTTTATTCTCGGACTCTATGCGGAAGCATGGACAGAAGATCAAATCCTCGAAAATTATCCTAATTTGACGAAAGAAAGCCTGCTGGCCGTTTTTGCCTATACCCGCGAATGTATGCTTGAAGAATTCCTTTATCCACTTCCGATAGGGAGGACATGAACTCCGGGGGCAATAAATGATCCCATCCGTCTTGTCCAGTCAGGTCCAAAAGGGTGTTGAGGATTTTCTTAAGACCACGTTCCCCGTATCTACACCGTTCTTTCATGGTGTCATGGACCGGTTTCTGGGGAAGGACGGCGGCATCTTCAAAGGACCCTATCTCTCCATTAAGCTCCCCTACCGCACATCCACCATAGGTAAGGACTTCTTCCCCGGCATCCCCCTGCGATTCGAGCCCTATCACCACCAGGGAAGAGCCTTTCAGCGGCTTTCCGGCGAAAAACCTGCTTCCACGATCATCGCTACCGGCACAGGTTCGGGAAAGACGGAATGTTTTCTCTATCCGATTCTGGATTACTGCCGGCGTCACCGGGGCGAACCGGGCATCAAGGCCATTATAATCTACCCCATGAACGCCCTGGCCACAGATCAGGCAAAACGTATAGCCCGGTTGATTCATGATAACCCCAACCTGAAGAATCAAATTAAGGCGGGTCTCTACATCGGCCAACAGGGAGAACACGCCTCCCCGGTAATGGGCCGTGAGCAACTCATCACGGATCGCGATACCATGCGCTTATCACCGCCGGACATCCTCCTGACCAACTATAAAATGCTCGATTACCTGCTGATCCGCCCCAGGGATTTCCCCTTGTGGAAAGAAAACGGGCCGGAGACATTGCAGTATCTGGTGGTCGATGAAATCCATACCTTCGACGGCGCCCAGGGCACCGACCTGGCTTGCCTGATCCGGCGACTGAAAAGCAGACTGAAATTCGAGCAGGGCCAGCTCTGCTGTGTAGGGACTTCCGCCACATTGGGTGAAAAAGAAATCCCGAAGGTCTGCGCCTATGCTGCTAAGGTTTTCGGCGAAACATTCGGTGCAGATGCTGTTATCACGGAATCCCTTGTTTCCGCGGAGGAATTCCTGGCCGATGGCCAAATTGAACGCAGTAACGTTGTTTCCCCTGCGCAGGTGGAAGCGCTAAACCCGGAAAGCTTCCAAAATGATCAGGCCTATCTCAAGACCCAGTATGAACTGTGGTTCGGCGAACCAGCGAGTAACGCTAACGAAGCATGGCTGCTTCTTGTGTCCGATAAACTGAGGAATCACGGTTTTTTCTGGAAACTCGTTCTCACCCTCAATAATCGGATTGTTCCTCTCGATGAGCTGATTCTTTTGTTTGACCGTTTTACGCCTGAATTCGCCAATGCCCCAGCGGATTACAAGCGTCTGGTGATGGACAGCATTATAGCGCTTATCTCGACGGCGCGGATAAAAAAGGATGACGACCTGGCGCCCTTCCTCAATGTCCGCCTGCTGCTCTGGCTCCGTGAACTGCGTCGGATCGTCGGCAATATCGAGCATCCGCCTGCGTTGCGCTTTTCCGACGACTTGAGAGAAGATGACCAGCGACGGCACCTGCCTGTCATCCATTGCCGCGAATGCGGCGCCATGGGTTGGGGAGGCACGAAACGGGAGCAAGATCAAGAGATCAACCCGGACTTGCAACATTTTTACGCCGCTTTCTTCCGCTATAGCCCCACGGTGGTTGTGCTATTTCCCGATGCGGTCAAAACTGACGAAGGGGGGCAAGAGGACTTTGGTTGGGTTTTTTGCGGAGAATGCCTGCATGTGGCAATGGGGAAGCACGTTAAAGGTGAGTGCCCCGCCTGTGGCAAACAGGATAAACTGATCCCGGTTTTTCTTCCGAATATGAGGCGCAGAAGAGAGCATGGTGTTGATGGGAGCCATGACTGCCCTTACTGCCAGGGCTACAACAGTCTGACCATCCTCGGTTCACGGGCCGCCAGCCTTACAAGCGTCGTCATCAGCCAGCTTTACGCCTCAACTTTTAACAAGGATAAGAAACTCCTCACTTTTTCTGACTCCGTTCAGGATGCTGCCCATCGGGCAGGATTTTTTGCCGCCCGGACCTATCGCTTCAACTTGCGTGGTGCATTGCAGAAATTCTTGAATGAACAAACAACGGAACTACCGCTGACGGCAATCTCGGCGGCATTTATCCACTTCTGGCGGGAGCGCATGGGTGAGGAAGTATTCATCACCACGTTTCTTCCTCCCGATATGGCTTGGTTTAACGACTACGAAATACTGGTGGAGAAGGGCGCTTTACCGGATGGTTCCACCCTCGGCGAAGAGCTGGAAAAACGCATCGATTGGGAGATTGTCAGTGAATACGGTTTCAACAGCCGGATTGGCCGTACGCTGGAGAAGACGGGATCTTCGGTTGCTTATGTGGAGGTGGAACTTCTCCGGGATACGGCAGAGCAGCTCTGCGAACTTCTCCAAAATGAGATCGGTCTCTTGCGAGACCTCGATAAAGAAACTCTCTCACGATTTCTGGCCGGGTTTCTGACCCAGATGAGAACAAAGGGGGCTCTTTCCCACCCGGCGCTCTCTTCCTACATTGAAAATTGGGGTGGCTACTACCTGATCAATAAAATTCGCTGGATGCCCAACTTTGGCAAGTTCTCCCGGACACCGGTTTTTCTCACTACGAAGCGTGGCACGCGGTTTGATCCCCTCCTGAGCTCAGATCGTTCCCGCTCAACCTGGTATGAAGATTGGCTCTGCAAAAGTTTCAGCCCGAGCCATTCCCAGATCAGCGACTACCGTGAACCAATTTTTACTCTGGTGATTCAGGAACTCTTGAAAAATGGAATATTGGAGGAACGGCAGGTCCAGGGATTTCCTGTTTGGGGAATGAATCCAGGGCGCTTGCATGTAACCAACCAGGTTGTACAGTTCCGCTGTCAGACTTGCAGTCACAATGTTTCGGCAGCGAGCGAAGAAGCAGCCCTTTGGGAGGAGAATGCCTGTCTGCGCTTTTCGTGCCGGGGAAGATATGTCAGGGAAGCGCCTTCCCTGGACTTCTACGGCATTCTCTATGCCACCGGCGAAGTGCAGCGGATATTTACCGCCGAACATACCGGACTTCTGACAAGGGAAAAGCGGGAAAAACTGGAGAAACGCTTCATGGTGGAAAATCCCCCACCTGGCTCGCCCAATCTGCTTTCCTGTACGCCTACCCTGGAACTCGGGATCGATATCGGCGATCTTTCCACTGTCATTCTCTGTTCTGTACCGCCTGCCCAGTCCAACTATGTGCAGCGCATCGGGCGTTCCGGCCGTAAGAATGGCAACTCGTTCAACTTAACCGTAGCCAACGGTCGTCCCCACGATCTGTATTTCTTTTCGGAG
>DATESZ010000089.1:0-14178 GCA_035283845.1 Syntrophales bacterium | reverse complement strand
ACCCCCGATCCGCCGATCAGCCCGCCGAGGCCGCCGACGGGGCCGGCGATTATAGGCGGCCCGGCGGGGGGCGGCGTGGCGGGCGCCGTGTATCCGAAGACTGGCGCCGACGCGGCGCGCGAGATGGCGTTGGCAATCGTTGCCGGGGGAATGCCCGTATTCACAAGGCCGCTATTCACCTGGGCTGGGTTGGCCCCGGCAGTGGTTGCGGCTGATACGATCGTTGTCACCTGGGACAGGAGGGCCGCTTCGGACAATCCCAACTGCGCAATGGCATTGGCTGCCCCCCGTACGACGTCAGAAACAGGAAAATTGGCTGTAATGGCAGCGTAGGCAACCATCCCGGGCTCGGCGCCCGCAGTTACAAGAGCCTCCACGGCACGATCCACCGATAGTCCAGCCGCCACAGCGTTCTGGATGATGACTGCGATGTCGGTCCCCGCCGCCAGGTCCGAGGCTATTACCGCCAGGCGTGCATCCTCCTCGCTTGCAGCAGAGCGCGGCGATGCGATGATGATAAAACTTATAAGGAGGAGGCATGTCGCAACACGGGCCATTATTGGCATTCTTTTTTCCGATATTCCTCGTTCCGCTTCGGATACCGGACGTGTCCAGCACCGCACACACTTGATATTTTTAAGCAATGGTCCGTTCATAAACACCTCCTTTTTTGATGAATAATTGAGACTTATCGGGTGGTTATTCAATGCTCCTTCTTCGCTTCATCGGTAATGACAACACCTCTATTGTTAAAAGATACTGACTTTTCATAGATATAGCTCCGCTCTCTCCGTTACGAGAGCTTTTAATTTTGTCATTTTGAGGAGCATACACGACGAGGAATCTTTACAAATTGAGATATTTAATTCCTCCCTTCGGTAGAAATGACTTTATTGACAGCTTTTCAAAGCTCTCGTTACAGAGGATGTAGAAGCATCATATGGCTTTTTTTATTTTGCAAGAAATAATATTTTATGATAATTAGGACGTGAGTTAGTATCTTTATCCGCCCAATGTTTTTTCTGTAGTACCGCAATATTATTATAGTTGTGTTATTTTCCTGTTTGCTACACTTGTCGAACTCTACATACTAGCTACTGCAATGTCAAGGTAAATTATTGGGTAAATTAGTGTCCATTTTTCGGTGTCCACTTTTCCGGTTGTAAATTTATGGCAGTTAATATATTTAGCTGGGACAATTTGTTATCACAAAAATAAGAAGGAATATATGAATTACCTGGAACAGAACGATATTATTGAAGAAAAAAGTTTTGCCGATCTTATGGCGGAAAATCCCGTAAAACGCGAGTGGTTGAATCCCGGGGAAAAGGTTCAGGCTGTCATTGTGAAGATAACGCCGGAGTGGGTTTTCATAGACTTAGGCGGCAAGAGCGAAGGTTATCTGGATGCCAAGGAATTTATAGACGATAAGGGCACACTTACGGTTAGGGAAGGCGACACCGTAAAGGCCTACTTTCTTTCCTCCCGCAACAATGAGAAGCTCTTCACCACCAAGATAGGTAAAGGTGACGCCGCCAAGGTATATCTCGAAGATGCCTGGTCAAATGGCATACCTGTGGAAGGAAGGATTACGAAAGAGGTTAAAGGCGGCGTCGAGGTCACGATCGCCGGCGACGTCAGGGCATTTTGTCCTTTTTCACAAACAGGACTCCCGCGCAGCGAAAATTCAGGGGATTACATGGGCAGGCTTTTACCTTTCAAGATAACGGAATATGGAGAAAATGGGCGTAACATCATACTTTCTCACCGGGCAATTCTGGAAGAGGAAATAAATGCAAAGAAGGAAGGCCTGAAAGACGGCCTTAAGGAAGGCATGATTGTTCAAGGAAAGGTGATGTCCATACAAAAATTCGGCGCCTTTGTGGACATCGGCGGCATCCAGGGATTGCTTCCCCTTTCAGAAACAGGCTGGGACAGGACCCAGGAAATAAATGACCTCTTTAAGGTAGGAGATGAATTATCCTTATCGATCCTGAAACTGGACTGGAATGCAGAAAAAATAACCCTGAGCCGCAAGGCGGTCTTGCCCGATCCCTGGACAGACATTGAAAATAACTTTCCGAAGGGCTCTACGTTCAGCGGTCATGTCTCATCTTTAGCGGATTTCGGCGCCTTCGTCTCTCTGAAGGCGGGTGTGGAGGGGCTTATCCATATCTCCAAACTGGGGAAAGGTAAAAGGATCAAACATGCCGGCGAGGCGCTTGCCAAAGGGCAGGCGGTTAATGTACGGATCGAGGCGATAGATATTGAAAAAAAACGCCTTTCCCTCTCTCTTGACTCTTCAGAGGGCGGAGAAAGTGAACAAGAACCGGAAGATTATCATAAATACCTGGACGCTCCATCCTCGTCCTTCGGTTCCTTGGGGGACAAGCTGAGAAATAAATTATCAATACAATTAAAATAGATGACGGCAGGTTTAATGAAAAAATATCGCTTATTAGCACTTGTACTGCTTATCTGCTTCGCGGGCAACTCCTTTGCCGCCCCCCATACCCTTCCCGATCCTGACAGGCTGCGATACCCGCCGTTGCACTTTAATCCGCCCCAGGCGGAAAGGATTGTGCTCAGCAATGGCATGATCCTTTACATACTTGAGGATCACGAATTGCCTCTTATTAATATCCATTCCGTATTAAAAACCGGCGCCTATTTCGATCCCGATGGGAAAGAAGGCTTAGCCGATCTGACCGGCACGGTTATGAGAACCGGCGGAACAGAAACCATGAGCGGCGGCGCCATCGATGAGATATTGGAATCTCTTGCCATTAATCTCAGCATCTCTGCACAAATGGAGTCCACTTCCATAAGTTTTTCCAGCCTGAAAAGCAACCTGGACAGGGGAATGAAAATCCTTTCCCAAATTGTCATGCAGCCCGCTTTTGCGGAAGACAAATTGCAATTGGCCAAGAACTTAAAAATTGAAGAACTGATAAGGATCCCCGACGATCCCCAGCAGTTTGCCTTCTGGAAATTTAACCAGGCGCTTTATCGCGGCAATCCGAGAGGAAGACTTCCCTCCGTCCGTTCCGTAGGAAACATCAAGCGCATCGATCTTGTTTCATTTCACGGGCGTTTTTTTAATCCTGAAAACATGATGTTTGCCGTGACCGGCGACATAACGAAAAATGAAACCCTAAACTTATTCCAGAAATATTTCGGCGCCTGGCAGCAAAAGGGGAAGATGGAAGAAATTCCCCCGCCGGACAGGAGATTAAAGGGGGGCATCTACCTCCTCCCCAAAGACACGCCTCAATCCGTTATTATCACCGGCAAGTTTGCGCCCTCAATCATCAGCCCTGATTTTTATCCTTTTACCGTGCTGGACTTCATTCTCGGAAGCGGGGGTTTCCGTTCCCGTATATTTCAGGAAATACGGACTAATCAAGGCTTAGCCTACAGTGCGGGAAGTTTTTACAGAGCGAAGAGCCGGTACGGGGTTTTTGGCGCCTATGCCATGACCAAGTCGGCGTCCACGGGAAAGGTATTGTCCTATCTCCGTTCCCTTGAGGAAGGGGTGAAAAGGATTCCCGTTAACTCAGGAGAGCTCGACTGGGCCAAGAAATCCATCAACAACAGCTTCATCTTTTCTTTCGGCAATGCGGAACAGATAGCTCGACAACAGATGATGCTGGAATTCGACAAGGCGCCCCTTGATCACCTGATAAAATACCGGGATAACATCAGGAAGGTAGGAATTGAAGACCTGAAAAGGATAATCTCCGATTATCTTGACTTAACGGAAACAGTAATTTTAATAGCAGGCAACGAAAAGGACTTCGACCAAACCCTCTCGACTTTTGGCAATGTCGAAAAGTTAAAGATAGATGACGATTAACGAAAGAGTTTTTGAGTCTCTGACTCGTCGGATAGATTCCTACGAACAGGCTATGATCGATCTTCAGGTCAGCCTTACGGCCATCCCCGCCCTATCCCCTGAGAATGGAGGAAACGGCGAATATGAAAAATCCCGCTTTATCCTTTCTTCCCTGCGCCTACTTGGCTTTCCTGCCGTAAGGGAAATTAACGCTCCCGATGCCCGTGTACCATCAGGCATCCGCCCTAATCTCATCGTTACCTTGCCGGGAAAAGACAAGAAGAAAACGGTATGGATAATGACGCATATGGACATAGTTCCACCGGGCGAAATAAGACTCTGGAGTCATGACCCATTCGCAGGATACGTCAAGGAAGACAAAGTATTTGGACGGGGCACGGAAGACAACCAGCAGGATCTGGTAGCGTCAATTTTCGCCTTCAAGGCTTTCCTGGACGAAGGGGTAGCGCCTGAAAGGACTATCGGTCTTGCTTTTGTCTCCGACGAAGAAACGGCAAGCCGATGGGGATTGAAATATCTGTTGGAAGACAAAGACAATCCATTTCTCGAAAGCGATTTGATTGTTGTGCCGGACTCGGGAAATGAACAGGGAACAATGATTGAAGTGGCGGAAAAGAGCCTTCTATGGCTGCGCGTTGTAACAAAAGGCAAACAGTGCCATGGAAGCAGGCCCTCGGAAGGGAATAACGCCTTTTTGGCCGCTTCCCACTTAGTGGTGAGACTGCAGGATCTGCATAGGGTATTTGGATATGCCGATCCTCTTTATTACCCTCCGACAAGCACCTTTCAGCCGACAAAAAAAGAAGCCAATGTTCCCAATGTAAACACCATTCCCGGTGAGGATGTCTTCTATATGGATTGCCGGATCTTACCCGTCTATCCCTTGAATGACGTTTTGGACGAAATTGGCAAAATAGTAAAAGAAATTGAGAACAGATTCGCCGTAGTTGTTGAAATTAAGCCTGTTCATCAGGTTCAGGCCCCGCCGCCTACCTCTTCTGAATCTCCTGTGGTGCAGGCTTTGCAGAAAGCCATAGACCATGTCTATCAAGTTTCCGCTTTCCCCGCAGGCGTGGGGGCAGGAACGGTGGCCGCTTTTTTTCGCTGTCAGGGCTACCCGGCTGCCGTATGGTGCCGCACAACTCAAACGGCCCATCAGCCCGATGAGCACTGCCTCATTGCTAACATGCTGGGAAACGCCAAGGTGTACGCCCATTTGTTTTTGCAATATTAGCTTGCTAATCGTTTTTTTTAACATTAGCATGTGAGCAATAGCGTTAATGCCGGATAAGTAGAATATAAGAACATCAATAAGGTAACAAATTACTTGAAGCAAAAATATTTGAACTTGGTCGCTCAAAATATCAGTTTTGAGGACAATAATATTCTCCGGAACCTTTTTGGTGAGCATGATAACCACTTAAAACTCATAGAAAGATTGACAAGCGTCAAGCTCACCGTCCGCGGAAACGCTATTTCCATATCCGGCGACCCGATTGCGGTTGACCTGACCAGAAAACTTCTTGCCCAACTTTACAGCATAATGGAAAAGGGTTATCCTGTCTATTACGACGACATAAATTACGCTCACAGGATGCTTTCCGAAAATAGCGCTATCGATCTGGAAAAGATCTTTTTGGACACAGTTTTCATCTCCTCAAAGAAACGGATCATCACACCTAAGAGCATAGCCCAGAAACTTTACATAGATGCCATAAGAAAACACGATATGGTGTTTGGAATCGGTCCGGCAGGAACCGGTAAGACTTATCTGGCCATGGCCATGGCCGTGGCTGCCCTTTTGGAGAAAAAGGTGAACCGCATCGTCCTTGCCCGACCGGCCGTGGAAGCGGGTGAAAAACTCGGCTTTTTGCCCGGTGATCTTTCCGAAAAAGTTAATCCCTATCTGCGCCCCCTTTATGACGCCCTCTTTGACATGATGGATTTTGAGAGGTCCTCCGCCCTTATTCAAAAAGGCATAATTGAGGTTGCCCCCCTCGCCTTCATGCGTGGAAGGACGTTGAATGATTCCTTCGTCATACTTGATGAGGCCCAGAATACAACTTCCGAACAGATGAAAATGTTTCTCACCCGTCTCGGTTATGGTTCCAAGGCCGTTATCACCGGCGATATAACTCAGATCGATCTGCCGACGGAAAAAAAGTCCGGACTTATCGAAGCTGAAGAACTGCTCAAAAAAACAGGGGGAATCAGTTTTGTTCATTTCTCAGAAATTGACGTGGTCAGGCATCCCCTCGTTCAGGATGTAATCCGGGCATACAATCATCTGGAACGCCGCAAAAAAGGTAATTAATGCATGCACAATTTCGTTATATTAAAAGATAAATCTGCCGCAATTAAAAAAAAGATCAAGGATAACAGCCCTGCATTCTTCAAATTTGCCGGCAATGTTCTAATGCAAAAACTCGCTATATTATTCTTCTTAAGTTTTTTTGCAGCCCTGCTCCTAACTCCCCCTATACATTTTAAGCATCCGGAATATGAGGCGGGCGCCATTGCCACCAGTAATATAAAGGCCGACCGGGATTTCCTGGTTGAAAAAAAAGTTGCCACGGAACAGAAAAGAATGGAAGTAATTAATGAAATTCCATCAGTTTACGATTATGACAGTGATGTGGATACCAGGATAATTACCACCCTTACAAATGCCTTTTCCATTGCGAAAGAAATAAAGTGGGATGCTCGAGAGGGGGGCGAAGAGGGCCTAGCGCAAATTAAAAAAGACTTTGAGAACACGATCGGCATTACCCTTTCTTCCGATGAATTCAATATTCTTTATCGTAACAAATTCTCACAATCGATAGCGGCTAAAATCTCAGAGTTGATCAAAGCAGCCTATCGCACTGAAATGATTACAAACGTTACTTTTTTGCAGCAGGAGAAAGACAGGGGTATCACCGTAAGGAACATAAGAAATCAAACTGACAAAGAAGTGCTCGACCTGTCGCCAATTCGACATATTAAAGATATAGAATCATCCCTGATGAAAATGTATGATAATACCACGGGGCGCGAAAAAACAGTGATCGGGAAAATAGTTGTCACTCTATCCGTAAAATTGATTCAGCCCAATCTTATCTACAACAATAATGAATCTGAATTGAGGAAACAGCGAGCAACAAGAGATATAGAACCCGTTTTCTTCAAGGTGCAGAAAAATGAAATGCTCGTCCGCGAAGGCGAGCAGATTACCGGTCCTGTTCTGGATAAGCTCGAAGCCTATTACCATATTAAGGGTCAGAACAACTTGTCGAGATTGCTGGCTTTTGCCGGCATGTTCTTTACCATTGCCGTTCTTGGCGTCATTCTTTATTACGCTTCTCAAAAATGGCTTAAATCTGATAATCGGGAACTTTTATTTTTCAGTATCACGGCCCTTCTTCAGATACTACTTGTCAGGGTGGGAATTTTTGTAGCTGAGGCAGCGACGGAAGCCATTCCGCGCCTCCCGGAGGAGGTCTTTATCTTTCCGATCCCTTTTGCAGCCGGCGCCATGCTGGTAAGTATTTTCACCAACCGTAATCTGGCATTAATATTCTCTATTTTCTCATCCATCCTTATCACTTTTCTTTTTGACGGCAGGATTTCTCTGTTCCTTTTTTCGTTTCTGGGCAGTGTGGCGGCATCCTATCGCATTGTTGATTGCCGGGAGCGATCGGCATGTTTTAAGGTTGGATTCTTTTTAGGGGTCGTAAATATTGCCGTTATCATTTTCCTCGGCCTGCTCTACGAGAAGATATTCACCTTCAATACTCTGATCAGTCTCATGATGGGATTTTTAGGGGGGATTGTTTCAGGAGTACTCGTTGCCGGCCTTACCCCCCTGTTTGAAAACCTTTTCCAATATACTACAGACATTAAACTTCTGGAACTTGCCAACCTGAATAAACCGGTTTTTCAGCGGATGATAGTGGAAGCGCCGGGCACATACCACCATAGCATTATTGTCGCCTCCCTCGTGGAAGCAGCCGCAGAAACCATAGGAGCCAATTCGCTCCTTGCCAAGGTAAGCGCCTATTATCACGATATCGGAAAAATGAAAAAACCCCAATATTTCATTGAAAACCAGCAATATAGTGAAAACAAACATGATAAACTTACGCCTAAAATGAGCTCTCTGGTTATAATTTCCCATGTTAAGGATGGTTGCGAACTGGCAGGCAAGTTAAGGCTTGGAGCAGAGATTGTCAGCATTATAAGAGAACATCATGGAACAAGTCTGGTCACCTTTTTTTATGAAAAGGCCAAGAAGGATAAGGATAGTTCCATCAGGTCCCTGCCGGAAACGGATTTCCGTTATCCGGGTCCCAAACCGCAAACAAGGGAAGCCGGTCTTGTTTTGCTTGGCGACGTCTTAGAAGCGTCGTCCCGCAGTTTATCCAATCCTACGCCGTCACGAATAAAAACATTAGTCCGGGATCGTATTGAACGGATCTTCACCGATGGTCAACTTAACGAATGTGAACTTACCCTGCATGATCTGAACAAGATCGCAGAGAGCTTCACCATGATTCTCAACGGCATATTCCATCACCGGATAGATTATCCCGAACCTGTGATCCGTGATCAGAATGGCGCAAGGAAAGAAAGCAGCAATGGCATTGTTAATCGAAAACCGGCAGAAAAAAATAAAAGTCGATTTGCGGCAGTTACGACGGTCGGCAAATAAAGTGCTTGACGAATTGTGTTGTCGAGATAGGGAACTCAGTCTACTGCTCGTCGACAACAAGGAGATCAAAGACATCAACCGGCAGTATCTGAACAGAGATTGCCCAACCAATGTTATCTCCTTTTCCCAGATTGAAGGTGAATTCGGCAATCTGAATCCTAAAATCCTCGGCGACATCGTAATCTCTGTAGAAAAAGCCCAAAGCGATGCCGATGAAGGCGGTTTATCCCTGGAAGACGGGATTGATTATCTCTTTATTCACGGTATTCTGCATCTGACAGGATATAATCACGAAAATACGACAGAGGCGGAAGCGCTGAAAATGCAAAACAGGGCAAACGAGTTGTTTTTCCTCCTCAAGGGTTACAGGATCGAATAGTCTGCGAGGTCTATTTGCTAAGCACGCAACATGGCAAATGTCTCGCCTTTAGGAGCGAGTCAGCAGTTTGAGAGACTGGTGCATTTCGTAGGTTAAATCTTCCCCACGGCAGGGCAGGAGTGTATTGTTGTGAAACAGCGGTTCTGCCGCGATATTAAAGGAAGAAGCCTGAAGCGCCGCTTCCCATAGCGCCGTGCCGGGAATAGGGGAGTACTCAGCCAGGATGGGTCTTGCCCCGCATGATTTTACGAAGAGGATGCTTTCCCGCACCTCTGCGGCGCTCTGTCCGGGCATCCCGCAAAGCAGGTAGATGCCGATCTCCTGCTCCTCGTAGCCCGCTTTTTTTAAGTATCCGATCGCCCTTTGCAAGTCGTCGCTGGTAACCTTGCTACCCGTTACCATCTGTCTTTCGATATCGGCTGTTTCAAAACCGAAACGGATGGTTTTAAATCCTGCCCTGAACATAAGCGAAGCGATCTCATCCGTAATCTCGCGCAGATGCAGTCCATTCGGGCAGTGAAATTGCCAGGGGAGACCTTGCTTAACGATTTCCCTTAAAAGGGGAATGGCCATCTCTTCCGTTCCGACAAGAAAGGCATCGTCATAGAGAGAGAAGTTGATTACCCCGAGGCGCCGGTGCCAGAAAAGCATCTCGCCCATAACCTGCTCGTGATTTCTGCGACGGAAACGAGGATTCAAAAGACGGGAGGCGCAATAAGCGCAGTCAAAGGGACAACCGCGGGAGGTCATAACCGGCAATTGATCGGGATGGAAAATGAGGTCGTAAGCAGGGTAGGGATAGGAATCGAGGTTTTCGGCATCGGGTATGAATCCCGGTTTATCCCCCCAAATCATTTCCAGTAAGGCGGCGGTTTGTTCCTCGCCTTCTCCGGCAAGCAGGAAGTCTGCTCCGGAAAGGGCCGCATGGTCGGGACAGAGGGTTACGTAATTGCCTCCCAGGATGACCGGCGCTGCCGGCAGAAGATCCTTAATAATCCCAATGGTTTCAAAGACTCCGGGATACCAGTAGGTCATCATGGAGGTGACGAAGACCATATCAGGACGGGGCAGGCGCAGGATTGTTTCACGGAAAATCTGTGGCGTAATTCCATAACGATAGTAGTTTTTGGGGATAACTTTTAAGACGTCCGGTTTGGGGATTGCCTCCTTGAAATACTTGCCTTGCCCTGAGGAATGGCGACGGGGGGAACGTGAAAGGGCATTTTTTTTCATATGAGGATTCCAGGGATCAAGACAGTCAATGAACTCGACAGTATGGCCGTTTTTCCGTAAAAAGGCGGACATGGAAAGGAGCCCCAGAGGCTTAATCCAGAAGTCGTAAGCGGCAAAGTCGTATATCCAGGGATTTACAAGGAGCATTGTTTTCTGTTTGGCCATGCCGTAAACTATCACAGCTTCCCGCTTGGGGAGAATTATTTCCTGTTCGTGGAAATGGGAACGTCTATTTTATTTTATCCCTGAAATAGACTTCTCGAAAGAAACTTAGTTGCCCAATAACACGAATTCTGATATTCTGAAATCAGATTATAAAAGATGCAAGGAGAGCATGTCATGGCCATTTCTACGAAAATTCAGGGTTTTATGAACCAGTCGTCCTGGATAAGAAAGATGTTTGAGGAGGGCGACAATCTTAAAAAACAATACGGACAGGAAGATGTCTTCGATTTCAGCCTCGGCAATCCCAATGTAGAGCCGCCGCTCAGGTTTAAGGAATTACTCCGGCAAGTTGTAGATGATGCGATTCCCAATAAGCATGGCTATATGCCGAATGCCGGGCATGTCCAGACGAGAGAAGCCGTTGCCGCCTGTCTCAGCCGGAGACAGGGTGTTTCCCTTTCATCTAACAACATCGTTATGACCTGCGGCGCCGGGGGGGCATTGAATGTGATTTTGAAGACTCTCGTTGATCAAGGCGATGAGGTTGTTATCCCGACGCCTTTTTTTGTGGAATACCGCTTTTACGTGGATAATGCAGGCGGATCGGCCAAGCTGGTAAAAACAGAGGAAGACTTTTCTCTTGACCTGAATGCTATGGGCGAGGCCATCAGCGAAAAAACAAAGGTCGTTCTTATAAATTCGCCCAACAACCCCACCGGCAAGGTTTATGACGCCAAGTCCATAGGGGAACTGGCAGCGCTCTTACGGGAAAAAAGCAGGATTTACGGGAAGATTATTTACCTTGTATCCGACGAGCCTTACAACGATATCGTATATAACGGCCTGTGTGTCCCAAACATTTTAGCGGTCTGCGACAACAGCATCATTGTCTCTTCCTATTCCAAAAGCCTTTCCGTGCCGGGAGAAAGGATCGGTTACTTAGCCGTCAATTCGACCGTGCAGGATGCGGAAGCGGTTATCGACGGCGCCATTCTGTGCAATCGTATCCTCGGCTTTGTAAACGCTCCCTCCCTGATGCAGAGAGTGATTGCCGGATTGCAGGATGTCCATGTGGATGTGGAAGAGTACCGGAGGAAAAGAGACCTGCTCTGCGACGGCCTGGCGTCATTGGGTTACCGTTTCAACAGGCCGGAGGGCGCCTTTTACCTCTTTGCCCGAAGCCCCATAGACGATGACGTCGCTTTTGTCGGCGAGCTTATCAGGGAAAGAATAATAACTGTGCCGGGCAGCGGTTTCGCCGGGCCGGGTTATTTCCGCATCGCCTACTGTGTGGAAGATAAAACGATCATCAACGCCATGGAAGGATTTCGGAGGGCGCTGAAAAGACATGCTTAGTAGCGGATACTGAAATCCCTGTAATCTCCCGAATATGGTTCCTCCGTAACCTCCACCTGCCGAACGGCAGCATAGGGCGGACCTTGCCGGCACCAGTCCAGCATTGCCGCCATATTGTTTTCCACCCCTTCCACTACGGCTTCAACTCTGCCGTCAGGCAGGTTTCTCACCCAGCCGGTAATATCGAGCGATCTGGCTACCTGTTGCATGTTGGCGCGAAAAAAAACGCCCTGCACCTTGCCTGCGATTACAACATGTTTTTTTTTCATATCGTCACCCCCGGCCGATCAGTTCGTAGAATGCATCTTCATCAATAACGGCCAATCCGGCAGATTGCGCCTTGTCAAATTTTGAACCGGGCGATTCGCCCAGAACCAGGTAACTGGTGGTTTTCGTCAGGGAGGACGAAACCAGGCCGCCAAGGGATTCCACGATTTTCTTGGCTTCATTTCGCGGCATTCGACTTAATGTACCTGTGAAAACAAAGGATTTTCCCCTCAGGGGAGATTCGTGCCCCTCCGAGACCTCCTGCGGTCTTATCCCTGCCCCCTTCAGTTTTTCCACAACCCTAATATTGGCCGGTTCGTGAAAGAATCTAATTATGCTCCCCGCTACTTCCGGCCCAATGTCAGGTACAGCGAGTAATTCCTCTTCACCCGCTTCCATAATAGCGGAAAGGCTGAATAATTTATCGGCCAGCACTTTGGCAATGCGTTCACCAACATGCCTGATGCCGAGGGCGAAAATTAGTTTTTCCAGGGAAGGGGTTTTCGATCGCTCTATCGCGACTAGGAGATTTGACGCCGACTTGTCAGCCATCCTGTCGAGAGTCAGTAATTTTTCTTTTGATAAATAGTATAGATCAGCGGGGTCGCTGATAAGCCCGCATTCCAGGAGCTGTGCCACGAGCCTGTCTCCTAAACCCTCTATATCCATGGCGCTTCGCGAGGCAAAATGCTTTATGTGTTCCCTGATCTGGGCCGGGCAGGCAAGGCCTATGCAACGGCGGGCGGCCTCGCCGGGCAGTCGTACCGCATCGGAGCCGCAGGCGGGGCACTTCTCAGGCATGATGAAGGTTTGCGCGTCTGGAGGTCGTTTATCGTAGTCCACCCTCACAACCTCCGGGATGACATCACCGGCGCGATGTACAATTACCCTATCGCCGACGCGGATGTCCTTATTAATTATCTCGTCTTCGTTATGCAAGGTGGCGTTTGTTATCCTTACCCCTCCCACCGATACTGGCTTTAATCGGGCAACGGGCGTCAGCACGCCGGTGCGTCCCACCTGCACATCTATAGCGTAAATTTCGGTGGCTGCTTCCTCGGCAGGGAATTTATGCGCCAGGGCAAAGCGGGGCGCACGGGAAATAAAACCGAGGCGTTTCTGGAATTCAAGAAGGTTTACTTTATAGACCACACCGTCGATTTCGTAAGGAAGGCTGTGCCTTTTAGCCTCAATAACAGCAAAATATGACAACAGTCCTTCCGCGCCCTTAACGATTGCCCGTTCACTGCACAGGGGAATGGACCAGGAAGAGAGCATATCCATAATTTCGCTGTGCCTTCTTATTGAATTCGTCATTTCTGAATTTTTAAGATCCCCGTCCAAAGGCAGGATGAGACCATAGGCAAAAAAGCTCAACCTCCTTTCCGCCGTGACGGCGGCATCAAGTTGCCGCAGCGAGCCAGCGGCGGCGTTGCGCGGGTTCGCAAATTCCTTCCCACCTTTTTCCCTTTGTATACGGTTCAGCTCTTCAAAGGCGTCTTTAAGCATGATGATCTCGCCGCGTATCTCCAACGGAAAATCAGCTACGGAAATGTCCAGTCGATGAGGAATTGAATGTATGGTACGGACGTTGGCCGTCACATCCTCGCCTGCATAGCCATCGCCGCGGGTTGCGGCGCGGCTAAGGGCGCCCCGCACATAGAGCAGGCTGATGGCCAGGCCGTCGAGTTTGGGTTCTACGGCATATTCTATCTCTTCCTCCTGCAATTTTTCCCTTATCCTTTGGTCGAAGGACCTGACATTTTCCCCGGAGAAAGCGTTGTTCAGAGAAAGCATGGGGTTGATGTGCTTAACGGGGGCAAATCCTGATAGAGGAGCGCTTCCCACCTGCCGGCTGGGAGAGCCGGCGGTATCGATGTCGGGATTCTGCCGCTCCAGCTCAATAAGATCCGCCATCATCCGGTCATATTCGGCATCGGTTATTTCCGGATCGTCCAGTTGATGGTATCTCCGGTTGTGATAATCAATAAGCGCCCGCAATGACGCTATTCGATCAATAACAGCTTGTCGTTCCATTGTATTGCCAAATTCCTGTTACAGTGAGGGATTCCGGCAGCTTTACGATATTTTGTTTCACTCGAAAATGCACATCTAAGTATTCGATTTAATTATATTCACCTGGGTGGCCATTTTCATTCTCCTTTGTGTCGGGCACCGTCATGAGGGTTTCACCTGAAAATACCTTTCACCCTCCCCCTCACCCCCTCCCCT
>DATESZ010000088.1:0-11021 GCA_035283845.1 Syntrophales bacterium | reverse complement strand
CCCGGTTTGGCATGGACGACAATAAGGACATTTGATTTAGGGGGTGAAAAATTCTTTTCTGATCCCAAACTCGGCCGGGAGATGAATCCCCAGATGGGGCTTCGGGCCATACGCTTTTGCCTGAAAGAGATCGAATTGTTTAAGGTGCAGTTAAGAGCCATTGCCCGCGCCTCTGCTTACGGAAAAACAAGGCTGCTTTTTCCGATGATTTCAGGAGTTGCGGAGATCCGCCAGGCAAAGATGATCTTTCAGGAGGTGAAGGACGAACTCATTTCAGAGGGTAGTTGCTTGGGCAGCGATATTGAAATAGGTGTAATGATAGAGGTTCCTGCGGCCGCAATAATTGCCGATAAATTGGCAAAAGAAGTGGATTTTTTCAGTATCGGAACGAATGATCTGATTCAGTACGCCCTGGCAATTGACCGGGTAAACGAGCGAGTCACCTATCTTTACGAACCCCTGCACCCTGCTGTTTTGAGGCTTATCTCACAGGTGGTGGAAATTGGGCATGGTGCGGGAATCCGGGTGGCCATGTGCGGTGAAATGGCGGGGGAGCCGGCCTACACGCTGATATTATTAGGGCTTGAAATTGACGAATTGAGTATGACTCCCTCGGCTATACCGCGTGTAAAAAAAATCATCAGGAATTCTACTCTTGAGGAATCAAGAGAGCTGCTAAAAAAAGTCATGACTTTTTCTCTTTCTGCCGATATCCGCGAATATGTGGAAAAATACATGCGGGGCAGATTTCCGGAAGAATTTTTAATAGACGGATAACGGCAGCCTGTCGAAGGTCCTATGAGAGTGTCTTAATTGAATTGAAAAAAAGAAAAGAGATGATGGCAGCCGTTCTCCGGGCTCCTGGTCTGCAGAGGGCGATAGAAAGATTGTCCCGGGCTGGAGAGGGTGACGAAAAGACCCTGCAGGAAAGGGCGCGGCAATATCTCCTGGAAATCGCCGCCGATTATGATGAACGATGGTTGAATATCTGGGAGAAGGTTTTAAGACTGCTCTGGCGCATCATATACGATGATTTTGTTGTCGATCAAAGGGGCCTGGAAAAAATCAGGGAGATTTCCCGGAAGATGCCCTTTGTAATCGTACCCTGCCATAGAAGCCACCTTGACTATCTCATCATTTCCTACATCCTCTACCGGCACGGCATACCGTTACCCTTCGTGGCCGCCGGCGACAACATGAATTTCTGGCCTTTGGGATATATCTTTCGGCAATCGGGCGCCTTTTTTCTGCGTCGGAGCTTTCAGGGCAATGATCTTTACGCGGATGTCTTCGAAACGTATGTAGAGACATTGTTGCGAGAGGGGGCGTCCATAGAATTTTTTATCGAAGGGGGAAGAAGCCGGACGGGAAAGATGTTGATGCCGAAGTATGGCATGGTTTCCATGCTCGTTCGCGCCTATCAGGAGAGGGTGTGCGATGATCTGGCCTTGATCCCTGTCTATATTGGTTATGACCGGATCGTAGAGGAGAATGCCTATCTCAAAGAGTTGCAAGGGGTGTTGAAGAGGCGGGAATCAATGCTGGACGTAATAAAGCATTCAAAAATCATGATGCATTGTTACGGCCGGGTCTATGTTAATTTTGGAAACCCCCTTTTTCTTAAATCTGCTCTCCGGCAGAAATCCTTTGCCGGGATTGCCGACGATGACAAGCAATTACTGTACCGGAATATCAGCCATGCCGTGGTTTCCGAGATCAACAGGGTTTCCGTGGCAACCCCGGCATCTCTTGTGGCCGCCTCGCTTCTCTGTCATAGCGGGAAAGAGATTAGGGGAGACTTGTTGAGAGCAACCTTTACCCTGTTGTATGATTACTTAAGTCACAGAAAGGCGAATTTTGCCCCCGCTTTGGCCGCAAGGGAAGAGGCGGTGCCGGTAGCGCTGGAGCTTTTTTCCCGGTGGGGCTTCCTGTTGCCGAAAAGCACCCGGAAAGAAAAAAAAGGATTTGAGGGCTCGTATCTGCTTCCCGATGACAAGCGTTTGAACCTTGAGTATTATAAGAATACCCTCATTCATCATTTCCTTCCCGTAGGCCTGGCAGCCTTGTCCGTTCTTTCTTGCCGGGAAAAAGAAATAGCTTACAGCAGTATCAAGGATGACTGCATCTTCTTGAAAAGGCTTTTCAGTGAGGAGTTCATTTTGGGAGGGGATGAAGACATTGAGATAACGGAGTCCCTCGCTTACCTGGAGGAGCAGGGCGTCATCACCGGCGCAGAGGGAAATGTCGTTGGAAAAAATGATCGGGCAAAGGAGGTGCTTGGGACTTTTTCCGGGCTGCTCCGGAGTTATCTGGAATCATACTGGGTGGTATTGAACGCCTGTTCCCCGGGTGAAAATAAATCAGCCGGTGGAAAGAACGGGTTGCCTTACATCCGGCAATGGGCTTACGAAATGCACAAAATAGGCGATATAAAAAGGGCCGAGTCCATGTCTGATGCTAATTACAACAATGCCTTGAAATTCCTTCGGGGGGAAGGAATCATAAATTATGGAAGCCCTTCTGGTAAAGGAACAGGAGATGGCCGTTTTCAGATTGCCGATGAGCACCGCCTGGAGAGTCTCCGCCTCCGCCTGTCCAATTTCATGTAATATGCTCAACAATTTCTGCATCACGACGGGCGGAGAAAAGGTCATGGATCCCGCACAATAAATTTATTTTTTGTCACTATAACTTTTTTCTTTGCATATTTTCTGCAAATTTAGTATTTATATGTCACATTATCAGTATTATTTAATTTGATTTTATATAGGTGATGTCATGCTTATAGAATTCAGTATCGCCAATTTTCTGTCGTTCAAGGACCGTGTAACGTTCAGCATGGTTGCTTCGAATGACGATGCTTTGCAGGAAAGCAATGTTTTCGAATGGGGGAAAAAGCGGCTGGTAAAGAGCGCCGTCGTTTACGGCGCAAACGCCAGCGGAAAAAGCAATCTGCTTAACGCCATGGGCTTTATGCGTCGTATGGTTCTAACTTCTTCTAAGGACACCCAGGCTAACGAAGAGATAGATGTCGAGACCTTCAAGTTGAGTACCGAATGTGAAGAAAATCCTGCCTTCTTTGAAATCGTATTTGTTCAGAACGGCATTATATACCGCTACGGATTTGAAGTCGATCGTAAGAGTGTTCATTCGGAATGGCTTTTCACCGTTCCGGCAACTAAGGAAGCAGAACTCTTTGTGCGCGAGGGCCACCGGATCAAAGTGAACCGCATCCGCTTCAAGGAGGGTATGGATCTGGAAACAAAAACACGGGAGAATGCTCTATTTCTTTCCGTCTGCGCCCAGTTCAATGGAGAAATTTCCAAGGAACTGTTGCTTTGTTTTAAGAAATTCAGGTTTATCCATGGTTTGCACGATGAATATCTTGGCGTGACTGTGAGCATGTTAAAAACGCCGGAACAAAAGCGCCGGCTCATGGAGATGACTCGCATTGCGGATCTCTGCATTGACGATATAGAAGGGAGAGAAGAAAAGCTGACCATCGAAAAGCTGCCGAAAGACATGCCAGAAGAAATTAAGAAGGATATCATCAAAAGGGGCGCGATGGCGGTGGAATTGAAAACAACACACCGGAAATATGGGAAAGACAATAATGAAGTAGGTACAGTCGTTTTTGATTTGGAAGAAAATGAGTCCGGCGGCACCCAGAAGTTTCTGAGCATGGCCGGGCCGCTATTGGATACAATAGAGACCGGCAAAGTGCTCATTATTGACGAGCTCGATGCCCGATTGCACCCCTTGCTCACGCGAGCCGTCGTGACTCTCTTCAACTCGCCGGCAAACAACAAGAATGCGCAATTGATCTTCGCTTCGCATGATACAACCCTTTTGAGCGACAAGCTTTTTCGACGGGATCAAATCTGGTTCACCGAGAAAAACACCTATGGCGTAACCGGTTTGTACTCCCTCGTCGAACTGCGGGGCGTGCGAAAAGAAGCATCCTTCGGCAGGGACTATATCCTCGGAAAATATGGCGCTATTCCCTTTATCGGCGATCCACAGTGGCTTTTCTGTGAGGAAAGCGATGACTAAAACCTGGCAACGGAAAAAGGATTATAGCAGGCGCGTTGAAACGCGCTACCTCCGTGACCGCATCCTCATCCTTTGCGAGGGCAAAAGGACCGAACCAAATTACTTCCGAAAATTCCCCCTAAATGTCGAGCTTGTGGAAATTGATGTAAAGGGAACGGGTGCCAACACATTGAGCCTTGTGGAAGACGCCATCTGCCGGGGACGGGGTGCTGCAAGTAAAGGCCAGCCTTATAATCAGATATGGTGCGTATTTGACCGCGATTCGTTTCCGCCGGGCAATTTCAATCGCGCCTTCAAGGTGGCTGACGAAAACCGCATCCATATTGCCTATTCGAATCAGTGCTTCGAACTCTGGTACCTCCTGCACTACCATTTCAACGATGCGGCAATCAAACGGCACGAGTATGCCCGCAGACTGACAAGATGCATAAAACGGAAGTATTTTAAAAACGATAAAAAAATTTATGATCTTTTGAAAGAACGGCAAGCCTACGCCGTACAAAACGCGAAGAAGTTGCTTAGCCGCTACAATCCATGCAACCCTGAGAAAGACGATCCATCAACAACGGTTCATATATTGGTGGAAACCCTCAATGAGTTTATTTCCGGGGATGCAACCTGAACTCATTTCGGATGGAATGACCTATGTCCCGTAAAGTTAAGAACGCGGAAGAGATGGAAATATCCTTCATTGCGCCGCTTATAGCAAACGGCTCTATCTGGAATGTGGAATATCATGAGTGAGATTCTGGATATCGCAAACGAAATGGCGCGCGATTTGTTCAAGGCCGGGGCAATGGACAAATCACCATGCGTAAAATTGATGCGCTTTGTTTGCCGTCCAAGCCACAATTCCGACCCGAGGACATACGGCGAATTCGCACGACTAACCATGTCAGCCAGGCTGTCTTTGCAGCGATGCTTGGCATCGGCAAGACGACGGTGCAGCAATGGGAACAGGGTCAGAAGAAACCGAGCGGACCTGCGCAGAGGCTTCTCTATCTTATCAATCGCAAAGTATTGGCGGCACTTGGCTAAACCCGCTGCATATGCGAGGCAGCCGGTAATTGTCATATTGTCCTCAATCGTTGCGGGAGATTAGCTTATGGCGCGTAAGCATAAAAAGCCCGATTAACCTGCTGTTTTTCCATACTATGTGAATCATAATATCAGTAACAAAGAATATAACTTGTATCAGTAAGGAGGAGGCATGGCAAAAGTTCAGGGAACTAAGAGCTTTTCTCAGAAAAAGAACAAGTTAAATTCAACATTTTCATCACAAAATACAATCCTATACAACTGTTGCTTCGCATATTCCGCTACTTCACCCTTGACTGATGTCGATACTTCGGACACATCACTATGTGGTATTTACGTTCGTATATCGTGTGTGCTAACTTCTTAGACCGACTTTTCATCTGTACCTCCCTCCACATGGTACCTTTCAGGAGGGAGGTACATTATAACAACTTAACCGGTTTAACCTGCTTATTGTACCACTACCTGAGGTAGTGGTTTATGCCGATTAATAAAATTGTAGCTGAATATTGCGCAAGGCCAATAAAGACAAGGAAGGATAAGAAATGGCGCTTAAGAAAAAGGTTGGTATAGTAGGAGGGGGACTAGCGGGCCTTAGTTGCGGCTATGAATTAATGAAGCAGGGGATCGAGGTAACTGTCCTGGAAAAAACGAACTGGGTGGGGGGCAGAACAAGAAGTGAAATCTTTGAAGGGCACCGGATAAATCTGGGGGCAGTCTGGATAACCCCCATTTATGATGAACATTATGTGGGCTATCTCAAAGAATTCGGTATAGAAAAGGAAGAACTTGATGTTCCCGTTATTGGGTTAAATCAGTTAGGGTTGCAGTACGGTGACAAGCTCACCAAGCTCACCAAGTTTTCCGTAGCTTTTTCAGGAATCTTTTCTATTTCCGAGCTAATAAGGCTTCTGGGAGTGGAAAAATTTATTAAAAAGCAACGATTTGACCAGGAAAGTTACACGCCAGAATTGGAGCGCCTCCACAAGATTTCGGCTGCAGATTTCTTCAGGCAGAGGGGCTTTTCAGAGAGGTTCGTGGAGAAGATTGTCCAGCCCTTTACAACTATGTGTGGTGTATCTGATCCTTATTCCATATCTGCACCTTATGGGCTTCGCCTTATAGGCACAGGCTTCCAAATAAATAAAGCCCCAAAAAGCACTATGGATATTGTAGCTAGGGGATTGCATCAGAGGTTAGGAGATAGGGTTATGCTTGGCTCGTCCGTCAATCGAATCATCCAGAGGGAGGGAGAATTCACGATAGAGCTTACTAAAAATGGTGAACCCGATGAGCTTGAAGCAGACATCTTAGTTCTCGCCGTTCCTATCCCTGTCAGCAACCAACTGATGCCCGGTTTGAATGAGGATTTCAGCTATGGTGGCTACCCTACGGTAGTAGTGAAAGGAAGACTCAAGCCAGGGTATAGAAAGTTTCTCGGGGTTATGTTCCCTAAGGCCAAGAATTCGCACAATGTCTTCTTCCTATATACAGGCAGAGAAGACCCTAAAGTTTCTTATGTGCACCTTTACAAAAGACCCTATGACCTCTCACCATTTTATGAGAGCTACGAGATCTTGCAGGAATTTGATTGGAATCCCTCGAGCGGAGCCCCAAGGCCGGGACAGGTCTTTCCCAATCTGAAGACCCACATTAAGGATGTTTACATATGTGGTGATTTTCTGAGATACCCTTGCACTGATTCCGCACTGGCTGCGGGAAAGAGGGTGGCACACCTGATCAGCGCTCAGTAATTTTACCCCAAGTGCCATCCGTAACCAATTAATTAGCATGGCCGAATGGCCACAAGGAGGGAGAAATGTTAAAAGGAGTAAATGCTATGGAGGCACAAATAACATGCTCATTTGTTGTCAGCTCCCCTGACGAAATCCAGAAATTCCTGCCACTTCGGTGCATCTACCGACGTTGACCAATCATTATGCCCGGCCCCTTTAAGCATCCACATCTTTTTGTTGCCCGACAGTGATGTATATAATGCATTGGCGTGTCTTACCGGAATTATCTCGTCTCGCTCCGCTCCTATTATCGCGATATTCCCTCGGAACCATTTAAGATTTCCAATGTTGTCATATTTGTCTTTCATGAAAAGCCTGACTGGAAACAAGGGAAAATGTAATTTAGCAACAGCTAAAAGTGTATCCCAAGGTGTAACGAGGATGATGCCGGCGATTTTTAAAGATCTGTCCTTGTCCACCACACCCGCCGCCACTCCACATCCCAAAGATTCTCCTAAAAGGAAAATTGGTTCCCCATACCTTTCGACGGCAAGGCGAACCATCGCTCGTGCATCATTCACAAATGCCGCCTCTCCCAGCTCCCCCTTGCGGGCGCCATATCACGGATATTCGGCAAGTATGACGCGATACCCGATAGATCCCAGCGCTGTTGCATAATACACCCTGTCCGCCGCTGTGCCGGCATTCCCATGAAAAACTATTACCGTGCCTTTTACGTCCCTTATTTGAGCGGCACTGATAAAACCTCGATAATCGCTTGGTCCGGAGGGCCAGAATTGTATGTTACGGGCGACGAGTTCGCCCTCAGACGGCACAAAGGGGCTGGGATAATACAGGAGATTATATTGCAGGTTGCAGCTCGAAAGCGCCAAAACAGATAAGATCATGATGAATTTCATTATGCTCCCGCCATTAAAAACTTAATCTGGGGACAGGTTATGAGGAAAATCAATACGCTTCTTTGCTTTTCAGTACGTCTTCGACCGATATTGGCGCCCGGAAGATGCGATAGATCCAGATCTTATAAGCGATGACAATGGGCACAAATGTCAGCGCTACGCCTGTCATGATTTTGAGCGTGAGTAAACTTGATGACGAGTTGAAAATGGTCAGGCTGTATTTCGGATCAAGGTTCGAAGGGATAAGGTTCGGGAAAAGGCCTATCACTCCGGTGAAAACAACCATGACAATGGTGATGCAGGAGGACGCAAAGGCCCGATATAGACGATCATGGGCGATGAAGACTCTGATGCCGATCAGTGCGGCCACAGCAAAGGCCGGTGCGATAAGCAGAGCCGGCGTAGTAAGGAAGTTATCGTAGAGTTTTGTCGCAAAGGCCGTGCCAGCGAGGAAAGCAACCGCTATGATAAGCAGGACGGGCCATAGGGTCACCGCCGTTTTTTGCGCCCGCGTTTTCAGTTCGTCTGTTGTTTTTACTGACGCATACAGTGCGCCGTGGACCGCGAAGAGCATGACAAAAAGGAAGCCCGTCAGGAGGCCATAGGGGTTGAGGAGTGAGAAAAAGCTCCCCTGATACCCGGCCTCATCCATTGGCAGACCCGCAAAGATATTGCCAAAGGCCACGCCGAACAGGAGCGCAGGCAGAAAGCTGCCGGAAAAGACAGCCAGGTCCCAGCTCTTTCGCCATTGTTCCGAATCCAACTTGCCGCGGAATTCAAAGGAAACGCCACGGATAATGAGCGCGCAAAGCAGGAGAAAAAGCGCCGTATATAGATAACTGAACATGAGAGCATAGGTTGTCGGGAAGGCGGCGAATGTAGCGCCGCCCGCAGTCAGGAGCCATACCTCGTTGCCGTCCCAGACCGGGCCTACCGTATTGAGCAGTACCCGTTTCTCACTATCGGTTTTGCCGAGCCGGTAATGGAGCATGCCCACTCCGAGGACAAACCCATCGAGCATAAAGTAAGCGGCCCAAAGAACCGCCCAGAGAACAAACCAAGTAATCTGAAAAAAGGTGATGTCCATAATCATTCCTCCTTTAAGCATTCCTGATGGCCGGACCGTCGACATCCGGGCCTTTCTTTGCGTATTTTACAAGCAGATAGATATCGACGGCGCCAAGTACAGCGTACAACGCGGTGAAAACCGCGAGTGAGGCCGCCACCTGGATGAAATCAACGGACTTCGATAGACCCTCCGATGTCCTCATCACATGATATACAATCCAGGGTTGGCGCCCAACTTCGGCTACCATCCAGCCAAGTTCGATCGCAATATAGGGCAGCGGAATGGCAAATACCATGAGCCTCAGATAAGTAGTTTTTTCTTCTATGACGCCTTTTCTCGAATATACCCAGCCCAAGATGGCCAGCACGGCCATCGCCACGCCCAGTCCCATCATGACGCGATAGCCATAGTACAGGAGCGCCACCGGCGGCCGGTCTTCACGATTAAAAGACTTCAACCCCCTAATCTCGGCCTCGGGATCGTGAAAAGCCAGCACGCTGAGGAGTTTAGGCACCATGATAAGCTCGATATTCCGCTCTTCCGCTGTGATGGGAAAGGAAAGGACATTATAGGGCGCTCCCTTGATGGTTTCCCACTGGGCCTCGATGGCGGCCAGTTTTTCCGGTTGGTTGTAGGCGACAGTCACGGAGCTGCGTTCGCCGCTGACGAAAACAAGCATAAGGGCAAAGAGGCCAAAAGTTGCGGCGGTCCGAAAGGAACGGCCGAAGAACTCCAGGTTGTTTTTGCGGAGCAGGTGCCAGGCCGAGATTCCCATCACAAAGAATGCGGCCAGAAGGTAGGCCGATGTGAGTGTGTGGGCAAAGATAACCCAGCCGTAACCGTTCGTCAGAAGGGCCAGAAAATCCACCATCTCCGCTCTTCCGTTTCTCAGGACGAAACCGACGGGATGCTGCATCCAGCCGTTGGCAAGGATAATCCAGAGCGCCGAGAGATTGGCGGCAAAGGCCACCATCGTGATGGCAAAGGCATGGGTTTTCTCCGATACCTTGCCGGCCCCGAAAATCCACAGGCCGATGAATACCGATTCCAGAAAAAAGGCGAGCGTTGCCTCGATGGCAAGCGGCGCTCCGAAAATATCGCCCACATACTTTGCATACTCGGCCCAGTTCATGCCAAACTGGAATTCCAGGGTTATTCCCGTGACAATGCCGAGGGCAAAATTGATGAGGAATAGCTTGCCCCAGAAATTCGTCATCCTGAGCCAGGTCTTGTCGCCTGTTTTCACGTACCGCCATTCCATATACGCCACAAGGATCGAAAGCCCGAGCGTCAGCGGCACAAAAATAAAGTGGAACATGGTGGTGATGGCAAATTGCCATCTGCTCAAAATAAGAACATCCATAACTACCCTCCTTTACGATTATTTCATTGATTTAATAAAACCAGGCGAGGTTTTACAACCTGCGTTTTTGGCTCCCCGAACACGATGAAAATGGGCAATGGGAAGAACAGATATTTTTATAACGTGATCTTTATTCGATTTAGGCAACATGTTTTTTTAATCCGATGGCAATAGGTTTTTCTTCCTTCAAGGCGCTGACTTTCATAATGGAGAATCCAATGACATTCCCTTCAGTGTCTATTTTTTCCATCACAGCATCGTTTTCCGTCTCTTTAAAATACCCGGCCTTTCGATCAAAAAGAACCTCAAGGTAATCTCCTTCTTTATCATACCAAACTTTTACTTCTTCTCCCATAGGACTTCTCCTCTTTTGATGGCGTCCGTAAAATAAGCCGTAATAATGAAAATATCATCTATTCGGTTTTTTACCACAACGCACATATATTTTTCAGCAACCGGTGTGATCAAATAATATCGGTAAAAAAGATCTACTTCAGAATCCGTCCTTGATTTAACAATAATATCAGGCTGTAATAAAGTTTCCGATATTTTTCCAAACTGTCCTTCCATTTCTGGATGATCACCCTCAATATGAGCAAATCGCTCGTCAGTAAAACGAATATTTCTACCAAGTATGTCAATGAGCTGTTTCATTCTGTAATAGCGATCCTTTTAGCGATATTACATTGTATTCCCGATAGAAGTCGAGTAGATCAGTTTCTCCCAACGCTGTAGGTTGATGTTTGTGTTCTCCGTTTCCGCCTGGTTTCCCGGCGGTGCCACATCATCTCAACCATACATCAGTTGTCCCCGACCCCTCTCAGAACCGTGCTTGCGCTATT
>DATESZ010000087.1:0-10355 GCA_035283845.1 Syntrophales bacterium | reverse complement strand
CTTCCGCAAGGACGTCACGGCAAAGTGCTACGGCGGCGATATTACAAGGAAGCGAAAACTCCTGGAAAAACAGAAGAAGGGGAAAAAGCGCATGAAGATGATCGGATCGGTAAGCATCCCCCAGAGCGCTTTCCTTGCGGTGCTGAAATCCGATACTGATTAAAGATGACGACCTCGTAAAAAGCCCATAATCCCCTCCCCCTTGACGGGGGAGGGCGAGGGTGAGGGTGAAAAAGAAATATTATATCCAGTTGTTACAATCCCCTCCCCTCAATCCCCTCCCGCCAGGGGAGGGGAAAGGTGACTTTTTACGAGCCCATCAAAGATGGTTTCGTAAAAATGGAAGCCCCCGGCCTTTATATTCATATTCCCTTCTGCCTGAGCAAGTGCCATTACTGCGGCTTCTATTCAACAACTTCCCTTGATTCGGTTGATGATTTCGTGCGGGCCCTCCTCGGAGAAATGGATATTTACCGGGAAGATTTCAAGGCATTCGATACTATATACATTGGAGGGGGGACGCCGTCAGTAATTCCGATAAAATATCTGGCAATCCTCCTTGGGGAAGGAGCAAAGAAATTTAATGTTGCTTCCGCTGCGGAAATCACCGTGGAAACAAATCCTGCCGACATTACGTTCTCTGATATTGAGGCATTGCGCAGCATAGGAATCAACCGCATCAACCTGGGCATCCAATCCTTCGACGATAAGGTCCTCAACTTTTTAGGCAGGAGGCACAACCGCGCTCAGGCCATTACCGCGCTTGATGAAGTCGGAAAGGCCGGCTTTGATAATGCGGGAGTCGATCTTATCTACGGCATACCGGGGCAAGGAATCTTATCCTGGACAGAAACCCTGCGTATGGCGCTGTCTTTTAGCCCTGCACATCTTTCCTGCTACCAGTTGACGGTTGAACCCGGCACTCCTCTCGCCGTCTTACAATCAAAGGGAGAAATCGTCCTGCCCAGCGAGGCATTCATGGCCGATCTTTTCTTCAAAACTGCCGATATCATAGAAAAGGCCGGTTATATACAATATGAGGTTTCCAATTTCGCAAGAAATCTGAAACTTAAATCCCGGCACAATCAAAAATACTGGAACCATACGCCTTATCTCGGTCTGGGACCTTCGGCGCATTCTTTCCGGGAGCGCAGGCGCTGGTGGAATCACCGGTCTCTCTCAGGATATCTCAAAGACCTGGAACGAGGAATAGCGCCGGTAGATGCTTCGGAAACACTGACCGACGAGCAGTTGCAGTTGGAATCACTGTTCCTCGGTCTGCGAACGATAAAAGGCGTTTGCCTTAAGGATTATGAGCTGCGCTTCGAACGTGACCTCCTGTCTGAAAAAAATATCACGATATCAACGCTGGTTAAAAAAGGGTTGATAGAAATAAAAGAGGGCTGGCTGCGACCGACGCGGGCCGGGCTTGCGGTGGCTGACAGCCTGGCCTTGATATAGAGACGAGACCTTTGAATTTTACCATATTACGGCCCCCGTCGTCATTCCGGCGGAAGCCGGAATCCAGTATTATCAATAACTTCCTGGATTCCGGTTTTCACCGGAATGACATATTCGGTAGATATTCAAAGGTCTCAGAGACTTCTACAAAGCGTTAAAAAAGACAATTGAAAAAAATAACGATTACCATTCGAAGAACTAAATTACAGAGTTCTTCCTATGATGATCCCGACAATACCAAGAAGAAAAGCGACAACACCCGTCTCCCATATCTTATCAATCAAATGCCCAAATTTTACATTTTCTTCACTCGATTTAATATCTTGGGCATAATAGTAAGCGCCAGGCGCAGCCATGATGAGAAAAAAAATCACAAGACCAAAAAAATCATCAATATCACTGCGTTTAAAACTCGGCGTGTAATCATATGCCTTTCTCATAAATCTCATAGCAAAAAAACCTATAATATTCCCCCATGCGGCAATAGTAACTAATCTTCTTTTATTCATTTGAGATTTTCCATTTTGTTTTGTTCCGTCCAACACGAATTTGGTATTCGGGGGACATAACACTTATTACTATTGATTTAAGTGTTATATCACCCGAATACCATTGAAGAATGGCGCGCTTTCTCATCTTCTGGTACAAGAACTATCCATCCAAACTCGGCCTTATTAGAAATACGGGCAACGTTGTAGCTTAGCGATAAGCAAATTGTTCATGATTTCTATGGGGCTGAGACCCAGCCACTACCGAGGCACATAAAGCATTTTCCTTCAAGACCATCCCCCCCGCATGCGGGGCACGATTTGTATGACCAACTATTATAGTTAATGATAGTCATCATCTTGCCGCATACAATGCACTCTAACGTCTTCCCCATGTGCTGGCGGACAAAAGAGTCGCCGATATTACGCTGGTACCCACACGCGGCGCATCTGATGGTATTCATGTCATGGACCTCTTCAGTCTCGAAGTCATGTAGAGAATACGTAAGTTTAGAGGTTTTGTCAGTTAAGGAGCGTATTTCGCTCCAGCATAGTTGTACGAGATGGGACTTGTTTAACGGCCTTTGATATTTTGGGTTTACTATCACAATTTCCATTTGAAATCTACTATAACAACGAAAAGTGTCAACCTAACGAGTTCAGGAAGGAGTCCAGAGATTTCGCCCTCGCAATTTTTTCACGTGCTTCCCTAAAAAAAATCGTTTCATTAACCTGATATGCACTGATTGGTTTGAAATTAAAGCAAATAGTACCATTTGAAATAGTGGATTTTCGCGTTGCCGTCGAAACAGCCGTCCGTCACCAAAATGTGACAGTAGGGATTAAATCCGAGGAAGTCGCCAAAGCTCTGAATAGCTATGACTGCACCGGTGATGGGATCGTTTTCGGGTCTCGCATCATTGAGAAAAACTCTCAGGGATTCCCAGTCGCAACGGCTTAAATCGGCAAGGAGCTTCCGGTCATAGAGGAAGTAATGGCGGAGGATCTCCAGTACACTGAAGACGAAATGCCGGTGAGGAACCTTCTTGAGTACATCAATGGGGAATTTTGACTTGGCGACAGCCAGAATTGTATGTTATCAGCGGCGAGCTCCTCCTTGGACGGCACAGATAAGCTCGGATAATAAAGGAGACTATGTTGCAGGTTGCAGACTTATAAAGCCGTTGCCAATAAAATCAAGATAATTTTATTTGTGCAGTTTTAACATTCATTTCCCGCTCTGGCACATCGTCGTTCCACCATGTACCAGTATATGAGCGCCACGACGCCGAAGATAGTGTAGATGATCGTGAACACCCACAGGGGTGCGTCGTAGTAAATCAGCCTCCCCACCCAGTCCTGGATGAAGGAACTCCGGTACGACTCCTGTCCTGCTGCCTCTCGGTATCTGTTCTCCAGGAGCGTCAACGGACACCATTGACCTGCCCATGCCTGGACAACCACGTAAAGTATGCATGCGACATGAATCCCCCGCAACACACGGCTGGTTGCCAGCCTCCATTTCCGGTGATATCCGATCATGATGACAGACTGTCCTCCCACCACGAAGGCGATTAACGCGAAATGGATCAGCATTACTATGTCGGCAATCAGCATGCCTTATTCCCTAACTGCCCAAGGGGCGAGTTTCCAACATAATTTCGGGACGTCTTACTTAAATTGGGGACCTTTATTGCTCCCTAAAGGTCTTCCTGTCCGCTGCTGTTTCTTCGCCCCAGCATTTTTTCTTCATCCCCTTCGAATAAGGTAGGGATGTCCCCGGAACTCAGGTTTTTTGCCATCTCCACAAGACCGTCCAAAAGGGAGAACATCCTGTTGAAATCCAAAGTGTCAATCGTATCTTTTTCTGTGTGGTAGTTAGGATTGCGATAAAAGGACGTATCGGTGATCATGACGGCAGGGTAGCCCATTTTCCAGAAGGAGCGGTGATCGGAGAAGTCCACACCGGGTATGAAGCTGACCGTCGTTAGTGTCTCCACGGGGACACTACCAACTTTCCTCAGTGAACCCGCCACGTTATTTACCAGACTCCGGGAGGTCAGGTTTCCGACAACGACGATAAAATTGGGCGTAGATGGGTACATCAGGGCCATGAGGGGAACGGGGAAGCTTTGCCCGCCTTCCTTATCGCTGTAATAACCAAGCATCTCCAGTGAGATCATCGCCTTGATATGTTCCCCTTTTTTTCCGGCCTCCTGCGCATAGACGGCGCTTCCCATATATTCTGTACGGAATATCGGCGGTTCCTCAAGGGCAAAAAATACCAGCTTCAACATTCGTCCCGGTGAGTAATCATTTAAGATACGGCACATTTCCAGCAATATGGCCACAGCGCTTGCGTTGTCGTCCGCCCCTGGCGTGCCGGCTATGGTATCGTAATGAGCCCCGATCAAGACGACTTCTTCAGGATGGGTTTTCCCCCCAATGGAAACGATAATATTGCTGAAAATTTTATCCTGGAAGGAAAAATTTTGCAGTATCGGGGCATATCCCATGTCTTTCAGGGAGGAGAGGATGTACTCCTTTGCGGCGGTTAATTTTTCGTATTCAAAGACGCTTCGTGAGCCGATCTTTACCGCTAATTCTTCAACGTGCCGGTATAGCGCCATGTTCTTGGTCATGGCCGCCGGTGGAAATACAAGGGACGGTGTTCCCTTGATCTTCATCACGGAGTAAAGAAGAAAGGCGCAAAACAGGAGCGCCAGCAATAAAATGAGCCGCACCATCTTTCTCATATTATTTTTTGTGCCTTGCCGCACTGTTGACCCCATTAGCCGGAATTATGGGGTATTTCGGGAGCATCCATACTAAAACATCTGACTTTCAATACGGCAAAGGCTGTCAAAATGTAACATCTTTCAACCAGGGCTCGGTAAACTTCCTCTTTTTGTCTTCGAAGCAATATCTTCAAATTGACTGATCTGAATCGACCCGTCAGGAAATTTAGCGGTTATTTCCAGGTCGCCTCCCATGGCCTTGATAAAATTCCTTAATGTGCTGATATACATATCTGTCCGCTTTTCAAGCTTTGATACCGCAGCCTGCTTGACAGACAATGTTTGTGCCAGTTGTTCCTGGCTTAAATTCCTGGCATGACGCAATTCCTGCAAAGGCATTGCAGCAAGAAAGGTCTTTGTCTTCTCCGCCGCTTTTTTTCTTGATGCTGGTTTCATTTTTTCTCTCAGTATAGAGTATGGTTTACTCATAATGCGCCCCCTTGTTCATCTTTTAAAGACTTCAAATGTTCCTCATAAATTCTTTCAGCCGATGGGACGTATTGTTTGTACCAACGCGTACCGCCAGTCTTTCTGCCGCCAATTAAGAAGGATGGCCGCTCTGCGAGGATCAAAAGCATAAAGGATTCTATACGTCTTCCCTTTATGCTGAATTCTTAACTCCCTTATTGCGCCGTACTTGGTCCCTTTGACGTCCGAATTGTAGGGATACGGCAGGTGAGGCCCCTTTTCTTCCAACAAACCGACAACCGCGTCAATATCAATCTGTTCGTCCTCGTCCAGACCAACCCACCATGCTTCAAATTCGTCGGTATATTCTTCATCCCACGCCATAGAAGGAATATAACCTCCAGGGAATATCAAGTCAACCGTTTTTTACATTGACGAATGCCATTTGAACTCTACAGATTTATCTGAAAGTATGTTCAAGGCTTTCCGGGTGAAACTCGCATTTTCTGATATAAAGATAATGCCCTACGGATGATATGACCATGATTAACGAACCCCAAAGACCGCTACGTTTCCATTAGTTACAAGGAAGTAAAACTGCGATGATCGGATCGGTAAGCATCCCCCAGAGCGCTTTCCTTGCGGTGCTGAAATCCGATACTGATTAACGACGGTTTCATAAAAATGGAAGCCCCCGGCCTTTATATTCATATTCCCTTCTGCCTGAGCAAGTGCCACTACTGCGGCTTCTATTCAACAACTTCCATACTGCCGATATCATAGAAAAAGCAGGTTATATACAATACGAGGTTTCCAATTTCGCAAGAAATCTGGAACTTAAATCCCGGCACAATCAAAAATACTGGAACCATACGCCTTATCTCGGTCTGGGACCTTCGGCGCATTCTTTCCGGGAGCGCAGGCGCTGGTGGAACCACCGCTCCCTTTCCGGATATATCAAAGACCCGGAACAAGGAAAGCCGCCGGTAGCGTCTTCTGAAACACTCACGGACGAGCAGTTGCAGTTGGAATCACTGTTCCTCGGTCTGCGAACAAAAAAAGGCGTTTGCCTTAAGGATTATGAGCTGCGCTTCGAACATGACCTCCTGTCTGAAAAAAATACCACGATATCAACACTGGTTCAAAAAGGATTGATAGAAATAAAAGAGGGCCGGCTTCGTCGATAGTTGACAAACCGACTCTTTTTTCATATATTTTGGCGCAGTTGTAAGCGTAAGATGATGTGCGACCCTATTTTAGCTTTGAGAACATAGTGATGTCGTGTTCCGAAGCGTTAATTGGCATGGGTATGTTCAAGAAAGGAGAATGAGAATGATAGTGAAAATATTTATCCAAAGTAAAAATGATCCCGCCAAAGAGAAAGAATTCAAACAACTTTTACAGGAATTGCGAACCAAAGTCACGCAGGCCGAAGGATTTATTTCGGGGGAAACCATGCAATCCGTTGAAGACCCGTCGATCCATTTGACTATCGGTACTTGGAGAAGTATAACGAACTGGAATAAATGGTTAAATAGTCCTGAACGTAGGGCCATTCAGGACAAGTTCAGTCAAGTTCTGATAGAACCGGTAACAATGACCCTTTATCGCTACGGAGAGTGATCCCGTACTGTGCAGCGGCGATGGCTGGAAAAAGAGGATGTGGCTGGAGACGTCCTCATCTAACTATAGGCGGTTTTAGACTTTAAATAGAAGTGATGATTGCGAATCCAGTAATTATTCATTATTTTTTTGATCCAGGAGTTCATATGCTTTTAAAGTACCGATGATTGAGTCTATCTCGAATTCACCCAGATCACGCATCTAAGTGGGACTGGGCGGCGCGGCGGGTACTTTCACTGATAATGATACCGTTCGGCATCGATTTAACAATCGTTTGTAGCCTGAAGAAGGAGATCGTCAAGATGCCGAAGATATATGCCTTCGATACGGGATTTGTCAGCTTCAGCCGGGGCTGGGACCCTTTGCGGCCTGACGATTGCGGCCTCCTCTGGGAACATGTCGTTCTCGAATATTTGCAAGCCTGCGCCCCCGCTCATGAAATTGATTACTGGCGTGATACATCGGGCAGGGAAGTGGATTTTGTCATGTGGAAAAATCGGGATGAGGTGGATGCCGTTGAATGCAAGTGGGATCCCCGGCACTTCGAAGCCGACGCCCTCAAGGCCTTTCGCATCCGATATCCCGGCGGCAGAAACTATCTCGTTTGTCCCGATGCCGGGCCGGGATACGAAAAACATATTGACGGTCTTGACGTTGTTGTTGTCAATCCGCGGCAATGGCTGGGCAAATACGCAGAACCGACCGGGTAACGTACACTTTACGTTTGCCGAATTTGTGTAGGTGAAGGATTTTTTAGATTTTCCGCAATTTTGAATAACCCCCATGCCCAGGTCGGTCACAACGAAGGGTGAAAATCTGATCGTTGACACCAGATATGTTATGTAAATATCACCTTGTAACTATTCGTAATTGCTTAAGTAAACTTCCATTTTCTGACTAAACTGGCCCGAAAACCCGACCTGCAACTTTTTTTTAAAATCTACAATATCCTGTATTTAACCCATCTTCCGTAACGAGTACAGGGAGTCATAATGGAACATGCCCATTCTTTATCTTTTGGCAAGTAATAGATTGACATTTTGAACATGTAGCGTTAAACAATAAGAACCGAAAATGAAGAACCGTGCAGGCACCAGAGCTTCACTGCAGTTAAAATTTAATGGAGTGTTTATGCAGAAAAATGTTACCTATAAGGATGCGGGTGTAGATATAGATAATGCCAACCTGTTCGTAGAACGCCTCAAGCCTCTTGTAAAGTCAACCTTCCGCAAGGAAGTGATGAGTAATATCGGCGGCTTTGGAGGGTTGTTTCATCTTGATATTGCTAAGGTAAAGGACCCGGTCTTGGTGGCCTCCACCGATGGTGTGGGAACCAAGCTTAAGATCGCCCGTATGATGAATAAACACGATACGATTGGCGTTGATCTGGTTGCCATGTCGGTTAACGATGTCGTTGTTCAGGGCGCCGAACCTCTCTTCTTTCTCGATTACTTAGCAGCCGGCAGGATTAGTGTGGAGACAAGCATTCAGATTCTGGAAGGCATCGTAAAAGGCTGCCAGGATGCAGGATGTGCGCTTATAGGAGGGGAAACGGCGGAAATGCCGGGTTTTTACGAGGATGACGAGTATGATCTTGCCGGGTTCTGCGTTGGAATAGTGGAAGCTGATAAAATTATAGACGGTTCGTCAATACGGGTGGGTGACAGGATCATCGGCATCGCGTCACAGGGACTCCATAGCAATGGTTTCTCTCTTGCCCGTAAGGTGCTCTTAGAGGGCGGCGGTATTAAATTGGAGGAGCGGGTGGAAGGTATGGGGCGTAGCCTCGCTGAAGAACTTCTCCGTCCTACAAGGATCTACGTCAAATCCATGCTTAATATCATTAAGGGTTTTACCATCAAGGGAATAGTGCATATAACGGGTGGCGGCTTCATTGATAATCTGCCGCGCATTATACCGGGAGCCTGCCGTGCCGTAATCAGTAAAAATAGCTGGGAAGTGCCATATATTTTCACCCTTATCCAGGAAAAAGGGAATATCGATGAAATGGAAATGTTCAGAGTTTTCAACATGGGTATCGGCATGATGGTTGTGGTTCCGGAAAAGGAAGCAGCGGAAGTGATGGAACGTCTCGAAAACCTTGGAGAAAAGGCATATCTGATGGGCCTGATAGAAAAGAATGGTGCAGGCCGGGCTCAGGTGGTTTTTATCTGACGGCGCCTTGCCTTATACAAGGGAGTCGGAGATGAAGAAGATCAACATCGGCATTTTGGTTTCCGGAAGCGGTTCAAATCTCCAGGCCATAATCGATCAGATAGAACTTGGATGTCTGAAAGCGGAAATAAAGGTTGTTATCAGCAACAATCCTGATGCGTACGCCCTGGAAAGGTCAAGAAAACATGGCATTCCCGCGATTGTGATAGACCATCGGGCATTTAGCAAGAGGGAAGATTTTGACCTGCAGATGGTTAATGTTCTCAAATCTCATGATGTCGAACTGGTGATCCTGGCAGGTTTCATGCGGGTTCTTACCCCATCTTTTTTACGCGCCTTCCCCATGAAAGTCCTCAATATTCATCCCGCTCTTCTCCCCGCTTTTCCGGGGACGCATGTGCAGCAGAAGGCATTGGAATACGGGGTTAAATTTGCCGGTTGCACCGTCCATTTTGTCGATCAAGGCGTAGATGCGGGACCTATCATAATCCAGGCGGTTGTCCCTGTTTACGATGATGATAGCGCTGATATCCTGTCGGCAAGGATACTTGAGGAAGAACATCGAATTTATCCGCGCGCCATCGAACTTTACGCCGAAGGGAAACTGGAAGTCAGGGGACGCAAGGTAATGATCAGTGGAGGCACGGAGGGCAAACTTTTGCCCCCTTTGCATAATCCCTGAATAGGCAACAAAGCCAAGGTTTCATCGTTAACACTTAACGCAGAGAGGAGAGGCGCCGGCATACATGGAACAGGCAATCTATGATTTCACTATTCAGACCTTAGGGAAGGCTACTCTTCCCTCGCCCCTGAGCGTTAGTTATTTTACCGGCGAAGAAAAGCGTGTTTTGTTTAACATCTACCTCAAACATTACGAAGATTACAGGACGCCAGACGGGTTGCCCCTTTCCATGGAGGTTGCCGGTCCCCGGGAGAAAATATTTTTTGACCCCTCTAAAACAAAAGCGGCGATCGTAACGTGCGGCGGTCTTTGTCCAGGCATTAATGATGTAATAAGGGCGGCGGTTATGGAACTTTATTACCGCTACGGTGTAAAGAACGTAATCGGCATCAAGTATGGATTCCAGGGGCTCATACCGAGCTATAGACATGACATAAAGGAACTTACGCCGGAGGCTGTTAAGGATATTCATACGCTGGGGGGTAGCATCCTATCCTCCTCCCGGGGAAGGCAGGAAATCGGCGAAATGGTGGATGCCTTGAAAAGGCTGAATGTGGACATCTTTTTTTGTATCGGCGGCGACGGGACGATGCGGGCTACGGAATGTATCGCCGCAGAGATCACGCGGCGCGACTTAAACATTGCCGTGGTCGGCATCCCCAAGACCATTGATAACGATCTGAATCTTATTCAAAGATCCTTCGGTTTCGATACGGCCAT
>DATESZ010000086.1:0-6829 GCA_035283845.1 Syntrophales bacterium | reverse complement strand
GACCCCTTCCAATCTATTCTTTATAGCCTGGGCAAACTCTTCCATCACCAGGTCCGCCTTACGCTTGATGATGCTATGCCCCAAGGTCGCCAGCTTTCCCAGGATATCAACTGTCACCCCGAGAGAGAGGTGAGTCTTTTTCCCCTCTTCTTTCATACGGACATCGATCTCCACCTTCAGCCGGCTACCCACCCTGTTATCGCTACCGCTGGCCTGGGCTTTGATATGGGACATCACCTGGCTTTCCAGGACCTCGATCCCCATGGGGAATTCAACACGGAAAGGGCCCACTTTTTCCACCATCATCGCGGTGTAGCTTTTCCCCGCTTCCACTGTCTTGGCCTCTTTGCAGCCGGGAACGCAGGTAATGAAGCGATCTACATCCCAGAGAAACGCCCACACCTTTTCCTTGGAATTGAGAATCTCTATCTCTTTTTCAAAACGCAAGGGTGACCTCCCTTCTCTCTGAACTTCTCTTGCTATCAAAAGAAGCTAAAACTAGCAAGCGGGTCCATCCGGCCATAATCCGTAGATAAGAAACGGAAAGTGCACGCAACGGGCCAACGTAGAGCATTTTCATTGCCGAGGAACTACTGAGACGGCCGAGAACAAAAAGAGGGGAACAAAATATTTCTGTCGAATCTTTTCAAACACCGTCTTTGCAGCCTTTGACGCAAAGCCCTCCCTACCATGAAAAACTCAAACCGGGCCTGACAAAATGAGAAAAACGAAAAAATTACCTACGGATCAGGGATCTGTGCCTCAGTACGTCCCATGTCAAACTTTTGGCTCCCCTACAAGGGAAGGAGAGACTTTTCACTTGTTCACAGAGCGCCAATCATACCTTGACGCTTTACAAGGCGTTGTGCTAGTTAGGTGACTATGCACAATTCTTTTATAGCGGCGAGCTAAGATTTAAGCCTTTGGGTCGGAAGGAGACTTATGAACTTTGAAGGCGGCTTGGTGATTGATCGCCCTCCTGAAGAAGTTTGGAATTTTTTTTGGGATGTTGCGAGACTCTCCCGGTGCATTCCTGGATGCGAGCGGGTAGAGACCCTGAAGGAGCGTGAGAAGTATCAGTTAACGATCAGCGATAGCGTGGGTCCGATTCGCGTCAACTTTGAAGCCTGTGCAGATGTCAGCGTCGTGGAGGCGGGGAAGGGGATTCGAGTCATGTTGCAAGGGAAAGATCTAAAAGGCGGAGGACTGAGGCAGACAATGGAGATCACCCTCGAGGAGGTAGCCAAATCGAGAACAAAAGTGGATTTCAAGGCGACAGTCACCGTTTTTGGCAAGCTGGGGACTTTGGGCTATCCCTTTATAAAGAAAAAGGCCAATTCGGTGATAGAAGAATTTGGCCAAAGGGTGAAATCCGAAATCGAAGCGGCCTAAATCTAAGGAGAGCACTATGGATTGTGAGCTTACAGAGCCTCACTCGATGGATGAGGCTCTCAACGTTTTGTCCCGCTATGGGAGGGATGCGATGCCGATTGCGGGTGGCCAATCCCTTCTTGTCATGCTGAGGAACGGGCTGATTTCCCCCAAGGTATTGGTGAGCTTGGAAAATTTGGCAGAGATCAGAGGGATTGAGGCAACGCAGGAGCGAAAACTTTGCTTGGGGGCAATGGTTACCTGCTCTATGCTGAAGGCGTCGCGAGAAATCAGAGAAATGGCTCCTTTTCTGGCGCAGGCGGCAGGAAAAGTAGCGTCTACTCCCATTAGAAATCTAGGCACCATTGGCGGGAACATCTCGCATAACGAACTTGGGGCGGATTTGCCGCCGCCCCTGCTGGTGCTGGACGGAGAAGCTGAATGCAGAGGTTTGAAAGGGTTAAGAAAGATCCCATTAAGGGAATTTTTCCGGGACTATTTTAGTACCTCTTTGCAGGAAGGTGAAATTGTCTGCCGGATCCAGCTGCCGAGCCTCCCTGCTGGGGCAAGAGGCGTGTATCTTAAGCATTCAACTAGAGCAGAAGACTTGGCTATGGTGGGTGTGGCGGTTCTTCTTGTTCCAGATGGGAGCGAGGGGAAAAGGATCTCAGATCTCAGGATAGCTTTGGGGGGTGTAGCACCGGTTCCTTTCCGGGCCAAAAAGGCAGAATCCCTGCTCGGGAACAAAACGGTGGTAAGCCAGGAATTTATTAAAGAGGTCGCTGATACGGCTGCGGGAGAAGCAGACCCCATTACGGATGCGGATGCCAGTGCTGACTATCGGCGGAAAATGGTGCGGGTTTTTGTTCGCAGGGCCATCCAGCAGGCGATGGAAAAGTGAACCCCGTACCAAGGACTTACGTTCGTGGTTTTGGGGCGCTCCCCTTCGGGGAAGTTCAGAACATTCATCCCCGCACTCACATGCGGGATCTTCTGTGGTACGGGGTGAAGATAGGGGGAAAAAGTGGTGCGAGTTGAACTTCAGATCAATGGCGAAAAGAGCCTCGTCGAGATAAAGCCGGCGGCTTTGCTCCTCGATGTCCTTAGAGAACTTGGATTGCAAGGGGCCAAGCGCGGGTGTGAAACGAGTCATTGCGGGGCCTGCACGGTTTTGGTGAACGGGGAGGCCGCGCACTCGTGTGTGGTTCTAGCGGCCCGGGCGACGGGAAAGGAGATCACGACCATTGAGGGCTTGGGTCAAGATGGCGATCTCGACGACCTGCAAAAGCTTTTTCTCCGGTTTGGGGCTTTGCAGTGTGGCTATTGCACGCCTGGAATGGTTCTGGCGGGGAAGGCTCTTGTTGATAGAAATAAAAACCCGACTTTGGAAGAGGTGCGGACCGCTTTGGATGGAAATTTGTGCCGCTGCACCGGATACACGAGTATTTTTAAGGCGGTCCTCGCTTACGCGGAGTTACACAGGAAGGAATGAACATGTCTAGTGCTATCGGTCGACCTATTGAGCGGGTAGATGGAAGGGAAATGGTATCCGGCCGTGCTGTGTATGGGGTGGACGTGAAGCTTCCCGGAATGCTCTGGGGCAAGGTTCTCAGGAGTCCCATACCGCACGGGAGATTAGTTCATATAGACGTGGAGAAAGCAAAAAAAATCCCCGGGGTCAGAGCTGTTATTACTTCGAAGGACGTGCCTGCTAAACGGTTCGGATTTGCTATTAAAGATGAGACTATTTTTGCGGTGGATAAGGTACGGTATGTGGGGGACGCGGTGGCTGCGGTGGCGGCCGTCGACGAGGATACGGCCGAGGAAGCTATCGGGCTCATCGATGTGGAATACGAAGAGCTTCCGGCTGTTTTTGATCCGGAGGAGGCATGTCTGGATGGCGCCCCTTTAGTTCACGAAGAGATGGGGACCTATGAGCCGAATCGGGGCAGGAGCCCTACCTGGAAACCGATTCTGGGGACAAACATCATACATCAGGCCGTGCACGCAAGGGGAAACGTTGAGGAGGCACTCGCCAAATCGGATTTTGTTTTCGAGGATACCTTCAGAACCAATCAAATTCATCACTGCTATATGGAGCCCCATGCCGCTGTTGCGCAGGTCGAGTCAGGAAAGATTACGGTCTGGAGTTGCGCTCAGGAGGTTTTTCCGATCCGTTCCATCCTTGCTGACCTCTTCGGAGTTCCGGAAAGCAGGATTCGCGTTGTTGCCACCAAGGTGGGAGGAGGGTTCGGAGGAAAAATCGCGCCAAGACTGGAGCCTTATGCCATCGCTCTAGCGTTAAAGACAAGCAGGCCTGTTAAGATCGTCATGACCCGTCCCGAAGAGTTCAGCGCCGCGGCCGGATCCGCGCCTGCAGTGGTTTACATAAAAACAGGGGTCCAAAAGGACGGAACTTTGAAAGCACGAGAAATGAAGTTTATTTGGGACACCGGCGCATACTCAGAAGGCCTCCCGCCCAGCAATCGCGCATTGAAGGACGGGATCGGTGGGTACCGCACTCCCGATTTCCGGATTACCTCCACGCTCGTCTATACCAACAAACTTCGCGCCACGCCCCTTCGAGGTCTTGGAGTCCCGGAGGCTACTTGGGCCGTGGAGTCCCAGATGGATATGATCGCTCATAAGCTGGGGATGGATCCTCTGGAGTTCAGGCTTAAGAATGCCCTTGAGGAAGGGGATATAAACTCTGTCGGAGATGTGGTCCATAGCATCGGTCTGAAACAATGCCTGCATGAGGTTGCCAAAGAAATAGGTTGGGGCAAGCCCAAGAAAAAAGATGTGGGCCGTGGCCTTGCTCTGATTACGAAATCTCCTACGACGACCGGGAGCATTTCCGGGGCTTATGTTCACTTTAACGAGGACGGGAGTGCCCAGGTGCTGGTGGGAGCTTCTGAGATCGGTCAGGGCTCTCTTACCGCCCTCAGTCAGATTGCCGCCGAAGAGCTGGGGATTCCCGTGGATTCCGTGGGCATTGTCGCTGCGGACACGGCAGTTTGCCCGTTCGATCAGGGTACGTTCTCAAGCCGGGTCACGCTTTACACGGGTATGGCGGTCAAAGCGGCAGCGGCAGAGGCGAAAAAACAACTTCTCGAGATTGCGTCCCAAATCACTGAGATCCCAGAGCAGGATCTGGAGGTTGATCAGCAGAAAATTATTTCTAAAAAGCACCAGGGCCTTTGTATAAGCTTTAAAGAGGTCATGGAAAGAGCCCACACCAATATGAAACCCATTCTGGGAAAGGGGTGGGCAGGCGGGAAGGGGGATTGGCCGGGTCTGCCTCATAAATTGAAAGGTAAAGAGCCGACTCCTGGGTCAAAATACGGTGCGCAGGCGGTCGAGTTGGAAGTAGATAAAGAGACGGGCGTCGTAAAAATCCTGAAGATGGTTTCCGCCCACGATGCGGGGTGTACCATCAATCCCCTAACACTTGACGGACAGATCGTCGGTGGGGCCGTCATGGGGATGGGTTATGCGCTATATGAAAGAATTCAGTTTGAGGACGGGAGAGTCACTAACCCTTCGTTCATGGACTATAAGATACCGTCTTCGCACGAGATCCCCGAGATCGTGCCGATACGGGTTGAAGTTCCTCTGCCCGAAGGGCCTTTTGGCGCGAAGGGGGCAGGCGAACTTGCGGGTCTGGGTGTGGCACCCGCTGTGGCCAATGCCATTTTTGATGCATTAAAGGTGAGAATCAAAGAACTTCCCTTAAATCCTGAAACAGTCCTTGCCGCAATTGAGCGGCACGATAAGAGCAATGTGGCAATTTGAGGTGTGAAGCGAATCCCGAAAGGCCGAAAGATGATCAAAGCAAGGCGTCTAGCCGCGACAGCCAGTGTTATCATCTCTATGCTGTTTGGCACTTCAGCTTTTTCAGCCGAGGTTACCAAACTACGAGTTGGGATACTTCTGGCTGGGGAATTTGTCCCTACATACATTGCCCATAAAAGAGGCTTCTTTCAGAAATATGGGCTGGACGTGGAGCTGATCTATTTCCAGGGCGGCTCTCAGGTCATACAGGCTATGTTGGGTGGAGATATTTCCTTAACGGTAACTGCCGGACCGGAAGGGGTCGCCGCCAAGCTTCAAGGCGCAGATATTCTTCTCTTGTCGGCCAACAACCCCACGATGCATTTCACCCTCTTCGTTGCCCCAGAGATAAAAAAACCGGCTGACCTGCACGGGAAAAAAGCCGGCATCAGCCGGTTCGGTTCTTCCTCGGATTTCAGCATACGATACATGTTCAAATCATTGGGCCTGGGGGAAAAGGATGTGACGATCGTTCAGATCGGGGACAACCCCAGTAGGCTTGCGGCTCTCAAGGCAAACGCCATTCAGGCCTCTGTTTTCACGGCACCCAACACGGTACGCGCACGGAAAGCTGGCTTTGTTGCCTTGGTCGATGCCTACAAACTGGGCCTCAAGATTCACGGGAGCGGAATAGCCACCACGGGCGCCTTCATGCGCGACCATCGGCTGACTGTTGAGCAATTCTTCAAGGGATTCTTGGAGGGCGTCCAGTACGCGAAGACGCACAAAGAGGAGAGCGTTCGTCTGATAAAGGAATTTTCGCGCTTGAAGGAGGAGGAGGAGGCAGAGGAGACCTATCGGGTCATCGTCCAAGATATTCAGCCGCGCAAGCCCTATCCTCTGAAGGAGGGGGTCGAAACTGTCCTTCGTAACCTGGAAAGTACCATACCGAAGGCAAAAACCGCCAAGGCCGAGGATTTCATCGATGACAGTATCATAAAAAAGCTGGATGAAAGTGGATTTATCGATAGCCTGTATAAATGACGCAGGGCAAAAATGTAAAGTGGGACGCCTTGCTTTCTTTGTCCTCTTCTTTTTTCTCTTTGGGGGTGGGGAGGCCTGGTCTCAAGCGGGGCTGCAGAAAATTAGGATCGCCTATGCCAGTAGAGGCATTTATATCATGGACCTCTACATTGCCAAGGAAAAAGGATTTTTCCGGGAGGATGGGTTGGACGCGGAGCTTGTTGAGGTAAGAAGCGCCAATATCGCGATCGCCGCTCTGGTTTCGGGTGAGTTGGAGGCGTTAGGGTCCATCGGAGCTGCGACTCGGGCCAGTCAGCTCGGTATGCCATTGAAGGTCCTGGCTGTTACGGGGCATCGTCCCCTCTTCTGGTTGGTGAGTAGGCCCGAATACAGATCGATCCCTGAACTTAAAGGAAAAACTTTAGGGATCACCACGGTCAACGGAACCCAGCATCTGGCTGCGGTGCGCCTTCTTCGAAATGTAGGGATTGATGCGGCAACGGATCTTAAAACCGTTCTTATAGGCGGCGCCCCTACGCTTCTCCAGGCCCTCATGAATAACTCTATCCAGGTTACAGCCCTCTCGCCTCCAACGATCCTTGTGGCGCGCGATAGGTTTAAGATGAATGTGCTTGGAGACCCACCGAGGGATTTTGTGAGC
>DATESZ010000085.1:0-6789 GCA_035283845.1 Syntrophales bacterium | reverse complement strand
GCTGTCCTACGCTTAAAGCCTGTTGTTACCACCAGACCTCCAAGGACTCGCTACCCGGTGGATGGCCTTCCTTCCGGGGCGGGATTCACGCCCGCTTGATTACGCGACCTTGCCCGGCCGCACGCAAGATTGAACCAGCGGAGAACGGTGCGAACGCACCGCATATAAATAGAGTTACTGCCCGGCGACAACCTCGTAGGGAAGGATGGCCTCCTCGACATTATCGGCCACCTCCGCCAGTTTCCGGAAAAACTCGCTGAACCCAAGGGGATCCGTCCCCGGAAATATATCCATGATTCTGATGTCCCGCGACCGGTCCCAGGCCAAAACCAAAAAGGCCTCAGCGTCCTTCTGATGGCTAGGCAGGGTCTGCATCTCCAGCACCACCTTGGCATCCCTGGCAGGGAAGACAAAGTCTTTGCCGGCGGCAAGGACATTATTCGGCTCGTGGATATTGGGAAAAATCAGGGCGACCCGGTCGTCGGCCGTGATGTTGAAGATGGCAATCCCCCCATCCTTGTTCACGGCGACGGTGATTCTGGCCTGCTCTCCGCTCCTGAAAACAGCGTTATTGAGCTTTGCCCGGAGGCCGAGGGCGGGGGCTTTTCTTGCCGGGACATACACATCGGCGATGATGCGGACCCGGTACTCCGGGATGGGGGCCGTGGAGGGGTCCTTTTGATACTGGCCCAGGGGCATCCATTCGACCTGCTCGCCGACAATGAAGCCCCGCGCATAGGTCTTGATGAAATCGGTGGCGACGGTAAAGTTGGTGACCAGAGTGCCCGACGTCACGGCCACGCCGGCTGCCTCTTCAATGGCCGCCGCCCGGGCCCGCTGGAGCGCCGTCAATTGGGACTGCTCTGCGCTCATGCCCACAATGGCACAGGAACCTTCGGCCTGGATGCCTTTCCTTATTTCACCGACCTGGCCCGGTTTTTCTCCGGCATTGCCAGTCCCCAAGGCATACGTAAAGAAAATTGGTAAAAGAAATAAGATAGGTGCGCTTCATTCTCCCCCCGCGAGTAATCCAAGAACCCCCATGCCCGGGTCGGGCACAACGAAGGATGAAAATCACCCCCACCCCTCCCTCCCCCGTCGAGGGGGAGGGATAGAGGGAGGGGCATTTTCATATAAACTGATAACAGGAAGCATGTGCCGACCGGATGAACCGTAAATAAGTTACCTCTCATCAGGCATCGGGGTTTTTGGGAAGATCATCATTCCTGTCTTCCGATTCCCCGGCTGGAGACGGCGTCTCCTGCGCCTCCTTTTTCTTCCTTCTCCAGGGATAGGAATATCTTTTTGCCTTTTTCGGCTCTACCGGGAGATCCGCCGCATTTTGTACGCCCTCTTCCGTTACCGGCGTCGCTTTATCAGAAGGCGGAAGAGCGGCTTCAGGCGCCGTCTCCGGAATAACTTCCATGCCCGGCGTAGACACAACGGAATGATGAAAATCACCCCCACCCATCCCTCCCCCGTCGAGGGGGAGGGATACAGGATCGGAAATCACTTCCGGAGTTGCGACCGGAAGCGTATGGGATTTCTTATGCCTGCTTCTTCTCCGGTGTGGTTTCTTTTTATGATCTTCAACTGATTCGTCCACCGGGACGTATTCGGGGGTCTCTTCCCCGTCGTCTGCGGATATTTCCGCCGTTAGCTCTTCGGCGGCTGTTTCTGTCGGCGCTTCACCAAGAGGCTTCCTGCCGGTTGCTTCAATAGTAACCTCGTCCCATGCCATGTCCGGAACGGATGCGATATGGATCGCCATGTCATAGGTTGTTTCCAGCTTGCCTATTTCGCTTCGCTTCTGGTTGAGAAGGTAGGTTGCCACTTCATTAGGAAGAGAGGCATTAAGACAAGAGTAAGCGCCTTTGACCGCCTGGGATTCAATTTTCCGGAAGGCGCTGAGAGCCGTATATTCGAGGGACGGCCTGATCCCGCTGCCGTGACAGAACGGGCAGGAGGTGTAACTGATCTCCTGGATCGTGGAGCGCTTTTTCTGCCGGGAAAGCTCCAGGATGCCGAACTTGGATATGCGAGCAAGCTGGATCCTTGCCCGGTCGATGCTCAATGCCTTCTTGAAGGTTTTTTCCACATTTGCTATGTTTTTCCGGTCCATCATATCGATAAAATCGATGGCGATCAGGCCTCCTAAGTCTCGTAAACGGAGCTGCCGTGCTATCTCCTCGGCAGCATCAGTATTGGTCCTGAAGGCTGTCTCTTCAATGTTTCTTTTATTGGAGCCCTTTCCGGAGTTGACATCTATGGTGATCATTGCTTCCGTGGGCTTGATTACGACGTAGCCGCCCGATTTTAGATTGACCCTTTCCTGGTAAATGGTGCGGATCTGATCTTCCAACTGGTATTTGTCGAAAATGGGGGTCTTTTCTTTGTAGAGCTTGATCATATTCAGGTTTCTGGGGGCGACGGCCTTACAGTAGGCGCGCATTATTCTAAATGTTTCCGGATCGTCCACCAGTATTTCAGTAATCTCCGGGGTGAAATAGTCGCGCAGCGTAGTGACGCCAAAATCGCTTTCCTGAAAGATTAACGATGGCGCCGGAACGGTTTTTGCCTTTTTCTGTATTTCCTGCCATAATCTTAGCAGATGCTGATAATCGCGGGAAAGTTCCTGCTTTGTGCGATTCATGCCCGCGGTACGGACGATGAAGCCGATTTCATCTTCCTTCTGGATCTGTTCGACAATTTCCTTAAGCCGTTTCCGATCCGCTTCATCCTCTATTTTTCGCGATACGCCGCTGCTCTGTTTATTGGGCAACAGGACAAGGTAGCGCCCGGGAATGGATATATAAGAGGTAAGCAATGCCCCCTTCTGGCCGCTAACTTCACGGAGGACCTGCACCAGCAATTCCTGTCCTACTTTCAAGAAGTGCCTTCCCGTCCCCTGGCCGCCGTCCTTGCCGTTTTGTTCCGAAAAGTACTCCTGGCCTACGTCGCGCAGGGGCAGAAAGCCGTCCTTTTTGCCGCCGAAGCTCACAAATGCCGCCTGCAGTCCCCGCTCCACCTTCAGAACGATCCCTTTGTAAATGTTTCCCGTAATCGGCTGTTTATAAGACATCTGGATATTAAATTCTACAAGCTTGCCGTCTTCCACATTAGCCATGCGCTTCTGTTCTGGATGGACGGCGTTTACGAGCATTTCCTGTTTCATCTGAAAATACCTTTCACCCTCCCCCTCACCCCCTCCCCTTGAGGGAGGGGGAAGGGGGAGGGGGAATTTTCATTATCCTTTGCGACTGGTGACGTCATGAGAGTTTCATAATTTCCTCTATCGGTTTGTGCGGGCATTCTTTATAATTGACATGCGTTTATGTCCCGCTTTTTATTATAAAAAAGCCCTTACATCGCCTTTTCCGGCCCTGATGACTTCCACCCGGTCTTCTATGAGACTTATGACTGAAGATGGCTCCGGCGACATTATGCCGCCGTCGATGACCAGTCCCACACGATGCCGGAATTTTTCTTCTATCTCATTAGGATCGCTCATTAATTCGTCGTTTTCATTCTTTACGCTGCTGCTGATAATGGGCTGACCAAGCTCCCTGACAAGAGATAGGCAGATAAGGTTATCGGGAACCCGGATGCCCGTTGTTTGCCTCTTGGGAAGAATTATTTTTGGCACCAGCCTGGATGCTTCCAGAATAAACGTATAAGGACCGGGCAGCAGACGTTTCATCGTCTTATAGGAGAAGTCCGAGACCCTGGCGTAGCGGCTTATGTCTTTGAGGTCTGCGCAGATAAAACTTAAGGGCTGTTTGCGGTTGTGCTTTTTTATATCGTAGATATTTTCGATCCCTTTCTTGTTGAAGAGTGCGCATCCGAGGCCGTAAACCGTATCGGTAGGGTAGATAACAAGACCTCCCTTTTGCAGTACTTCTACAGCTTTCTTAATCAGCCGCATCTGGGGGTTCCGGCTATGTATGGAAATAAGCATGTGTTTTCATCTTGCTCTGTTATGTTTGTTCAGTTTATCCTTGCTTAATTTGAACTGGATACTGTCTACCAAGGCATGCCAACTGGCTTCAATTACGTTTGTCGATACGCCGATGGTGCTCCAGAGATCATGATCATCCATTGAATCAAGCAAAACCCTTACCTGTGCGGCGGTCCCCTCACTGCCTTCCACGATCCTCACCTTGAAGTCCACTAAGTGCACCTCGCTTATCTGGGGGTAGAATTTTGCAAGGGCCTTTCTCAGGGCATTGTCAAGGGCATTTATGGGGCCGTTGCCTTCCGCGGCAGTGATTTCCTCTTCATCGCCTACGGTTACCTTTACCGTGGCGAGACACTGAGAGGGACTGTCTCCGGCCTTTGAGTTGATTACCTGAAAACTCTCAAACTCAAATGGTTCCTTGAATTCACCGGTTATTTTCCTGATCAGGAGCTCGAGCGAGCCCTCCGCCGCGTCGAACTGATAGCCTGCGTCTTCCATATTTTTTATTTCCTGCAGGATTTTTTTGCTGGTATGCTCGTCGGCGCCCAGGTCGATTCCCATTTCTTTAGCCTTGTATTCGATGTTGCTTTTTCCGGCCAGGTCGGAAACCAGCACCCGCTGCTTGTTTCCCACCAGTTCAGGTTTTATATGCTCGTAGGCGCTGGCGTTTTTGGCGATAGCGCTTACGTGAATGCCGCCTTTATGGGCGAAGGCGCTGCGTCCTACATAGGGTCTGTAGGAAAGGGGAGGAATATTGGCCACGTCACTTACGAAATTAGCAAGGTTTGATAACTGTGCCAGGTGAGCGTCGGTGATACATTTTTTGCCCATTTTCAGTTGAAGATTGCAGATGATGGTAATGAGATTGGCGTTGCCGCACCTTTCTCCAAAGCCGTTTACCGTTCCCTGTACCATTTTTACACCTGTCATGACCGCCGCCAGCGAGTTAGCCACTGCCAGGCCGCAATCGTTGTGGGCATGAATGCCGAGCCGGTGGTGAGGGACGAGAGGAACTACGGGAGTTATTATGTCCGTTATTTCGTGGGGCATGGTTCCGCCGTTGGTGTCGCAAAGAACGACCATATCTGAGCCTGCCGTCGCCGCCCTTTCAATTACCTGTAAGGCGTATCGGGAATTGGCCTTGTAGCCGTCGAAAAAATGTTCTGCATCAAATATTACTTCTTTCCCTTTGGACTTCAGGAATTTTATGGAATCTTCCACCATGGCCAGATTTTCTTCCGGGGATATCTGTAGTACTTCTTTGACATGCAGGTCCCATGATTTGCCGAAGATCGCTACCGCAGGCGTTTCGGCCTTCAGCATGGCCTGAAGATTCGGGCAATCTTCCGGTCGGATATAGGGCTTCCTGGTGCTGCCGAAAGCCGTAAGGCGGGCATGCTTGAATTTGACCCCCTTTGTCAGTTCGAAAAAACGCATATCCTTCGGATTAGAGCCTGGCCATCCCCCTTCTATGTAGTGGAAACCGGTATCGTCCAGCCGTTGTGCGATACGCAACTTCTCTTCCGCAGTAAAGTTGATCTGCTCTCCCTGAGTCCCATCCCTCAAGGTTGTGTCGTAGATTAAAACATCATCGGGTATCATTAGCTTTTTTCCCATTTGTAAAAAAAATCCTCCGGCACTTGTCAATGATAACCCAAAAGCCCTTTGTTGGGGACTTCGGTGGGTATTGCCTTCGACGGTCCTTCCTCCATGGCCCTTTTTGCCGCCTCTATCCCGGCCTTCAGAGCCGCAAGGTTCATTTTTTCCGTGCCTGCCGGTATGCGGTTCAGGAGCGCCATTCGCATAGCCTGTGGGGAAACGATCGGGGTGATCTGAGTCAGGGCGCCCAGAGCGACAATATTGGCCGCCACCCCTTTGTTCAATTTTTCCCGGGCAATGCGTGTAAAGGGGATCCCAAAGGCGCTGACCGGCGGGAGCTGGGAAAGGAAAGTGGAATCCACTACCACCAATCCCCCGGGCTTCACATCTTCGAAAAAATCGTCACAGGATTTCTGGTTCATGGCCAACAGAAGATCGAGATGTTCCGCCTTGGGATAGTCTATTTCTTCGTCGCTTATGACTACCTCTGATTTGCTTGAGCCGCCTCTCGCTTCCGGGCCATAACTCTGGGTCTGCGCCACGTATCTGCCCTCATAAAGTCCCACTGCTTCTGCCAGAATAATCCCCATGAGTATCAAACCCTGTCCTCCGGAGCCGCCCAGGCGGATTTCATAACGGAACGCCATGCCTATTTCCCCGTTTCTTTCGCCCGTTTTCGTACATCGTTATAATCCCGTTGATAAACAGGAAGCTCCCTGTCCACGAGGATTCCAATTACGATCTTATCCGCTGATTCTTCCCGTTTCATCGCTCTCGCTTTTTCCACGGTCACCGCGTGATCCCGTTGCCATTCCATCATCTCCACGGCTGAACCCATACGGTTAAGTTTTCCGTAATGGGTATGGCAATGGGACATTACTTCTACCACGGAAAACCCCTGTTTCAGAAATGCCTTTTCCATCAATGCGTCGAGAAGCTTGGCGTGATAGACTGTCCCCCTCGCCACAAAGGAAGCGCCTGCGGCGGCAGCTAAGTCGGAGATATTGAAGGCATGCTCGATATTACTGTAAACCGTTGTGGTGGATTTCATCCCGTGGGGAGTTGTGGGTGAAGCCTGACCGCCCGTCATCCCGTAGATCTGATTATTAACGATAATGGCGGTTAAGTCAATGTTTCTCCGGGCCGCGTGTATAAGGTGATTTCCGCCAATGGCTGTGGCGTCGCCGTCACCCATGATCACGATCACCTTCAGGTCGGGCTTGGCCAGCTTT
>DATESZ010000084.1:0-6587 GCA_035283845.1 Syntrophales bacterium | reverse complement strand
GCAGCAACTTCGGCGGGATAGCCGGGCCGTTCCTCATGGACAAGGTCAACGGCAAGAAAGTTCGGCTGGTGGGAGTTGAGCCGACCGCCTGTCCGACGCTTACCAAGGGGCATTTTCACTATGACTTCAGCGACGCCGTCGCCGCCACGCCGCTGATGCCCATGTACACACTTGGGCACGACTTTGCCCCGTCTGGAATCCACGCCGGCGGACTGCGATACCACGGCATGTCGTCTATCATAAGCCAGCTCAAGAAAGATAACCTGATCGAAGCCTATGCCTATAATCAGATCGAGTGCTTCAAAGATGCGATAGACTTTGCCCAAGCGGAGGGGATCATTCCCGCCCCCGAGTCGTCACACGCCATTCGACACGCCGTGGTGGAAGCCCTGCGCGCCAAAGAAGAGGAGAAGGAGACCGTCATCCTGTTCAACCTGTCGGGACACGGACATTTCGACATGTCGGCCTATGAGAATTACCTGACCGGAGCCATGGAGGATGTACCGTTGCCGCAGAGTTCTCTGGACGCGGCCTGGGAGAAGATCAAGGGACTGCCATCGGTTGCATAGGGGGAGAAAAAATATACATGTCTTTTCAAACTGCTCAGTGATACGGTGCAGCGACTAATTAATATATAAACATAACACTGCAATGATTAATCTCCACCTGCAGGTTTATGAATATCCCCCTATGTAAGGAGTCTGTTTTGCGATTTTTTTCTTTTGAGGGCCTGCGAGTAAAATTGATTTCCCTTGTCCTTGTCACCATGTTGCCGGTCTTCGGCCTTATCATTCTTGCCGACATGCGGGAACGCGATCATATGCGTAATCACGCTCTCCATGATGCATTAAATGTGGCCAAACAGGTTGCTCAATCTGAAAGCAATGTTATTGAAGGTGAACGCCACACCCTTTTCTTGCTTTCACAAATGCTGAAGGTACACGACCTTCGGTCTGAAACTCTCGAAGGGGTGCTTAAACTAACACTGCAGGAATCTCCCGCGGTAGCCGGACTAATAGTCGCTGAACCAAATGGCAACGTAATTGCCAATACGTATCATAGCAACAAAAAGTTAAACATCTCGGACCTCCCGTCATTTCAGCGCCTTATGCAAGCCAAAAATTTTGTTGTTGGTGAATATCAGATAAGCAGAATCACCGGCAAGTCCATGCTCACCTTACGACATCCGGTTTTCGATGAAACCGGCCGTGTAAAAAAGATAATTAGCGCCGGACTTGATTTAGGCCGTCTTAGTCAGCGCGTAATCGTAAGTGGATTGCCTTCTGGGACGCATCTGAGTATCGTTGATCATAACGGCACTGTTTTATTTCGCTACCCGGAGCCAGCCGCTTATGTGGGTAAATCAATGCTTCATAAAGATATTATGAAAAAAGCTTTCAGTAAAAAAGAGGGGGTTATAGAGACAATCGGTCTGGATGAGGTGCCTCGTCTTTACGGGTTTACTTCCTATGGCCAACCCGCCGGGACCGTTTATGTGATTGTGGGTATCCCAACAAAAGAGGCATTCGCTGATGTTAACAGGAAAACCCTTCACCGCCTGATCTGGTTGACATGCGTAACCGCAATGGCTTTAGTAATGTCCTGGTTTTTTGGCAACATCTTCATTCTACGTCCATTGAATCGATTACTCCTTGCTGCAAAACAGATAGAAAGCGGGGATATAACTGCCCGTGCAGGGGTTTCATCCGGGAAGGGAGAAATTGCTCAACTCTCCCAGGCCTTTGATCATATGGGCGAGGCGCTTCAAAAACGCGATGCGGAAAGGCAAAAAGCAGAAGAGGCGATGCGCGAAAACGAAAAGCAAATTCAGCTCCACCTTAATCGCATAACAGCCCTTCACGAGATAGACATGGCCATTACCGGCAGTCTGGATATGCGAGTGACACTTAATGTCATACTCAATCAGGTAACAAGCCAGCTCAACGTTGACGCGGCAGTCGTCCTGCTGCTGGATGAACCTTCTCTGTTTCTGTCTTACGCGGCCGGAAAAGGCTTCCATACTTCCGCTTTGCAGCACACCAGATTGCGAATCGGCGAGGGTCTTGCCGGACGAGCGGCGCTGGAACGCCGGAACATCGGCGGCAATATTGCAGACGAGGCGGGCTGCCTGGAGCAGTCCCCCCTGCTGGAAAAAGAGGAATTCCAGACGCATTACGCGGTGCCGCTTATCGCCAAAGGGCATGTGAAAGGGGTGCTCGAAGTCTTCCATCGAACCCCCCTAACCCCAAACCGTGAATGGCTGGACTTTTTGGACACGCTGGCAACTCAGGCAGCTATTTCCGTAGACAGCGCTGAGCTTTTTAACGACCTTGAGCATTCCAATATTGAGTTGAGGATGGCTTATGACACTACCCTGGAAGGTTGGTCACGGGCGTTGGATCTGCGTGACAAGGAAACGGAAGGACACAGCCGGAGAGTTACGGAACTTACGATGCGCCTTGCAGAGGCTCTCGGCTTAAGTAAAGACAAAATCGCGCACCTCCGGCGAGGCGCACTCTTACATGATATTGGAAAGATGGCCGTACCGGACAGCATCCTGCTGAAACCCGGACCTCTTACGGAGGCAGAGTGGGTGCTTATGCGTAAGCACCCGATCTATGCCCATGAGCTGCTTCAGCCGATTAAATTTTTGCTCCCAGCATTGGAAATCCCCTACTGTCACCATGAAAAGTGGGATGGAACCGGTTATCCAAGGGGTTTGCAAGGCGATGGAATCCCCATTGGAGGCCGGATATTTGCCGTCGTTGATGTCTGGGATGCCCTAATTTCTGATCGTCCATATCGGCCCGCCTGGCAACGGGAAAAGGTTATTGATTATATGAAGGAACAGGCGGGAAGGCATTTTGATCCTGATGTCGTCAGGGCGTTCATTAATCTGGTGAAAGAAGGTGTAACGTGAGACATAGCCTCTTCTGTCATTGCAAACGAAGCGAAGCAATCTCATAAATGTTCTATTTAAGTTCTTTCCGGTCTTTAAAATATGCGAGCGAATCTGGATTCGCGAGGGCATCCCTGTTTTTTATCTCCCGTCCATGTAAAACTTGCTTTACGGCAATTTCCACTTTCTTTCCATTCAACGTATAGGGTATCTCAGGAGTTTCAAGGATCAGCGCCGGAACGTGTCGGGGACTGCAATTGGTGCGTATCTGTTGGATAATTTTTCTCTTCAACTCTTCGTTAAATATTTGACCTTCCGCCAATTTAACAAACAAAATTACCCGTTCATCGTCTTCATATTGCTGCCCGACAACAACTGAATCTTCTATTTCTTCCATGTCCTCGAAGGCGCGGTAATATTCTGAGGGACCTATCCGGACGCCGCCGGGATTCAAGGTCGCGTCAGATCGGCCATAAATGTAAATGCCTCCATGTCTGCTGATTCGCGCATAATCTCCATGATGCCAGATGCCGGGGTAAGTCCCGAAATAAGCGCTCCGGTATTTCTTTTCATCAGGATCGTTCCAGAAATACGCAGGCATGGAGGGAAAGGCAGATTTGCAGACAAGCTCTCCCTGCCGGTCGACGAGAGAATGTCCGTTCTCGTCAAAGCAGTCCACATCCATCCCCAGGCCTTTGCATTGAATTTCTCCACGATAAACCGGCAATGTCGGGCTTCCCAGAACAAAGCACGCTATGAGATCGGTACCGCCTGAGATAGAAGAAAGCTGAACATCATTTTTCCAATGTTCATAAACGTAATCAAAGCTTTCTTCGGCAAGCGTGGAACCGGTGGAGGTTATGAGCTTCAGTTTCGGGAAGGAAGATATGTTATTCGGAACAACACCAACATCTTTCAAAGTAGCGATGTATTTTGCGCTTGTCCCAAAAATAGTAATGCCAAGTTCATCGGCCATTTTCAGCAGCGCCTCAGGAACGGGGTAAAAGGGGTGGCCGTCATAGCAGACGAGCGTCGCTCCCACGGCAAGGCCGCTGACGAGCCAGTTCCACATCATCCAGCCGCAGGTAGTAAAATAAAAAATGATATCCTCCGGTGTCAGGTCGCAGTGCAGGCGGAGCTCCTTTAAGTGCTGAATCAGCGTGCCGCCGCCTGAGTGGACAATACATTTCGGCAATCCCGTAGTGCCGGATGAATACATGATGTACAGCGGATGGTCAAAAGGCAGGGGCTCAAAGGTCATGGGATGTTCGGGAAACCGGGCCAGGTCTTCCCAATGCATGGCCTTCGGCATACTGGCAATATCGATATTTCCTGTGTAATTAATGAGAATAACCTGTTCAACCGAAGGGAGCTGGTCGATGATCCCCTTTAGTTTTTCCTGGGTGTTTACTACTTTGCCTCTAAAAAAGTATCCATCGGCGGCAAAAATTACTTTGGGCTCGATCTGGCTGAAGCGGTCGAGAGCTCCTTTGATCCCGAAATCGGGCGACGATGAAGACCAGACGGCTCCGATGGAGGCAGACGCCAGCATAGCGATAATGGCTTCCGGCATGTTGGGCACAAAGCCGGCTACGCGGTCGCCTTTTTTTACCCCCAAACGCTTTAATCCTTCGGCAATTCGATGAACCTGATCAAAAAGCTCCCCGTAAGAGATGCTTTTTTTGACCCGGTCCTCGCCCCAAAAAATAATAGCCCTCTGTTCGTCTCTGCGCTGAAGCAGGTTTTCGGCAAAGTTGAGCCTTGCCCCTTCAAACCATTTGGCTCCCGGCATTCTGTTTGGATCATCTACCACCTTTGTTTGCTCTTCTGAATGAATGATTTTAGCATAATCCCAGAAATCTCCCCAAAATTCAGAAACATGTGAAAGCGTCCATGCATGTAAATCGTAATATTCCCGGCAATTGCAGCCAAATTTTTCGTTGATCCGCTGCATGAAAGCAAACATTTGCGATTTTTCCGCAACCGACTTCTTCGGTTTCCAAAGAATTTTGTCCTCCATAGATGTCCTTTTCCCCCTTTAAGGTTCTACACGTGGCCGAAACGTTCGAACGTGAAACACTGGAAAAAACAGAAGAGCATTGCCTCCATAAGTTTTGCCTCGTTTACCATAAAAATTGATACCATGCACGCAAAAATGCATCCCGTCATAGGCAAGTCATAAGCTTTTTTTCAATTTATTCTTGATAAAAATAGATAAATACCCTATCAATCCATACGGCACGTTTTCCTTGCATAGATACAAGCAACCGCGATGATATCTCCCTTTAAGCGAGAGGATATCTGACTATGAAAGATCATGATGAAAAGGAAAACCGGCTTCCTCAAGTAATTACCCGTGCAGGTGGTTTGTTTGCCGTCGGATTCTGAGCACTTGCCTTTATCGGATGGGTACTGGGATTTCCTCTTCTTGCGAATCTGGGGAAGGGGTACAAGCATCGGTTTTATCCGGCGTAGGCAGAGAGCCCGCTTCTACCGGGAAAGGTCTGAAACTGCTGAGGCGCTGTTGGAGAAATCACACTTGAATCAGACTCTTCTGAATGCTTTTCCCTGCATAGCCCTTTTGCTGCGACCCCGAACCCGGGAGATCGTGGCTTCCAATGCGGCGGTGGTCAAAGTCGGCGCCCTTCCCGTCACTCACTGCTTCAGCACTTGGGGGCAGCGAAAGGACCCTTGTCCCGGGTGTTGGCCCCGGCCCCCTGGGCTACCGGCGAAGCGCTGGGGATTTGCGGGAGTTCCATCCGATCCAACCATCACGTGCAGCGCACTTCAAAGCCGAGGCGGAAAAGCTCAGAAGCGCCACCCCTTGATCGCCCCAGAGCGAGTATGACTATACTTCTCTATAGCTCATCTGAAGGCGCTTGTTCATATTTTTTTGTAACAATTGAATCCATGTCAGTTTTCGGGAAAGAATAAATTCACCCTGACCGAAATGATGCATTTCTTGACTTTAAGGGAATTGTAGCAGAAAATAAGGCTCATAGAACGCTTGCGTATTTATATAGACACATCAGTTTTCGGCGGTTGCTTCGATGAGTAGTTTAAGAAGCCGTCAAAGGCATTGTTCAGGGCGATAAAAGCCAAACTCGCCACGCCTTTGATATCCGATATATTGATTGCCGAGCTTGCCAGGGCGCCTCAGGAAGTCCAAAAACTGCTCTCCGCAACCTTAGGATGGGGAAATATGGAACGACTGGAAGCCAGTGAAGAGGCCCTGTCGCTGCAGCAAACTTACATGAATGCGGGAATTGTGGTCCAGAATTATGCCGATGATGCCTTGCACGTCGCCCATGCTGCCATTGCGCGTGCCGATGTCATTGTATCCTGGAATTTTAAGCATCTGGTAAATCCCGCCAAGATAAGGTCGTTTAACGGCATCAATATGGCCAAGGGGTATGGGATGATTGTCATTCTTTCACTCGAAAATGCGCATCTAAGTATTCGATTTCCTTATATTCACCTGTGTAGCCATTTTCATTCTCATTTGTGTCGGGTACCGTCATGAGGGTTTCACCGGAAGATGTAATAATGATGAACTCGTAAAAAGTCGCTTTTCCCTCCCCTGGTGGGAGGGAATAAAAGGGAGGGGGGGAATAACATTCAGTAATACGGCCACTTATCACCCCCACCCTAACCCTCCCCCGTCAAGGGGGAGGAGATTTCGGACTTT
>DATESZ010000083.1:0-3380 GCA_035283845.1 Syntrophales bacterium | reverse complement strand
CGGCGGCCCATGGCGCGGCCACTTGAAAGCTATCGCGACACCATTGCAGATTCCAAGGCCGCAATGGCCGCTGCCTATGCTACTGGCGACTACAACATGCATGAAATCGCGTCCTGTTTCAGGGTTCATTACGCGACTGTAAGCCGGGCGGTGAAAAAGCATGAGGCGTCAATGCGTGATTGCAAGACCTGACCCCATGGCTCAAGCTTTAGGAGGTTGTAGTATGGAAACAAAGCTAAAAATGATCTATTGGAAAGGCGAAAAGTTCTGGGTTGGAAAACTCCTCGAACATCCGGAAATAATGACACAAGGAGAGACGTTGGAAGAACTTGAAGAAAATATGAGAGACGCCTATGCATTGATGACCCTTGATGATGTCCCTGCACAGCACGAAATCAAAGAACTTGCCATTAATGTATGAAAAGACAAGATTTGCTGAAGAAAATCTTATCCATAGGATGTGTGCTTATGCGACACGGAGGTCGCCACGATCTTCACACAAATCCTAAAACGGGCAAAAAGCAACCTGTCCCAAGGCATGGCGAAATTGATGAGAACCTTGCAAAGCACATACTAAAAGAATTGGCATAACAATGCGCTACACGAGGTTGGCGTGGCGCCCACGCCTCCCCGTGAGCTTAGCGTTGCCGAACGCATATAGACTTAGGCGAATTCCGGTGACATCATATATAATTATTGCAAAAGAGATCAATTATTGCGAATTAAGTAAACTGTCGGAACACCCCCATCAGGTCCCCCATATCCTGCGATCATATTATCTTGACACACAAGCGCCATTTTCATATACTCAGCCCAACGAAAAGCTAGTTCTTAAGTGAATGCGGACATGATTGGCTTCCTTTCCTTACCAAGACCTGGGATAGTGAAAGGTTGCTCTTGGATTTATGCCGGAGATATGTGAGCCTGCTTGAAGAGCCGGATGCGGCAAATCCGCAATTCCGGTTCTGTGAGGGGTCGTGGACAGCGGGTACATGGTTGAGATATTGTGGCGCCGTCGTGAAATCAGGCGATAAACGGAGAAAACAAACATTAACCTGCATATCGGAAGAAAACGGTCTATTCGACTAAAAAAAAATCAAACTGCTGTTTATCTTAAATGGGAGGAACTTGAAGTGAGGAAATTATACCTCTTGGTTTTTTTATGCCTTTTTGTTTTATGGGTGCCCGAGCAGAGTGACGCAAAAAAGATTATGACCGTAAAGATTGGTCGCGGAGAGGCACTTATTACCTATCTTGAGGGGACCGTCCAGGCGATAGATGGGCAAAAAGCACTACGCTTTCTTAAAGTAAATGACATTGTTAAACAAGGTGATGAGATTAAGACGGGCCAAAAATCTAAGCTGGAATTGGTCTTGGCCGATAAATCCCAACTCCGCTTTGCCGATAATTCCCATTTCAAGATTTTGCAGGCAGACGCTGATGAGGAGAAGGCAGGGGATGTAAAGATTCATGTGGCCATTGGTAAAGCCTGGGCTAATGTCAGCAAGGCGGTAGCTGGAAAACAAAATTTCGAGTTGACCTGTGAAAATGCTGTGGCTGGCGTCAGGGGTACGATTTATCGCATGAATGTCCACGAGGATAGATCGGCTATGGTAAGGGTCTATGATGGGACGGTTTATGTAGCAGGAGGTGGCGGCACTGCCCTTGAGGCCCCTAAGGTTATAGGTCCACCACAGAAGATAGAGGGTCCCAAGTCGATTCCCGGTCCGGAAAAAGTTACCATGGAGCAGTGGACATTCATTATCCGGGCTATGCAGCAGATCGTTATAGGAAGTGATGGACATCCTGCACAGCCTCGGGATTTCACAGAGCAAGAAGATCGTGACGAGTGGGTGGACTGGAATAAAGCACAAGACAGCGACCCCTATTAGGCTTTTAAGGCGACGACAACGTCGGCAACATTCTGGCAGAACGACGCAAGGTAGTACAATTTTCCGGTATGTGATCCAGTGCCTTTTTGAGGTGTAAATCGGCAAGGTTATTGCTGCAGGTTTCTATTCATGCTCTTTAGATATGGACGGACATAGTCTTCCTTGCGAACCCCTTTCTCAGCCCATTCGAGGTGGATATTGTGGCTCCTGGCGTATGATTCAACCCAGTTCCGGTAATCAGTGGTGCATTTGGCCAGTGCATCCTTGGTAACAGCATTGATGCCAGATGCCAAGGATATTCCCAAAAAAATAGACCACCTGCTCCGGCCGGGATAACATAGATAAATATCACTGCCAGCGTCAACCCAGTGGGATATAGTAGAGAATGCCGCCAACGGGGCTCTTATCTTGCCTATCGGGAGCTAACCGTGAAAACGCTGGCGCGTTTCATGGCCGGTTAGTTCCATCATTAGCTGGAGAAAAGAAAATGTATGACATTATTAATCAAAACATTGACCGTATTCTTGGCAGCGTTGACGAATCATAGGAGAATAATCTACAGACGTTGGGCAGCCGAAGAAATTAAAGGAGGTATGGGTGATGAAAGAAAGCTTCAATAAGAACGTCAGGAAGATAGTGGGGAAAGGAAACGTCATTGATGATGAGGAGGAATTGCAAAAGTTTTCGTCGGATTACAGTGGCATACCTTCGATTAAGCCTGAGATGGTGGTGAAGGTGAATAAGGATGAGGAAGTGCTTAAGTTGGTTCTTCAATGCAATGACGAAGGGGTTCCTATTTATCCCTCGAGCTCGAAAGTTCATTATCATGGTGGGACTATCCCGAGGAGAGAAGGGGCCATAGTAATGGATCTTTCGGGGCTGAACAGAATTGATGAGATTGATAAATTAAGCCATTGGGTTCTTATAGGCGCTGGAGTCAATTGGGGTCAGCTTCAGGGGGATCTCGAAAAGAAAGGATATCGAAGTGTCATTCCTCTCTTACCCCATTCAGGCAGGAGTGTGGTCATCGACTGGCTTGAAAGGGAAGCGCCCACGGCCTGTAAGTTTGAGTACAATGAGACGATTGCGTCCACCTGGGTAACCTGGGGGCTTGGGGAAAGCTTTATTACCGGTTCTGCAAGCGTCAACAATTTCAGAAAAGAAGGTTGTTTTGCAGACGGTGTTAACCCCCAAGGACCCGGACCAATAGATTTTTGGAGACTTCTGCAAGGCTCTCAGGGAACGCTCGGGGTTGTAACCAAGGCGATCTGCAAGATAGAATTCATACCTTCCGTTTCAAAGACGGTTTTCTTTACGTCCGGCGATCTTTCCGATCTGATTCCTCCCTTGTATGAAATGGGGAAGAGATATGTGGGGTTGGAAAGATTCATAGTGAATGACGTGACTCTCGCTGCGATATTGGGGGATATCAAACTGAAATCTTCCCTTCCCGGCTGGACAATAATCAATGTGCTTATCGGCTTGCCG
>DATESZ010000082.1:0-2341 GCA_035283845.1 Syntrophales bacterium | reverse complement strand
TGTATCCGCTTTCTGCGGATTCAAAGGAAATCTACTCTCTTTCAGATTTTTCAGGAGACTTGTAAAAGAATCCGCCTCGGCGGTCTTTAACCAGATATGAGAAATTAGTGAGAGTTCACCGTCTTTATCTGCCGTAAAATGGGCAAAGCGGCTATGGGTGCCGCCGATGTCCACGGCAAGGATATTGTGTAATGTTTTATGCTCGATAGCAGCCATAGGTCTCCGATTTATATGCTTTTTTGTAGATTAATATCCGGCGGCGATCTCCCGTAACCGGCAGGGTAACCCTATGGGAGCCGGATAAATATAACCCCGATGCGGCTGCTGCCGGCTTTGCCGCATCAACTTCTTCCCCGACATTTTCACCCTTCATGGCAATCAAGATGCCGGACGGGGCAAGGCAGCAAGCGCCTAATAATAGAAATTCCGGGAGCTTAAAGGCGGCTTTGGATATGACCACATCAAAGTTATTCAGGTAAGACTCGTTTGTCTTAAGGTTTTCCGCCCGGCTGTGTATGACCGTTATTTCCGGCAATTTCAGAGTGCGGATGAGATGCTTCAGGAAGGACATTTTTTTGCGGGCAGATTCGAGGAGGGAAACTTTCATCGTATCGCAGGCGATTTTCAAAGGAATCCCGGGGAAGCCGCCACCGCTGCCTATGTCTAAAAGGGTGCTTTTATTGTGGGGCAGGAACGGCAGCGGCGTCAGGGAATCGATGAAATTTTTCAGTAAAGTATCTCCGGAAGAATAGCGGGAAAGCAGGTTTATTTTTTCATTCCAAGCGATAATTTCCCGGTAATAATGAGTAAAAAGTAGAACCTGTTCTTCCGTCAGGCTGATCCCCAGATCCGATGCAGCCTGGACCAGAAGCTGAGGCCAATTTTCGCCCATCTCCGTTACCCTTCCAGTTGTTGCCGGACTTGCGCCACTATCTGCGGAAGCGCCTCCCCTGTTCTGGCATGGATCGCCACGGCCGCTAAATGATCGAAAGGGGTGGGATCAAGGTTGATGATGATCAGATGGGCGCCGGACTGATGCGCATGCTGGGGCAGATAAGCGGCCGGGTAAACCACCAGCGAGGAACCGAGAAGGATCATCAGATCACACAACTGCGCCTTTTGTCCTGCCACGGCCATCTCCTGTTCCGGCATCGGCTGCCCGAAAGAGATCGTGGCATCCTTCAGGGGGCCGTGACATTCAGGGCAGTAAGGCACGTCTACTTCTTCCTTGATTTCCAATTGTCGCTGCAACACGTCGCGATCGTATGTTTTTTTGCAGTCCAGGCAGACAGCATAGGCAGTGGTCCCATGGATTTCAATGATCTTTTCCGGCGAGCTGCCCGCTTTATGGTGCAGGCGGTCGATGTTCTGGGTAATGATTGCTTCTAACTTGCCCATGCGTTCCAGTTCGTACAGGGCCAGGTGCGTGGGGTTGGGCTTCGCATCCCTGATGGCCGGATAGGTAGCCCTGCTTCGTTGCCAGAATGCCAGGCGGGCGGCTTCACTGGATAAAAAATCATCGTAATAGACGGGCTGATATTTTTCCCAGATACCGCCGGGACTCCTAAAATCGGGGATGCCCGATTCGGTGCTCACGCCGGCGCCGGTAAAGGCGACGATTATTTCGGAACGGCAAATCAAATCTGCTGCTTTCTTAATCAGTCTCATTTCCATTGACAAGTTCCAAAGTCAGGAATTATAATAAGCCTGCTATTCAAAATCAGCCGGGCTCCTGACCGAAAGTCCCGGCCTGTTCAGTACATGCGTGTAGATCATGGTGGTGGAGACATCCGCATGCCCCAACAGTTCCTGCACCGTGCGGGTGTCATAACGTACCTCCAGTAAATGCGTAGCAAAGGAGTGACGCAAGGTGTGGCAACTGATCTTCCTGTTTATCCCTGCCCGTGATGTCGCCTCTTTCACGGCCTTCTGCACGGATCAAGTAATGGCGGTTGCGGATCTCTGTTCTCAGGGCATCAACCAGGGGGGAGAAAAGCCGCTCAACCTCGCCGGGAACAACCCGGTCACGGTGTTATGCTAGACAGAATTATTATATCACTTCTTAAATCATTATCACAACCTGTTGAATTTGTCCAATGTTTTTCCTGAAGGAGGTGCTGTATATGTGCTATTTACCTTATATGGTTGAATAATTGTTTTAGTCAAATGTTTTGTAATATATTTTTTCTGTCCAATATACGTTGAACGAAACCGCTCTCGCGGTAACTACAGTAGCTACATGAAGCAGTGCTGAGGCGCTGCTTTTTTATTTTGATAATTCGACACGTGCTGCATACTCCTTTCGGGGTCCGTTAACGGCGGGACCCACTACCCCACCATG
>DATESZ010000081.1:0-7531 GCA_035283845.1 Syntrophales bacterium | reverse complement strand
ACCCAGCTTTTGTTCATTGGCCGGGCGCCGGGGCCGCTTTCCCCGCCGACGATCACCCAGTCGATCTTCGTAAGATCCATATCGGGCATTGGACTTAACAGCGGTTCGAGAGAAAGGAATCTGACGGCGGCCGTTACATTGCGCAGATATTCAAGCCGGTAAAGGTAGGCGGCGCTTTCCACCGTCACCCCCATCCAAATGTTCTCAGTCCAGTTCAGCGACGGCGCAAGGTCGGCAAGACGTTCCGCCCTCTTGGTAAGAATCTGAAACCGGTGCCGATACGCATTGTTCATTACTTCAAAGACCTGTTGAGTGAAGGAAAGGGGAACCTCATTGTGAAAAAGATCGCCCATGGAATTGACAAAGATCATATGGGGATTTTTCCATTTCAAAGGAATGTTCAAGGCATGAGGATGCAAGGTCATCAGAAACCCGTTGACGTAGTTTTTCTGTCCCATCGCCTTGAGCCGGAGGGCCATACGTTCGGCATAGCAATGGGCGCATCCCTCGCTGATCTTGGTGCAGCCGGTCACCGGGTTCCAGGTGGATTCCGTCCATTCAATCGTTGAATTTGCAGCCATCTTCACTCTTTCCTATCAGGAAATGTTGCGAGCACATCGTCGGCAAATGTCCCTTTTCTTCGTTTTGATCCGTCGGATTTTCTTGCGGTTATCTTTCCATCATTTTCCAGATTTTTCAATGCTTCTTTGTAATTCGAAGCGATGTAAGGAGTATCGACGCTGTGCCCTTCGTATATCGTCCTCATAGGCAGAGTCTGCCCTGCGTAAGATTCCAGGAGCCTGCCCTGCAGATCTTCGAGTGGCCTTGACAGTTGAAACAGCAGGCTCTGTTTCGGCAGAAAATCCGCAGGGCTATATTCGAATGAGGGGACGCTGCTCGGCCCCTGAGCTCTCCTTTGCCATAATCTCCTTCATGATATCGTATCCGCGGAAGTTCTTGCTGACAAAAATCAGGTGATGACTTGTCCGTTTCCCAGTCGCATCCCTGAATCTGAAAAGCAGGGTAAAGCGGCTTCCATATGATTTGATCGCCTGGCATAGCTCTTCAATGATCATCAATTCCCGTCGCCGGGCATTACACCAGTTAAGTTTCGGTCTCAATATGTCTGCTCTCTCCTCACCGAAAAGAGAATCCATATGCTGCTTGACCATGGGATTGCTCATGCCCATGTTGATCCGGTTGTAATTGAAAAAGAAAATGCAGTCGCATCCCCAATCTTTCAAGACAGAATTGACCAGACGAAGCGAAAGCCCTTTATATCCCCAGGGATCAACAAAAAATAGGGTGGGTACGAACTGCATTTCTTCAAACATCTTCACAATTTCTTGACCGACTTCTTCATTCTCCACCTGGGGTTTAAATTTTAAAGTCTCAATTCCGGGGATTTCAGCGATAGCCTTTTCCAGAGAATGAACATTCCCCTCATCCTTATCGTTAAATAAATCCGATTTTTCCACTGATCGGCAGGTTAGGGTCGGTTGCCGCCGATGGCTTTCCATCAGGGAACGGCAGCAAAACTGCAGCTTTCAGACATCAGAGGCTTTTCCTGACGTTTTTTGGCTTACAAGGAAGCCATGCAGACTGAGCGGACATCATAAGCTGGGATCGGCGATTGGAGCTTTTGGCCAATTTCTGCCGTGCATCAAAACCAGGTTTCGTGGCATTCACGAACTTTCGTTAACTTCATTAAATTCAAAATCGCCACACTACCTGAAACTGCGGGCGGTTCTCGGTCGTTCGGCCATCGCCCAGTTTGTGGTGCCAGTACTGGTACTCGCCCCCCAGATATAACTGATTGGCCTTGCCGTAGAATGCCTTGCCGGCATCCCAGCGCAACTGGGGTTGCGCCAGAATCCAGTGAGGCACCCTGCTGCCAAATTCATTGTGGCGGCTACCGGCATATTCGGCGTGGCCTTCGAAACTGAAGGACTGATCGCCGATGCTGAAAGGCCGTGCCCAGTTGATATCAAACAAGTAGCTGTCACTCTCTTTTGGGGCGCCTCTATCCGCTACGCCGGCGCTATCGTCCAGATATGCCGTGAAATCGGTATTAAGAAAGGCAAATCCGGGCACATCCCACGAAAGGCGAACGCCGGGCAGATATTTGCGTACCTTGGCGTCCATGCCCCAGTTGAATCCAGCCAGCAACCCAACATCGCGGATCGCTCCGATCGAGATGGGTTTCCCTAGCAGTTTACCCAGGCTGAAACTTACATATAGTTCGCTGTAGAGGTCGTGGTCGTTGATGCCGTCCTTGTGGTTGTCGTGCAGCGAATCAGCAAAGAAAAACACATCGCCAAAGCCCCACCCGCTGGCGTGCTGCAGTGTCAGGATATTGGTGGAAGCGTCCCGGCCGCCGGCAAATGCGGGTGCCAGCAACCGACCATACTTGTAGTGTACCTCGGTCGAACTCCAGTCAGCCGCCTGAGCAGTATGGTCTAGCAATGGGTGAAACATCAGGGCCACACAAAAATAAATCAATGAATTGAGCCGTTCCACAATAACCTCACCTAATTCCCACAAAATAAAAGCAGATGCGACTCAGTTCGAAGCCGCATGTTTTCGGTTTGTCAAAAACAAGCATTATGTTTAATTATATATCACACTTCAGTCTGATGTTAATTGTTTATAAACAATAAGATGAACAAATGCAATACTGGGGTATGCACCTTACCAAAGTTGCCCCTGTATGTTGTGGTTTTTCCGTCTGCGCCCTCTGACATGCTGAATGATTTTTCCGTGCGTGACGGGTTCGATCTGCACAGCGTTTTCCAAAAGGCGCATAAACAACTTGCCCCGGTGTGTTGAAGTGCGGCGATTAAATCTGAACGTATATTCGTCCAAGTAGTAGGCCAAGTGTTCAGGACTGACCGCACCTTGATGAGTTCCCAGAAGCCAACATTTCAGGAGCGAAGCCACCAAATGAGCAAGCTTCAAATCATTTTTCTTGATCGGCAAGTGGCAATAGCCGGCGGATCCCAAGCTGGTGTAGCCAAGCCAATCATCAGTTCGAATGGTGCTTCCACCCACAATTCGGTCCTTAACAAAGGTGGTGAGGCTGTCGCTGGAAGCATCCGTAAGAATGCCAAGACGAATTCGCCCAATGCCTTCATCCCCTCTATCTTCGACAGCAATTCCTACCAGAACCTTGCCTGTAGCACCACGACCTCGTTTGCCAGGCTTTTCTCCACCAATGTAGGTTTCGTCCACTTCAACGACACCAGACAAGTTGTCACGGCCGGGGCGCACCATGGCACGACGCAGTTTATGCAACCATGTCCAAGCCGTGCGATAACTGCCCAGACCAAGGATGCTTTTGAGCCCAAGTGCACTGGCTCCATTTTTCTGTCCAGTTACCCACCATATCGCCCGAAACCAGTCTATCAATGGTTTGTGGGGGTCTTGAAAAATCGTCCCGGCGGTCACCGACAGTTGGTAATGGCAACTGGAGCATTCGTACAATATCGCACTAATAGTCCACGCTTTTTGACTCCCACATCGCGGACAGGTGAAGCCGTTTGGCCATCTCAAACTATAGAGATAGTTTTGACAGGCTCCCTCAGAAGAAAACCAACTCTCAAATTCAGCCAAGTCCTTGGGGAATGTCTCCATACCCCAGTACAGTATATGTTGGGGGAACCTTAGTCAAGTGCATACCCCAGTTAGAGTAATAAGTCGGTCATGTATATCAGGCTTTTGAATGGCGTTTTGCAGTATCTTCAAAGGTGTGGATTGGGAACCATCATCATAGCGCCCTCGTCCGGCAAAGAGATCGATGTAGGCAATTTTTTGAGTCTTGTCAGGGTATCTTTTCTGCGCGCCGATGATGACATTTGCCCACACATCGAAGTATTTGGCCACAATGGTTGCTTTTATTAGAGACTGTTCGTTCTGCTCATCGAAAAAGCTGTTGGTGACCATTATGCCTGCCCACACAACAAAAGCTATTTAGACCCGCTACCTACCGCAAACCACGATAATTCCGTTATCTGACAGGACTTTAGTCGTGTCCTGTTAAATGCCAAACTGCAAAGTACAGTTACGTCCTTTTGTCGCCATCGGCGCCGGGTATGCTTTAGTTAATCCTTAAACATGAGGAAACTCTATAAGAAACCTCATGCCCGGGTCGGGCACAACGAGGGATGAAAATCACCCCCATCCCTCCCTCCCCCGTCGGGGGGGAGGGATACAGGGAGGGGGCTATCAAAAAAACAATTGCTTCTCCGATATGTACGGTTTCAGGAGGCTGGGAAAGGCTTAGTCATGTTTGAAATTATTTTGCCAAGCTGGTATAAGAGGAAAAACCAAGAGATATTTAAGATTATGAATCGTTTTTTATGCTTTACAGCGGCTTTTTTCTGCTTCTGGTCTGCTCCTGCCCTTGCGTTGACGGAGATTCTTAACCTTCGTCACTGGGCGGCGCCGGATCATACCCGTGTAGTCATCGATGCGGACAAAGAAGTCCAATATACCGTTGAGAAATCTGAAAAGAAGGTTCTGTTGAATCTCACAAATTCAGACATCTTAAAGACTGTCCCCCGTGAATTTGTCCTGAAAGCGCCCGGAATCAGCAGGGTTGTTCTTACATCCCTCCCCAAGGGCGCCGTCCGCATAGAGTTATTTTTGACCGACAACGTGGATGCAAATGTTTTTAAGCTGAAGAAATTTCAGGATAAACCGGATCGCGTGGTGGTGGATATCACGCTTCGTGAGGTGGAAAAAGAGGAAAGCCGGGCAAGGGAGCAGATTAAGGTAGTAAAGAAGGACAAGATCATCGTCATCGATCCCGGTCACGGGGGGGAAGACCCTGGCGCTATGGGACGGCGCGGCGCCAAAGAAAAGGATGTGGTTCTGGCCATCGGCAAAAAGTTAAGGGATGTCCTGAATCATGGCGAGGGGACCCGTGCCTTTCTTACCAGGGAAGGCGACTATTACGTGCCATTCAAGAAAAGACTGAGTATTGCGCGGGAACTGGGCGCCGATCTCTTCATCAGTGTTCATGCTGATGCCGCTAAAAACAGGTCGGCGACCGGGAGTTCCGTGTATTGCCTCTCCATTGGCGGCGCGAGCAGTGAGGCGGCTAAAATTTTAGCAAGAGAGGAGAACCTGGCCGACATTATCGGCGGGTCGTTTGGTGACGGAAACAGCAATGATGAGTCGGATCCCATAATTCTCAATATGTTTCAGACCAGTACAATTAACCAGTCCAAGGTCTTCGGCGCCAAGATTTTAAGCAGCCTTTGCCTGGTAAACGATGTCAAGTTTCCTCATGTCCAGTCTGCGCCTTTCCGGGTGCTCAAACTTCCCGAAATACCAGCCGTCCTGATTGAGACTGCATATATTTCCAATGCGCAGGAGGAGAGGAATTTAAGGAATGAAGTGTTCCAGAAAAAAATAGCCCGTACCATCGCCCAATCGGTGCGGGATTTTTTCTCCCTTCCCGAAGCGGCATCTCCGGCGCGGGATAAGGCAGATGAAAAAACAAGAGGGAAAGACAAAAAGGCGGCGCCTGAGAAATTATCTAAAAAAAAGGCCGCTAAAATTGTCTATAAAGTTAAAAGAGGGGACACTCTCGGTAAAATTGCCAGAAAATATCAGACGCAGGTGAGCATCCTTTTGAAGTTAAACCACATGACACCCCGTGATAGCCTCTATGTGGACCGCGAGATATGGCTTCCCAATCAGGCGCAATGACCGGGAGAATTACGGTGCACCGTAAATTTATTTGTCTTTTCGTAATCTTAACATTATGTTTCTTTGCGATATCGGCCTATGCTTCCGGTAATTTCCCCGGCTGGCGGCCTTTCGACGTAAGAGGTGAGCTTGCGCCGGCAATGCCGGAGCGGAAGACGGCAAGCGGTCAATCTCACACCGTCGAAAAATATTCCACAGACATTAAAAAAGACTATGGCAGCATTATTAAAGCAGAGGATAAAAAAAGAGAGAATAAATGGAATGAATATCAATTCCGGATGTTTCGTCTCAGGATCTCCCGTTACCGTGATTTAGATAAGCAAAACGATGATAGACAGTCGCCGGAAGAGGGCAGGTTATGGGAGATGATGAAATCTATACCTTCCCGGTTTGGCAGTTCGTCTTACCGTGACACTCTGGAGGAGACAGTAAGGATATTTGAGCCGCTATTCGATTTGGGCATAGAATTTTAACGATCTCATTTGAGTTAAAGACGTTGGTCTTATTGCATGAACTTTGAAAAAACTATTGACTTTTTTAGAGGGGTTAACATAAGTGGGCTAAATAAATCAAACATTAGGAGGTGTTAAATGAAAAAGCTTGTGCTGTTCTTTACCTTGGGGTGTGTGGCACTTGTTACAGTATTGTCCGGTTTCTGCCTTGGAGCTCCCCCGGTAAAACCTGAGGATTTCTATAGAGGCAAGACAATAGAACTCATTGTTGACGCGTCTCCCGGCTCGGCCACTGATAGGATGGCCCGAGTTATACAGCCGTATTTAGCGGAACGCATCGGGGCTACTGTTGTCGTCAAGAACATGTTTGGCGGCGGCGGCTTGGAGGGTCAAAATTACATTTGGAGCGCTAAGCCCAATGGCCTTACCATAGGAGCAACTATGCTCTCAAATATTAGCGGCCCCGTTATTCTTGGGACGTCCGGAGCCCGTTATCAGGTCGACAAGTTTGGTTGGATAGGCTGCATGGGAGTGGAGGAAGTCGTGGTTTGGACAAACGCGACGGGGCGCATCAAGTCTTTTGCCGACCTCAAAGGGACAAAGAGCCTCAAGTTCACTGGTATGGGGAGGACGACGATACATGCCTTGTGGGATATGAGCGTCGCGCATTGGCTCGGCCTTGATGCTAAAGTCTTGACTGGCCTTAGTGTCCAAGATACGGAGCTGCTCGTCCTGCGCGGGGAGGCAGATGTGTCGATTAGCACGGCAACCCGTCTTTTAAAAGGGATGAAGGCGGGAACCCATAAGGGTTTATTCGTATTGACGTCTACAGGCAAACGAATGTCGGCTTTGCCTGATCTGCCCGAGCTGAGGGAATTCACGAAGCTTGATCCTGAGGGAATTAAATATTACGAACTGTTGGTCACTGCGTTCAACAATGTCGGCAAGTCACTTTGTACACCTCCCGGAGTGTCCCGGGAAATACTGAAGTTCCTGAGGGACACATTCACCTGGATTACGCAGCAAGAGAAGTTCAATCGTGATATCGAGAAGATGATGGGGTATGCACCCATAGAGTACAGGAGTGGCAAAGAGCTTGAGGCAGAAGCAGCGGCAATAATCGCTAACAAGGAATACCTGAGAGACAAGTTCAACGTCCTGATCAATCGTTACGCAGATTAGGGAAATTGCTATACCAAAGGTTAACCCAGCCTGTCGCTTCTTGAGGTTTGCTTCTTAAAGGGGGGGATATGTTTGAGGCTTTTGTCGGCGCAGCAAGGATACTGGGCGATCCGATCACATGGGGTATCATGTTTATTGGCAGCGCAGCGGGGATCGCGATAGGCATTTTGCCCGGTTTGGGA
>DATESZ010000080.1:0-5460 GCA_035283845.1 Syntrophales bacterium | reverse complement strand
AGTCCGAAATCCCCTCCCCATTGACGGGGGAGGGTTAGGGTGGGGGTGATAAGTGGCCGTATTCTTGAATGTTATTTTCCCCCTCCCTTTTATTCCCTCCCGCCAGGGGAGGGAAAAGCGACTTTTTACGAGTTCGTCAATCTTCAGTGCTATGCAATAAGGAGATGCCAACGTTAATTCAAGTATTTGACCTTTGGAAACAGTATGATCCAATTGATCAACACAATTCTGCCGCTCTTCGCGGCGTTAACCTTGATATACAGAGCGGTGAGATAATCGCTCTCTACGGACAGAGTGGATCTGGAAAGACGACCCTTCTCAATATCCTTGCCGGCCTTGACCGTCCGACTCAGGGACGCGTTTCCATTGGGGGCAATGATCTGGAAGCCATGGAAGAAAAAGGAAGAACGTTACTCCGACGCCATAGGCTTGGATTCGTGTTTCAGTTCTTCAACCTGCTCCCTACGTTGACTGCCTTTGAAAACGTTTTTCTCTCCCTCGAATTGGCCGGAAAACCTGACCGTGAATTAGCCCTTAAAGCCCTTGCTTCCGTTAACTTGCACGCCAAAGAAAACAAGTATCCCCATGAGCTTTCCGGTGGGGAACAACAGCGGGTGGCCATTGCCCGGGCTTTAGTCAAGGAACCGGCCATTATTCTTGCCGATGAGCCCACTGGAAATCTTGACATCCGGACAGGAGAACAGGTGCTTGATCTGTTGACCAGCCGATGTCGCGAGGCTGGTTCTACCTTGATCATGGCTACGCACAGTCCCTCAACTTCTCGATTTTCCGACAGAATAATGAAAATGATTGATGGGACCGTGGTCGAAGAAAGAATCCTTTAGGAGACACCATCTTGAGAGTCGTCACGAAGGCCTTCCTGCGTTATTTGCGCAGACGGCGGAGTCTAAGCTTACTCCAACTTCTGGGAATTACCTGTGGAGTTGCGGCAGCGGTAGGTATGGCCCTTTCCGCCCGGCTATCTTTATCCAGTTTTGAAAAGGGCGTAGAATTTCTCAAAGGCCAGACTACTCATTCTCTCGAAAGGCCGGCTGGACCACTGGAAGAGACCATTCTAACCAAGCTTATGGTCGATCCGGCTGTTCAGGCCTTTTCTCCCATAATTGATCGGCGTATCAGGCTGCATGATCGTGAAACGGTCCGTTTGCTAGGCATCGATCCCTTCCTTGATCAAAAAATCCGCCCTCAACTTGATCAGCTTCGCCCCATGGATATTTCGACTCGACCTACGGATCAGTTTGCCTTTATTCTCAATGAAAAGGCGATCATTGTGGACGAACAATTGGCGTTGCGTTTTCGGTTGCATACTAATCAGTTCCTTGAAACCTCCCGCGGAACGTTCAAAATCGTCGGTACCTTCTCGAATGCCTCAGGCGAGCCCGTAATTATTATGGACATAGCTCATGCCCAACGACTTTTCGAGCTTCCAGGAAAAATCGATCGGGTTGACCTTATCGTTAGCGATGAGGCGGATTTTCTTAGCCGATGGAAATCCGGATTCCGGATCCTGTCAGGGCTGCAACGGCAGACCACTATGCGTGCTATGCTGCAGGCCTTCCAGTTGAATCTTCAGGCTCTCTCTATGCTGGCCCTTTTTGTAGGAGTTTTCCTCGTATACAACACGGCGATGTTTACGGTGGTGAGCCGGATGAAAGATGCGGGGATTTTGAGAAGCCTGGGGGCCAGCCGCAGGGAAATCCTGGGGGCTTTTTCCTCCGAAATTCTTCTCCTGGGATTTATCGGCGGAGCTTTGGGAGGATTGGCCGGATTCCTGCTCAGTCGATTTCTGAACAATTTGGTCTCGGGAACAATTAGCAATTTATATTTTTCCCTTCGTCCGGCTCCTTTGGAATGGTCCTGGTCGTTTTTGTTAATCGGCATCGTTCTGGGATGTGGGGCAAGCTTGCTGGGCGGAATCTACCCATTAATTGAATTGATTCGGGTGGATCCAGTGCAGGCCCTCCGAGGCCGGATTGCGGACCGCGGCTCCAAAGGCCTTGCCTGGAAGGCCGCTCTGGTCGGAGTCGTAGTTATGATCATCAGCCTGGGTCTATTTACCTTCGCTCCGATTCATGTCTATTTCGGCTTTGCCGGCTCTTTTGCGCTTTTGATTGGTGTCAGCCTGAATACAGGGGTGGTACTGGTTTATTTACATCCAATGCTCAAAAAGATCCTCTCCTCGGTATCCGGACTGTCAGGCAAAGTGGCCGCGGGCAATATTCGCCAAAACCTCGGCCGTACCGCAGCGGCTGTCGCTGCTTTCATGGTTGCGATTTCCATGGCGATTGGTCTGAGTTCCATGATCGGGAGCTTCCGTCATTCTCTCGTCTGGTGGATGGGCACACAGCTCCAGGCTGATCTTTTTATTGGGAAAGCCAATGATGCGGAAGTTCCCGAGAGTTTTTACCATGAGGTACGAACCATCCCTGGTTTGGATGGACTTGATCGTTACCGCAATGTGCAGGTCCTCTATAAAGGGAAACCGATTTATGTAGCTGCCGTTGATGCGTCGGTGCTTCAGAAATACACGAACTTCGGCTGGCTTAAGGGGGGTAACGAAAACTGGGAACCCGTCAAGAAAGGAGCGGTCATTATTTCGGAAAGCTTCAATCGCGGTTTCGGTATAAAGGAAGGTGATACGGTAACTCTTGAAGGGATCGACGGTCCCGCATCCCTGAAGGTAGCCGCGATTTTTTATGATTACAGTTCTGAACATGGCCTTATCATGATAGATCGCACGACCTATTCCCGCATCTTTAACGATCACACCATCAGCACGCTAGGGGTTTTCGTGAATCCGGGGAATCCCCACCGGAAAGAGCTCCTGGAAGAAATCAGGCAAAGAGCCGTTCAGAGAGGGCTTCCCGTGTTTACCCGCGATCAGTTATGGGCTAATATTCTTTCAGTTTTTGACAGCACTTTTGCGGTGACCCGTTCTATGCAGGTGCTCTCAATTATTGTGGCCTTTTTCGGCATCGTGGGCGCCCTGATGACATTATTCATTGAACGGCAGAGGGAATTTGGTATCTACAGGGCCTTAGGTTTTTCTTCCCATCAGGTCGCCGGCATCACTTTCATGGAGGGGCTGGGTATGAGCCTGATGAGTTTCCTGATGAGCATTGGCGTTGGCACCCTTCTCGCCTGGGTTTTGATCCGGGTCATCAACCTGCACAGTTTCAACTGGACGATTTTCTTTTATCCTGCTTGGGAACCCTATATTGTTGCTTTTGGTACCACGATTTTGGTCAGTCTGGGGGCGGCCATTTATCCGATCTGGAAAGTTTACAAAACATACCCGCAGATGCAGATAAGAGAAGAATAAAACGCGTGATTATAGTTTTATAAATGATGAATGAAAATTTTGAGATAAAAATAACCAGGGACTTAAGATTTTGTCTTCTTACATTTTATATTTTACTGTTTTCTCTGTTTATTTTGCTAAATGCTCTTTTCCTCTCTTCTGCTTGGGCAGCCGATAGATGGAAACAGGTCATCGGCTCTCATGTATGGAATTTTCCGCGGGATCATGGTTCGCACCCCGAGTACAAAACAGAGTGGTGGTATTTCACAGGCAATCTGTCTGACACCACAGGCTCCCATTATGGCTATCAACTCACCTTCTTCCGCCAAGGAATCCAGTATAGGTTAGATAATCCTTCTGGTCCCTGGGACATTCGTGACGTTTATCTCGGTCACTTTGCCGTATCCGACAGTGGCAAGAAAAAATTTCAATACGCCGAGCGCATTTCTCGTTCTGGACCGGGGCTAGCAGGGGCCAGTGCGGGGAACTTGGACGTTTGGCTTCTCGATTGGTCGGCCCGGATGAAGAAATCTACAATAAGCCTTAAGGCACGCCATGGTCATCTGGAATTGGATTTAACTCTCATTCCTCAGAAGCCTCCTATCTTTCATGGCCAAAATGGGCTTAGCAGGAAAGGACCCGGTGACGGGCAAGCATCTTATTACACTTCTTTCACCCATCTCGAGACCAAAGGCTTCCTGAAAACATCATCAAACAATCGGGTTGCGGTCAATGGTCTTAGCTGGTTTGACCAGGAATTTGGCTCCAATCAGCTAACTGCGGAACAAAAGGGCTGGGATTGGTTCAGCCTTCATCTTTCCGATGGGCGGGATTTAATGATATATCTCCTGCGCCGTAAAAATGGATCTATTGAGCCTGCTTCTTCGGGAACTCTCATTGAAACCGACGGAAAGACTCGCCACCTCAATCTTTCTGAAATTTCTGTCAAGGTAATAGATCATTGGAAAAGCACACGCAGCGGCGGACAATATCCCAGTCGATGGAGAATCCAAATTCCCTCGTCAGGAATTGATATCACAATAGTACCCTATCTTGTCGACCAGGAACTCGATACAAAGGGCTCATCCGGTGTAACCTATTGGGAAGGCGCCGTCACCGGGCAAGGAACTTCCCAAAACCAGTCCATTACCTGTCAAGGGTATGCCGAATTAACTGGTTACGTCGGCAGCCTTGGTAGCCTATTTTAGAGCGAAGAATACAACATGGAAGATATTCTTTCCATCTCAGGCCGAATGGCGGCTATGCTGAGAAAATAGGTTCATTCGTTTTAAGCGCACTTGTCTAAAATGTTTTTCTTCCTGTTGTCCATCTTCAAGAGTGTACCGAAAATAGTCCTGATTTCAAGCGCTAATAATCATCTTGGGCGTTATCTTCCCTTGACACACAAATACCATTCCCCTATACTCCCGCTATCAAAAGGCAAATTCCTGTTCAGCAAGGAGAAAAAGGCCTTTTGCGGCGGCTTGTCTAAACTGGCACCGCTTCTGAAAAATGAGAAAGCCGGGGTATTTGCCCCCCTCGGGAGGGATGAATGGCCCAGATTGAAAGACAGCAGACGGTTCTTACTATCCTCCGGAACTTGCGGGATCTGGGCGGCCTTAAAAAGCTGTTCTGGGAGGAACTGAACTACGAGCGCGAAAACAAGCCGCTCAGTATGCGCAACTGGCCGGATTCCACCCGCAGCGCGCTGGCCGATGATCCCATCCTGTTTGCGAGCGGCGGCGAGGATCGTGCGTTTCATGTGCTGTATTGCCGCCTGGCCTCCGCCGGCCTTCAGAGAAATCTTGAGCGACCCGCCGTCAATCAGTTGATCCGCGAACATCCTTACTGTCTGTTCGTTTTTTCCGACACAACGCAATCCGCCTGGCATTTTCTGAACATCAAGTATGACGAGAAGGCGGAGAAGCGGCGGCTTTTCCGCCGGATTACCGTGCGGGCCGACGGCGGTCTGCGCACGGCCGCCGAGCGGCTGCAGATGATGGATCTCGCGTTGCTGGGAAAAAACCTGTCCGGCATCCCCGCGCTGGAGATTCAAGAACGCCACGATGACGCCTTCGATGTCGAGTCGGTTACGAAGGCGTTCTACAAGGAACTCGCCAACTGGTATTTCTGGGCGC
>DATESZ010000079.1:0-15409 GCA_035283845.1 Syntrophales bacterium | reverse complement strand
TATCAGAATGCTTTAGGCCAGCGTTTTTGCCTTGTTGGCGGGCTTCGGCAATCAATGCGTCAAATTCTTTCATAGATGGCGGAGATATTGCCTTGAGAATAACTACATCATCATCACCTACCACAACAAATTGGGAACCGGTTTTTAACTTGAGTCGCTTGCGGATATCCTCCGGGATGACGACCTGGCCTTTGGAAGACATTTTTGTTGTCGCTAAATTTGCCATCGTATGACTCCTATTAAGCTGATTATTCTTACTGGTAAGACAATAAAATAATAATCGGATTGTGGCAAGGGGAAAAATGGATTATGCATTTATAAAGATAACGCTAAAGCTCACGGGGAGGCGTGGGCACCACGCCGATCTCGTGTAGCGCATTGTGTACGCCCGGCACGGGCGTGAACTTATGGGGTGAAAGCCCCCTCCCCCTGTACGTGAATCCTGTCAATGTAGGAATATTGACACAAGCATTAGCTAAAGGCAAGGGCGGAACCGCTAAGAAACCGTCCGAAGGAAGCCGGAGCGCAAAGCTACAAGCCGACGAACAGAAACAGCATACAAGGCCGAGTCTCCGGGCAAGTCAGCACCACATGATGAAGCCCCGGATTCAGGAGATAGGGTAAATGCTGCGGTTGTATAGCGAAAGTCCACGTTTCAAGGTGGCGTGGCGGCTGGAAACGAGCCCGGTGAAAAGAAAAAAAACGGGAGGTCTCATCCCGCCGAAGGTGCAAACCCAAAGTATGGGGAATAGTCCATATGTGCTCCGTAACGCGATGAACCCGACTGGGTGAGCGAAAATTTCGGGCGCGTCATAAGGTATGCTACTCCTCAAGTATTAACTTGCAGTTGCCGCCCTCTTATCAAAGAACTGTAGGTCATATTTTAACCGACTACGGTCCGTTAGTCTTTGGGAACCGCCCGGTGCGGACCCGCATGCCGGGTGGTGTGGGGGCCGGGGGAGAAAAACCCCCGGCTACCCGATTAGGCCAACCTTCTTATCTGCGGTGCAAACTTTTTCAGGCGCAGATGTTCGCTTGCACCGATTCAGACCGCAGCGGTGCGCACGGCGCGACTGATCTTCTGCATCATCTCGTCGACTGTGAGCACTTGGGCGAACAAAAAGCCGAGCGTCGCCAGGGTCGCCTTTTGTAGCTCGGCCGCCGAAGCGTTGCCCATCCCGCACGTCGCCGTGCCGTCGCTGAGGAAGAAGACGTGGAAATCACGGACCATGGCCTCGCGCGCGGTCGTCTCGCAGCAGACATTTGTGGCTATGCCCGAAATGATAACGGTGTCGATGCCGCGGGTGCGGAGGATCAGTTCGAGGTCGGTGCTGTGGAAGGCGCCGAACCGGGGCTTGTCAAGGAGAATGTCGCGGGCATCGACGACGAGCCCCTTGTGAAGGGCCGCCGACTCGGTGCCTTTGTTGACGATGCCTTCCTTCACCGTTGGGGCCATCTCGCCCAGAACGCCCATATTCGAGCCATCGGGCCGCAGCACATGGCTGGTTTGGATGACCAGAATGCCGGCCGCGCGGCACACCGCCGCAAGGCGGTTGATACGGTCCAGGACCGCCAGCCCATCAGGGGCTGAGATCTGAGAACCCTCGACGAAACAGTTCTGCATATCGATGTTGACGAGTGCCGTCCGCTCAGGAACGACCGCGAAGTCCACCATGTGTCACCTCATTAAAATGATTATAAATCTCTTGACAAATCTTTCACAACCATTTCTTTTCTTCATTCCGTATATCATGTCAATTCTAAGAAGTCCCATTTTCTTAATTCGGCAACGAATGCCTTATACATCGGATATCCAAAGAGGACGAAACGCACCAGTCTGATCGTCCGGTCCTCTTTCAGGAAATCAATAACTGTTTTCAAAGCAATGCGGGCTGCCTCATTTGCGGGATAACCGTAGATCCCTGTGCTGATTGCCGGAAAAGAGATACTTGTAAGTCCGTTCTCCGCTGCCAATCTGAGACTTTCCAGAAAAGCGCCTCTTAAAAGGTCAGGTTCTCCTTTTGCGCCTCCATGATAAACAGGGCCTACGGCATGGATCACGTATTTTGCCTTGAGATTCCCTGCCCCGGTGATGACGGCAGAGCCGGTGGGGCAACTTCCGATCTGGCGGGCTTCGGCGGCAATAGCCGGGCCGCCGGCGCGATGTATAGCGCCGTCCACTCCTCCCCCAGGAATAAGCCTCGAGTTTGCCGCATTTACTATAGCATCCGTTTCTTCTTCCGTAATGTCGCCTTCTATCAGGACAAGCCTGGCGCTATTTATAATGACTTCCATAACTTTAGCTCACTTCAAACTTTTAATGGCCGGTAAGCTGATGGAGGCATACACTGTTTCTATTCCAGATTCCGGATTCTGACTCCTGACTCCTGACTCCTGACTCCTGACTCCTGAGAATTTACAGGAATGTTAGCTTAAGTACTGAAATATGTAAAGAAAAACTTTATGATAGCAAATATTTATCTGGTTTTATTATTGCTAATTTCCTGTGTAAGTGTTAGAAGATTGCCCACGTGCGGCGTACAGATCAACTTATGACTTATGGAAAGATTTAAGAAACTACGAACAAAGATGGTGGAGAGTCAGCTCCGGTCGAGGGGTATCGCAGATCCGCGTATCCTGACGGCGATGGAAAAAATTCGGCGGCACCTTTTCGTCAATGAAGGCATGATTGATCAGGCTTATAACGATAATCCCCTGCCCATAGAAGAGGGTCAGACCATATCCCAGCCTTATATCGTGGCCCTTATGACAGAGGCTCTTGAATTAAGGGAAGGCAATAAAGTGCTCGAGATAGGCACAGGCTCCGGTTACCAGGCTGCCGTACTGGCGGAACTCGGCTGCCTGGTATTTTCCGCAGAGCGCATAGCCTCGCTTTCCATGAAGGCAAGAAAATTACTTGATTTACTTGGTTATTTTAACGTGGCGATCAGGGTGGGGGATGGCACATTTTGCTGGCGCGAAGAGGCGCCTTTTGACGGAATAATTGTCACCGCCGGCGCCCCGGATATTCCCAAAATCCTCGTGGAGCAGCTTTCTGTGGGCGGACGACTCGTAATCCCGGTAGGCGATCGTTATTCTCAAACACTGCTGAAGATCACCCGCCTCTCGGAGGATATCAATAGTATAAGGAAAGAAGACCTGGGAGGATGTCGCTTTGTGGACCTGATCGGGATGTATGCCTGGAAAGCCTGACGACTTTGCAAACAGGTGAACGAGACACAAAGTGGGGGAAAATGACTTATTTTACCGGCGTAAGCAGGGTCATGTTTATCCTTTACTTTCTTTTTTTGATCTCTTGCACCGTTCCCTACGTTGGAACCAGGCAGGCAAGCGGCGTTTATCATCGCGTGAAGAGAGGAGAAACCCTACAGACCATTGCACAGGCCTATAAAGTCAATGCCCAGTACTTAGCGGAAGTTAATAATATTGATAATATAAACCTGATTAAGGCGGGTCGGGTTCTTTTTATACCCGATGCGCAGCAGGTTTTGGAGGATACGTCTCCCTGGAAAAGAGTGGAGGCGGTGAAGAGCTCCATAAGCAAGGGCAAACAGCCGCAGAAAAAGCAGCTTACGAAAAAAAATGAAGACAGGCCTTTGTTGAAAGGCGGCGAGGAAAGGAAAAAAAGTCCCGTCACGACGGAGGGCATCCGCCCTGAAAAATATAAACCAAAGACTTTACAAGAGTTAGAGCCTGATAAACTTCCAGAACAGGATAAGGCTGCGGTCAGTGCAAAAGAAATCCTGACGCCGGAACCTGACATTACTGAGGAAGGAGTTCTTTCGGAGGAACAAAAAAAAATTACCTTTGATAAGAAACGTTTCGTCTGGCCCGTTCAAGGCAAGGTAATTTCCCGATTCGGTATACAGCCCAATGGTATGTTCATGAACGGCATAAAGATAGCGGTGCCGGAAGGTTCGCAGGTAGTAGCCGCCGCCGATGGTACGGTCATCTTTTCTGCTCCCTTGAAGGACTATGGCGAGACGATAATCTTGAAACATGATGATGACTTTGCTACTGTTTACAGTTATATAGGCCAGGGACTTGTAAAACTTGATGAACATGTAAAAAAAAATGACAGGATCGGTATCCTGGCCAAGTCGGAACTTAAGGAGGGGGGGGTAGTTCATTTTGAAGTTCGCCTTAAAAACAAGGCCCGTAACCCTTCTTTTTATCTGCCATGATGAATTGGGGAAAGAAAATGAATAAATCATTCGAACAGGGCCCCATCCGCCCGCCCAGCGAGGCTCAAAGCCTTCTCATACGGGTAAGCAGAAATTGCCCTTGGAACAAATGCGCCTTTTGCCGTACCTATAAGGATACTAAATTTGAGTTAAGAAGCCCCATGGAAATTAAAGAGGACATAGACAATATAGCCGGAATTGCCGATGAGTTAAGAGAACTTTCTATTAAAGAAGGCGACAGCGGCCTGATTTCGGAAAAGATTGTAAATATGGTTTACGATCAATACCCTCTTTACAATGAATATCACCGGAGCGTTGCCCTATGGCTCTATTACGGAGGTCAGTCCGTATTTCTTCAGGATGCCGATTCTCTCGTCATGAAAACGGATGATATTGCATTCATTATAAGATATATTCGCGATACCTTTAATTTTGTAAAACGGGTCACAACCTACTGCCGATCGAAGACAGCCGCCCGGAAATCCCCGGAGGAATTGCAGTTGCTCCGGGAAGCCGGCCTTTCAAGGATTCATATAGGTATGGAAAGCGGCCTTGATGCCTTATTAAAACTCATCCGCAAGGGTGTGACAGCGGCAGAGCATATCGAAGGGGGGAAAAAAATTAAAGCAGCCGGAATTTCGCTTTGCGAGTATGTAATTCCCGGTCTGGGCGGTAAACTCTATTCAGAAGAGCATGCCAGGGAAACGGCAAGGGTAATAAATGCCATCAATCCCGATTTTGTTCGTTTGAGATCCCTCCGTGTGGTAGATGACACGCCGCTCATGGAACTGGTGCAAAAAGGAGAATTTTCTCCCCTAAGTGATGAAGATGTTCTACGGGAAATAAAAGAATTTATTCTCTCTCTGGAAGGGATTGAAACGACCATCGTGAGCGACCATATGCTGAATCTGCTCGAAGAGATAGAAGGCAGGCTTCCCCGGGATAAAAAGAAGATGGTCGAGGCACTGGATCGATATTTTTCCCTTTCCGAGGAGCAGAGGCTCATCTTCAGGCTGGGCAGGAGAAGAGGCGTATACAGGCGTCTGGATGATTTGTCAGATCAGAGCGCCTACAGGGGATTACATGATATCATGGAACATTACGAAAGAATGGGCAAAGGTTCCCTTGAAAAACATTTGTCCGCGCTCATGAATAATTGCATCTGATATTTTCATCTTAGAATCCCCCCTATTTGCCAAAGAGGAGTGCGTATTTCACATTTATTGAAGAATAAAGAATGGGTTGTTTTCTTTTTTGGGGAATCTTGAGCTTGACAACAGAATATTATTGCCATATAAAAACGCTCACTATAATAATAACTATAATATAATGATAAATGATGGTATGCGTTTTGTGCAGTTGCAGCTTACCGATCGGGATAAATTTCCAAAGCGAGAATTCTTCTTGCCCTTACTACCAACATACCTGAGCAGGTGTATGCTATGAAAAGAATAATTTTCCCAATGATTTTCAGTATAATATTTTGCATTTCTCTTTCCAATGCCGAAGATGAAAAGCAAAGAATAATGGCCGTGGGAATGGCGGTAATCCATAACAATATCATTGATATTGCGAGGGATAAAGCCGTCGATAATGCCCTGCGTACGGCTGTCGAAAGGGTCGTAGGCGTTATGGTTACGGGCAGTACGGAAGTGGAGAACTTTCAGTTGAAGCTGGATCGAATACTGTCGGAGTCCAGAGGTTTCATTGATCATTATAAGATCATCTCTGAAAAGAGGGACGGCGATAACTATGAGGTGAATATTGAAGCGGAAGTGGTGACAGGCAGAGTTCAGGACCGCTTGAAGGCGGTTGAGCTCTTGATTACCAGAAAGTCTAAACCTCGGTTGATGATCATAGTCGGCGAACAGGCCCCAAAGGATGCCATTGCCGAAGCGACCATGAGCAAATATTTACTGAAGCAGGGTTTTAAACTGGTCGATGCATCAACGATTAAAAAGAGCAGAAGCGACATAAATCTGACTTCAACGTCGGGCAATGAAAAAGTTCTTTCAAGCCTGGCACAGCGCTATGGGGCTGAAATCTTGATCGTAGGCGCAGTAGATGCTGCCAGTAACTCTTTTTCCGTGAGCGGCATCGAGATGTATACTAATAAAGTTACTGTTTCCTTGAAAGTAATTAACAGCGATACAGGAGACATCATTACAACCGATAGTGAATCCCTGTCTGCCCCGGGTCCTAAAGGCGACATCAAGAAAATTACCGAAAACGCCGTAGAAAAACTTACCAAAAAGATTGTTGAGGGAACATTGGAGAAGTGGTCTTCAGAACTTACGAATACGATAACGGTGAAGTTAATCGTTGCCGGTCTGAATGACTACCAAGATCTGCTGAGTTTGAAAGATCATCTTCCTCTCGTGGTAAAAGGATTCAAGGCCCTGTATCAGCGGTCGTACCAGAGAGGTGAAGCCGACCTTGATATGGAAATCAAAGGCGACATTCAGGGGCTTGCCGATGATCTTGCCGCTTTGGTCCTTAATGGTAAGAAACTGAAAATATTGGAATTAACTCCAAACAAAATTGGTGCGGCCTTTTGAGCATAGGTTAACTGATGAGATTGCAGCATTATAGCGGAGGCATTTATGAAACCAAAAAATTGTAGAATTTCGCTCATTGGTCTTATTTTCCTTTTTCTTTTCGGGTGTGGTGCAGACGAGAGCTATAAACAACCGGATCAGGATATGTTCCGTCAAAGACGAGAGGAGGCAGCAAGCATTTATGATAAAGCGAAACAGTCCCTCACGGGCGCCGAACCCAATCTTATCGTTCTTGAGCAGCTTGCCAAAGATGTGGAAAATGCTGCCCGCCTGGACCCGGACAATTCAACCATTGCGGCTTTTTCCTCAAGCCTTAACGAAAAGGCGGAAGGTATGCGGACAAAGCTTAAGTCACTTTATGGCGATGTGGAAGCAGATATGCGGAAGGAAGACTGGGTGGCCGCTGCCGACAAATTGAAACAGATAAATGGGATTTTCCCTAATTACGAAGATACAAGTGTGAGACTTGCGAAGGTCGCACAGGAAGGCGCAAAGCAGTTATATCAGCAGGGGCTGGCGCTGAGCAGACAGGAAGACTGGAAAATGGCCGCCCAGGCGTTTAAGTCGGCGATGGATATTAATCCCAATTATTACGATGTGGCAAAGCTTTACCAGGATGCCAGCTCCCGCGACAATTTTGCTTATTTTATTGCTGAAGGCGAAAAAGCCGGACAGAGTCAAAATTGGGACAGGGCAATCTTGATGTTTACGAAGGCAGGTGAATACCAGCCGGATAATATGGAACTTTATAACAAGATCGCTTCAATTAAAACCAAGGTGGGCCATATCTATTTTGCCGAGGCCGTCAAGCTTGTCAATCAGGGAGTGTTTTGCAAGGCTATGGAAAAAATAAATAGGGCACAATCATATTCGTCGGCCCTGCAGGATGATTCTGCCTACAAAGATTTTATCAACAAGTTCTGTGCTAAACTTATGGAAAGGGCGGAAAAGTTTGCGGAAAGGGAATTATGGGGCAATGCGATTATCTGGTTGCAGAAAGTCGAAGCGCTGAATCCCAACTATCAGAATCTGTTCCAGAAGTATTTAGAGGCAAAGGATGGCATAAACAAACGGATCAGAAAATCCATCGCTGTGCTTGATTTTGGCTCTCCCAGCAACGCCAAGGATGCGGGGAAAATTGCGGCCAACAAATTGATAGCCTATCTGCATAAGAATGCAAGCGGCGACCTTCGATTAATTGAAAGGGAAAATCTTAAGTCTATATTAGGGGAAATGCAGTTGGGACAGACGGGACTGGTAGAGGTAGATACCAAAACGATGCAAAATGTCGGCAAGATGCGGGGGATCGATACCTTCATCATGGGAGAAGTATTGAAATATTCGGCCGTTACCCAAGACAACCCCAGCTCCACCCAGGTACAGGTCCTGGGAAACGAATACGAGGATGCTAATCCTAATTATTCCTATTGGATGCAGACTCACCCCAGGCCCACTGCGGAGGATTGGGCGTCGGCTCCGCCGCAAACAGTGAAAAAAAGAAATCCATCCACGTTTATTTCTTACAAGCAGGGCATTGCGAAAATCACCGCCATGTTAGAGGTGTCTTATAAACTGGTGGATACCACAACGGGAGAGAATATCTTTACCAACAACATTTCCGGCAAATCGGTAAAGGAAGACAAATATCAGGACGCAGTGCCAGTTGCCGATATTTCCCTTGATCCGCTTACACTGCCCACGGAGATGGAGGTCCTCGATGAATTGACCAGCCTCAAGATGATCGAGGTAGGCCAGAGCGTCCTCAAGCAGTACCAGAGCCTGGAAGTTGAGTACTACAAACAGGGGCAACTGCAGGAAAAAAGACGCAATTTTGAACTGGCCGTGGAAAAATACACCGATGCCATCTTTGATGAAGGGCTGAAGGGTGCTGCCACTCTCATAACACAAAAGTCACAGGAGACTATCAATAAATTAGCGCAGGACAAATAAATTGCCAGGCGGTCTATTGCCCGTGATACTACTTAAAATAAAATATAGTTACATTAGTTATATATTGTCTATTTTTGTTGTGTTTTCCATCCTGATCTGTTTTCCCGGGAGGGGTGCAGCGAAGGCCCTTAGAATTTCCGTTTTCAACTTCCGGGCAATTAACCTGGATGCCTCCGGTTACGGGACGACTGTCACCAATCAATTAATGAATATCCTTATGGCAGACCCGGATTTTGCTGTCCTCGACCGAAAAGAAATGGAGGCTTTTCTCAGTCTTAACGACCTCCAGCAAAACGACAAAGAGGAAAATGTTATTACCATTGGCGCCCGACTGGGGCTTGACGCTATCGTTGTTGGCACGGCGGAAAAAAAAGGGGACATACTGCAAATTGCTTGTAAAGTTATTAGCATAGAGCAGAAGCGGGTGGTACTGTCCAAGCTGGCGAGGTCTCTCGGCGATGCCCGGCTGGACAGTGAAGTAAACGCCCTTGGTGAGGCCATCAAAGCCGCCATTGTAAATATTTCCTTAAACAAAGAGGAGAAAGCAGCCTTTAAAGGCCCAGTGAATATTCAAAAACGATCCGGCAACAGGCGTATAGTTCTTAGTTGGGAAGACGCACCTAATACGAAAGCGGTCTCCTATGAAGTATTTCGGGCAACGGCCAAGGAAGGACCATTTACAAAAATAGCGCAAGTTATTCGGCCCGAGTTCCTTGATCAGAATGTGGAAAACGGCATCGTCTATTACTATAAAATTAAGAGCTTCAATGACAGTGGACTTCCAAGCGAGTTTTCCCTTATTTATTACGCTGAAACAGCTCCTACGCCAAACCCGCCTGTCATTCTGAAAATAGAAAGCCACATAAAGAGCATTTCCCTCGTCTGGACACCCAGCCCTATCAGCAGCGATGATCCCTCTCGTTTGCGGGGATATAAGCTTTATCGGGCCGGCAGCGAGAAGGGGACATATAAATGGGTGGCAAATATTTTAGGCAAGGATCTGGGGATTGGCTTTGATACGGCTCCCACTCTGGATAAACTGTTCAAGGTCAACTATACTGACAGGGGATTGTCAGATGGTGAAAATTGCTATTATAAATTAACGGCTTATAACGAAAGGAATCTGGAAAGCGAGTTTTCCCCTGCCGTTATGGGTTCCACATTGCCGGCCGTCGCCGTTCCGGAGGTTCAGGGCGATATGTTCAGGGAGGTCAGGATTGCCTGGACGCCGCTCAATTCACCGGACATAAAAGGATACTACGTTTATCGCAGCACCAATGAAGATGCAGGGTATACGAAAATAGGTAAAGTTGACCAAACGGATGGTTCCGACGGTAAAAAAATCTATTACAAAGACGTAGATAGGCTTGCCGACAGCACCCGTTACTACTATCGGGTATCTGCTTTTGAGTCTCCGGACCTGGAAACATCTCCCTCGATTGTTGTTTCTATACAAACGAAAGGGAAACCATCTGCCCCCGAGGGATTCGCCGCTACTGGCGGGCTGGTAAAAATTATTGAACTGAGATGGAAGGCAGGCGCCGCCGAGAATGGGGAGGGATATAACCTCTATTCTTCCAGAAGCAGCGATGGTGAATTTGTGCTTATAAAGAAGTTAGAGGGAACGGATAATAATAAGTATACCGACACAGGCAAAGATAGGGAAAAGCTCGAAGATAACGGCACTTACTATTACCGGCTGACTTCCTACAACAAGTTTGATGTGGAAAGCTCTCCCACTTCGGCCTTCGCGACAACGAAACCACGCCCCTCCAAGCCTACGGAGATCACTGGCGCAGACGGGAAGGTTAAGGAAGTTCCCCTGTCCTGGAAAGCCAACCCTGAGCGTGACATTTCTTATTATCGTGTGTTTCGCAATGCAAATCCCGATAGCAATGAATTGAGTCATATTGCCAAAATTGAGGACAAAACCTTTTACACAGACAAGGACCTGAAGGATGGCGCCACCTATCGCTATGCACTCCAGGCGGAGGATCGGGACGGTCTTTTGAGTGATTTTTCAGAATCCATAACTGTTGCAACGAAGCCCCGTCCCCGCAGTCCGGAAGGGGTAAACAGTGAAATCGTAAGCGGCATGTTTAAACTCAAGTGGAAGCCTGCTTCCGAACCGGACATCGCTTATTATACGGTATATGAGAAAAAGTCCTTTGGTAATGAAAAAATCATAACTGTCACGGAAACAGCTTTTAGCGAACCGGCGCTTCCGAAAGGCAAAAGTAAAGCTTACGTTGTTACAGCAACTGATAAAGACGGGCTGGAAAGTGAACCAAGCCGGGAAATAACGATCACAGGCAGATAACTTTGACTAATACCCATGCTCGAATCGGGCTAAACGAAGCATGAAAATCCCCCTTACCCCTTCCCCCCCCTCAGGGGGAGGGGGTGAGGGGGAGGGTGAAAGCTATTTTCATAAAAAAGCAATTAAGTGGAGGAAAAAAATGTTTAACATATTTAAGAAGGTCAAAATTATAAGGGCTGTGGTATTTATTGTAGCGCTGACTGCCTTCCAGGTTCTTCTTGTCCCACCGGGATTTTCCGCAGATGTCGGACGTTACCAGGTAATTACAGGTAGTGATGATAATGCCTATCTCGTTGATACAACAACGGGTTTTGTGTGGATCCTCAGCAACAGGGCCTTACCGACGGGGCGTGAGCCTATTGCCATCCCATATAAATTTATCGGGTTTACACCCCAAAACCAAAAAAATTTCTTAGTGGAAAATGCGCCGGTATTTCCTGATTCTTTAAAGGAGTCGAAATAGACATTTTTTATTTCTGCTCCTATAAAATATACAGGTATTTCATATGATCCACGCCGTTCCCAATTGTGGCTTAGCCAGATCTTATGTGGTTTCAGGAAAAGACGGCCTGATGGTGGTTGACGTGGGGAGCGTGGGAACGGCAGAGGACGTGCTGGATTATATTAAAAGTCAGCCAGGCATGTCGCTTAACATGGTTAAATATATTACTGCAACCCATTTTCACATTGATCATATCGGGGGCGTCGGCCGCTTTCTTGCCAGTTGCCCGCCTCCTGTCAGGGTATTATTCCATAATCTTGTAAAAGGTTATCTGGAAGAAAAAGCAAGGATTTCCCTCATCGGCAACTGGTGTGTCGGTCTCTTGCCGGCGACTTTAGTAAGCTTTCGATATGTCAATAAGATTTCCCACTTTCAATTTGAAACTCCGGCGGGCATTCCCCTTCCCGGTCTTAGAAATATTGTAAAACTTCCCTATGAAGAGCGAATTAATTATTTCGGAACTGAAGGTGATCCTCCCTTATCCAACGCGGCCCTATTTGAACGTCAGAATAAAGGAACGGTCTTTCCTGCCCTTAAGAGGTACCCTCTGGGTTTTGATCAGTGGGAGGTTATTGAAACGCCGGGGCATACGGAAGATTCTGTTTGCTTTTTTAATGCTATGTCGGAAGAACTGATCTGTGGAGATTTAATCGTTAACATGGAAAAAAACGGACGGGGGAGATTAAATCGCTTCTGCTGGAGTAAAGCCGCGATCGTAAATTCCTACGAATCACTGTTGGCCTCCATTTCGGTGAAAACTATCTATCCCGGTCACGGCGACCTGGTCCGCGACGAGGATAATGCTATGAAAAGGGTTTGTTCTTTCAATAACTGACTAACCCCCATGCCCGGATCGGTCACAACGAAGGATGAAAATCACCCCCACCCCTCCCTCCCCCGTCGAGGGGGAGGGAGGGGTGGGGGGTATTTTCATATAAACAGCTAAACAAGAAAATGCGGGAGACAAGATATGTTGAACTTATTGAAAAAGCTTACACTGTTTCTGATGTTGTTGCTGATCATCCAGGGTTGCGTCGTGGCCGCCAAGAGTACGGCAATAGCTCCTCAAATCAGAACCTTGTTTGAGGGCACCTACAAAGTAGACCCGTATATGGAGGAGCATCAGCCCGTTACCGTTGCCGTTCTTCCCTTTCTGGATCAATCGCGCAGCAAAGAAGGTTCCGTTGCCGTGAGGAAGGGCTTTTACAATCATTTCAGTTCTCTTCCTTTCCAAAACATGCAAATGCAAAGGGTGGATAATTTACTGGCTAAAGCCAATCTCGCCGACACGGAGGCTTTGTACAAGGCTAAGCCGCAGGAACTGGGGAAAATTCTCAACGTGGACGCAGTTGTCTTTGGTGAGATTTCTAATTTTGACAAATTGTTTGCCGTCATGTACTCACAGGTGTCTGTAGGCGCTGAGATCAGGATGTATGACACCAAGACCGGGAACTTCCTCTGGAGCGGTCAGCATACCGCCAGCATCCGTGAGGGAGGTCTTTCAGTAACGCCGGTGGGAATCATTGCGACGGTGATTGCTACGGCCATGAACATGCGGGATATTCAACTGCTCAGGGCCTGTGACGATCTTTTCCGGGACATGGTGAAAACTATCCCCGTTCCGACCATCAAAGAGGCGCTGCGTCTGCCGGTTATTTCCCTGCTTACTCAGGACACGAAAAATTTGCCTAAGAAAGCCGGTGAGGAAATCAAGGTTGTCATCCAGGGCACGCCTAAGATGCAGGCCTATTTTGACATTGGCGATTTCAAAAAACATTTGGACATGCAAGAAATGGAGCCGGGTTGGTATCTGGGCGTATACAAAGTATTGCCTGGCGATAATGTGTCCAACGCTATGCTTACAGGCTATCTTGCTGACGATGCCGGCAATGCCTCCCAATGGGTCGATGCCTTGGGTACAGTCACCATTGATACCATCCCTCCGGAAAGGGTGAAGAATGTAAATGCAGTCGGGAGAAATAATTTGCTGCTTTTGAGCTGGGATAAATCAACGGCTGCCGATCTCTCCGGTTATCGCATCTACCGCAGTTCCACCCCGCTTTCGGGCTTTCAGGAGGTGGGAAAAAGCGAGTTCAGTGAATGGCGCGATGAAAAGGCGATTAATGGTCTAAAATATTACTATTATGTAACGGCCATGGACTGGGCGGAAAACAAAAGCGAAAAGTCGGATACGATGCTCGGTATGCCTATTGCCCCCGGTCCTACCCCTGTTGTCGGTTCCATCGAGGTCGATACCACCTGGTATGCCGGCGCGAGTCCTTACATAATCGCTGATGAGGTGGTTGTGAAGGACAAAGCTATGCTTACCATTGAACCCGGCACGGAGATCCGCTCGAAAGGCGGCGCCTTGATTATTGAAGGGAAGATTGCCGCTAAGGGGAGCAAAGAGCAGCTCATTACCTTTGGCGCTGCCGAAGAAGGAAAAACCTGGGAGGGGCTGGTCTTTAACAACGTAAAAGAAAAGGAAAACTTCCTTCAGTTCATGCGCATCAAAAACGCCAAAGTCGCCATTACATGCCAGGCGTCGTCTCCCCGGATTGAGGATTCTGAATTAACGGATAATTACACCGCCCTCAGGATTTCCGGTGCCTTTTCCAGGCCCGAGGTCCAGCGCAATACGATCCATAAAAACAAAGAAGCGTCAGTGTCAATTACAGACGGCGCCAGGCCCCTGTTATCGGAAAACATCATATCCGATAATATTAAGGAAGGTGTTTACATTGAGTCATCTGCCCCCACTCTTAGGAGAAATGTGGTCGTCCGGAATCAGGGCAACGGCGTAAGTGTTCATAAAAGCAACGCCATAATTTCTGAGAACAGGATTATGGATAACAGGCCATACGATATGGTGGCGGATATGACCGGCGAACCGGTAAGCTCTTTGGACAACTGGTGGGGCAGCGCCACAGTGCTCGATATCCTCTCGAGGATCAAGGGGAAGATAAATATCGCAACCATTCTTGATGGAGACTATCCTGCCGGAAAGACCACGAAGCTTCCCATTATGGACTCGGCGCTTGGCGGTTCAATAGACAGTGATTCCTTCCTTATCCTTTCCAACAGCCCTTACAGGGTTGCGAAGGATATCGTCGTAACGGGGGGCGCCACACTCTATATAGAACCTGGCGTTGCCCTCTTCTACGACCAGAACAGGTCAATCACGGTGGAAGACGGCGGCATTATCGCCAGCGGCACGAAAGATTTCCCTATTGTTTTTACTGCCTCAGGAACATCGCCCATGCCGGGTTTCTATGCCAGCGCTGTCAGGTTCACCAAACAGACCAAAGTAAACAGTGTTTTTTCTAACACTATTGTAAGGTATGCCGTGACGGCATTTGACATCCACTACGGGACGCCGGAAATTTCTTATTCCCTTATTGCCCATAACTCGCAAAGCGGCATCTCCTGTCGCAACGATTCGGCGCCTAAAATCACCTACAGCACCTTTTTGAATAATTTAGGCGAGGGAGCCATCCGTAGTGTCGGCATGTCAAAACCGGTCATTAATTACAACAATTTTATCAATAATGTCTTCGCCGTGCAGGCTTTTTCATCTATATATATCGATGCACGCTACAACTGGTGGGGCAATTCTCCGCCTGATGAAAATTATATCTTAAAAAATAGCGAAGACAGTATCAACATCAAGCCCTGGCTGGAAAAACCTGAGGAAAAAGCTTTTAAGGAATGACGGAGCTAATTGGGGACGGGTTCAATACTGTTCGGCATGAATATTGCCGTCTCGCTAGGTGTCGTTAAGCCGCAGAGATGGATCAATGCCCCATGACCAGCCCCTTAAAACTTTTTTTACATTTTATGCACTTTTTGCTGGACTCGGCCATACTTTTCGGCT
>DATESZ010000078.1:0-4591 GCA_035283845.1 Syntrophales bacterium | reverse complement strand
GTATTGCATGAAAAAATGCTTGAGCTCGGCGGCCGCCCGCCCCACATCGAAGACACGGTCAGCCGGCTTCATGCGCTCCAGGTCTATGGCAATCACCCAGAGACCGTCACCAAAGAGGATATTGGTGGGAGTCACGTCGCCATGGACGGTGACCTGATCGTCCTCCCACATAAATCCCTTTTCCCGCCACCGTTCCTTCATCCGGTAGAAATCCTCGGCCTCATTCCATCCGATGTGTCCCCAGCTTTTCAACTGCTCCATAATCCTGTCGAAGTAAGAGCAGTCCCGGTTAAAATCCACCCTCTCTCCGGCGGCGGTCCTGTTGTGCAGGGTGGCGAGAAAATAGGCGAGGGCCGTAAGTTTCTGAAAGAGGGCATCCCTCGCTCCTTCCCCGATTGCTTTAAGGATGAAATCGGTGAGCGGGGCGCCATAGCAGAATTCCTCAACCATGACGCAGTTGAGATCGGCATTGCGGCCGAGCGGACGGGCAGTGTAATGCGGGTATCCGGCAAAGCCGATGCTGCGCAGATGCTGAAGATTGTTGAATTCCCTCTCCATGTGGTGAAAGGCGGCCTCCGGCGAGCGGTCTGAGGCGCCTGAGAAAAACTTTCCGACGACAAGCGTCCCGCTGTGCCGGTCTTCGTAGAGGTAAACGTGGTTGGATGCCTGGATCATATATACCCGGAAGTCGGGAGAGTCGCCGTTGACACCGAGTTGCGGGAGGATATCGCAGCGCAGATACCCATAAAGAGGGTCGTTTTTGTAAAGATGTCCCAGGTATTTCATGAAGGCTTTTTTATTTTTAAGCGATATTTCCAGTCTCTGAATAGTAAGCAACCAAAGCTTTCAATCCACGCTCCTTCAACAGAAATTTTTCAGCGATCATGTAGAGGATTTTAATGATAATTGCAAGGCATTTTGGTCCATACCGGGAGAACTTTTCCCATTCCGGCCTCCCATTTTTAGGCGTTTAAAAATAGAGTTTCTTGCATTAGCGCTTTGAAACAGGGCAGCACTTCAAGGCTTCCGATCTCGCTTCCTTTTTATGAACTTTTCGATCTCCACGGCAACGAATATGACTGAAGACAGGACAATCGTTATTGCAAGATCAGTCGGGGCAAGCGGTTTTGTATGGAAGATCGGATTCAGGAAAGGCACATATACCGTCGCCGTCTGAAACATGAAGCTCAAGAGCACCGCACCGAGCAACGGCTTGTTCGACAGCAGCCCAATGGAAAACAGCGATTCCCGCTCTGAACGGATAGCGAGAACATGTCCGAGCTGGGTCAGGCAAAGAACGGTAAAGACCATGGTTTGCCAATGACCGTTTCCGGAGCCGATAGACCACCCTTGGACAGAAAGAACCACGATTCCCATGAGCAGGCCCACCCAGAAGGCGTGCATGCCCAGGCCGTAGGCAAAGATGCTCTCCCGCGGATGCCGCGGCGGGCGTTTCATTACATTTCCTTCCTCCGGTTCGAGAGAAAGCGCGAGCGCCGGCAGCGCATCGGTCATGAGGTTCACCCAGAGAATATGAATCGGAAGGAGCGGCACGGGAAGTCCAATCAGAGGAGCGAGAAAGAGCGTCCATATCTCGCCGGAATTCGTAGTGAGAAGATATTTGATGAATTTTCTGATGTTGTCATAGATCTTCCGGCCTTCCCGCACCGCTCTCACGATCGTGGCAAAATTGTCATCAAGGAGAATCATGTGCGCCGCTTCCTTCGAGACGTCCGTCCCTGTTATGCCCATGGCAATGCCGATGTCGGCCCGCTTCAATGCCGGGGCGTCGTTCACCCCGTCGCCCGTCATGGCGACAAACTGCCCCTTTTGCTGGAGCGCCTTCACGATCTTCAGTTTCTGCTCTGGAGCAACCCGGGCATAAACCCGGATATTTTCGACCCGTTTCTCAAATTCCTCCCTGGTCATGTCTTCAAGTTCTCTTCCCGAGACGACTGCCTGCGAATCGTTCGGGGTAATGCCAAGTCTTGCGGCTATCGCCACCGCCGTGAGAGGATGATCGCCCGTGATCATCACCGGCCGGATTCCCGCCTCCACGCACGACGCGACAGCGGCAGCCGCTTCCTCCCGCGGGGGATCGATCAGCCCTATCAGTCCGATCAATTCCAGTTCCTGCTCCGAGTTTTCCGGGGCCGGGAAGGCAGGAATCTTTTCCCACTTCCTCATGGCAATTCCCAGAACCCTCAGTCCCTGAGCGGCCATCTCTTCATTGACCTTAAGAATTTCCTCTTTATCCGGTTCCCTTGCCCCGTGGTCGGTCAGGATTGTCCGGACCTTGTCTACGATTGCTTCCACTGCGCCCTTGGTGAAGGAAACGTATTTTCCGTCCGGCCATTTGTGGAAAGTCGTCATGCACTTCCTTCCAGAATCGAAGGGAATTTCATCAACCCGAGGGAATTGTTCTTTAATCTCGTCACTCAACAGCCCATAAGCTTTCGCCAGATGAAAGACGGCAATCTCCGTCGGATCACCAAAAGGATTGCCTTCCATGTTAATGCTCACATCATTGGAAAGGGCCAGGGCTGTGAGGGCCAGGGAAGGGAGGTCAGCATTGCCGGGCGCGATCCTGCCCGCGGCATCGCCGATCCCACCTGCTCCCACTATCCGCCCGTTTATATACACCTTTTCCACCGTCATCCTGTTCTGCGTCAGGGTGCCGGTCTTGTCCGAGCAGATATAGGTAACCGATCCGAGAGTTTCCACAGCGGGCAACCTGCGCATCAGGGCGTTTAGCTTCACCATCTTCCGGGCGCCAAGAGCCAGAGAAATGGTGACCACAGCGGGCAGGGCTTCGGGGATGGCAGCCACGGCCAGGGATATGGCGGTTAAGAGCATGAGCAGTACCGGCTCGCCCCGCAGCAATCCGGCAGCAAACACCACCCCGCAGATCACGAGAATGGCGATGGCCAGCTTTTTACCGAAGCGTGCCAACCTTTTCTGCAGAGGCGTCTTTACCTCCTCTTCTTCCTGGATAAGAGCAGCAATTTTCCCGATCTCCGTTTTCATGCCCGTGGCAACGGCCACGCCCTTCCCCCGGCCGTATACAACGGCCGTACTCTTGTAAGCCATGTTTTTCCTGTCGCCTACGGGCAGCCTTTCCTCAGCCAGTGGTTCGGTTTGCTTTTCCACGGGAACCGATTCTCCCGTCAACGGCGCTTCTTCAGTGCGGAGGTTGGCGGTCTCGATGAGCCGCATGTCCGCAGGCGCGATCTTCCCCGCTTCCAGAACGACAACGTCCCCGGGAACGATCTCTGCGGCAGGAACCTCTCTGGCGCCGCCGTCCCGGATGACCGTAGCGTTTGGTGCCGCCATCCTCTTCAAAGCCGCCATCGCCCGCTCAGCACGATATTCCTGGACAAAGCCGATGATCGCATTGAGAGCGAGAATGACAATGATTGCTATGGTATCCGCCGGTTCCCCAATGAATCCCGATATGATTGCCGCCGCCATCAGAACGAGAATCATGAAGTCCGTAAACTGTCCCAGGAACATGGCCAGCGCCGTTTTTTTCTTCTTTTCCTGCAGTTCATTAGGACCGTATTTAGCAAGACGACGGCCTGCTTCCTCCGCCGACAGTCCTTTCAGGGAAGTTCCCAGTTTCTCGATGGTTTTTTCGGTGGTTTGCTGGTGGTAGGTCATTTCATTTGGCATTTTTATACTGCCTTTGCATGTTGTTTGGGATTGCCTTGCTCCGTAGATGCTCTTCGCATCGTGCCTGTAACAGAAAGGATAGCAAGCATGTGGGATTCCTCGACTTCTTCATAATCTTAAATGCGATATGGCAAAAAAGGTGATTTTGACAGGTATACTCTCTTTCAAGCGATCATGAATTATACCACCCAGTTTGAAATATTTCTTGAGAATATCGTAAATTTTGATATTTATATTTTAATCACTACTCGTTCCTTTCTATACCAATCGCCTAAACCGCGAAGATCGGCCCCGGTTTTATTGATTTTAGCTACTACTTTCTGATTACCTTTTCAGGAGTATCCACCATGAGCCCAACCGGTATGAAAGTATCCAATTCCCGGCTCAACAGTATTTTTCTTAGTGTGGCCGTTTTCTGGTCCGTCCTGGTCGTGTCGTTAGCCCGATGGGGCTACTGGGAATTTTACACCCCGCTGCTTGCAGCGGGGAGTTTCACGTGTGCCTGGCATGACGCACAGGCCGAGCTTCTGGCAGAGGAAGGGTCGCCGGAAGTAATAAAACGCCCGCTGTTACCGGACGGAAGGGTAACGCCAACAGGGCAAGGGCACTACTGGAAACGGGGTGCTTGGAGGAAGCATGAGGCAGAATCCATGAAGGTAGAGAACCCGCCGCTTGCGACGGTTAACACACAACTGACCGGACGTTTCAGACACACAAGAGATCAGACCCGGATGAATCGACAATGTCTGTTGATGCATGGGAAGCTGTGGACGAGAGGTGATCGGTGGCGGCGATGGGGAGCCGAGACAGCATTATGGAGGAAAGGGACCAGAAAACCCAAGAGAAGGGGGGTACAAAAGGAGATGTATCCGGTCCCGGGCATAAGGCATCCATAATCCGGCAATCTTTATCGGTGAAG
>DATESZ010000077.1:0-11895 GCA_035283845.1 Syntrophales bacterium | reverse complement strand
ATATCATGTGAAGGCAATAACTCACAGGAAGAACCCGATACTGACCGTATCAAATATGGGAATGCCCATAGATGATTGTGATGTAGCTATGAATATATCCCTTGCATCAGATGTAAGGTCTGATCTCATAAGAGCCGGCCTACCCATAACAGGCATATATATTCCGCCCGAGAGCTGTATCTTTACTATTGTTGTCTCAACAAAGACTCCCTATTCAGGGATTGCCAACAGGATAGCAAGCTGTATATGGGCAAATAAGACCGGCTCATCCTCACCAAAGGTTATTGTTGTTGAAGATGGTGTGGATCCGACGGACATGAGAGAGGTATTTCATGCATTTTCAACGGCCCATCATCCGATAAGAGGGACAAATACGATATCAAACACACGAGGCAATATTCTAATGCCTCATCTATCAGCGCATGATAGAACCTATGGCATTGGAGCAAATGTAGTTTATGACTGTACATGGCCAAAGGATTGGAGCGAGGATGAGATACCGAAGAAGGCATCATTTAAGGATATATATCCAAAGGAAATTCAGGAGAGGGTATTGAATAATTGGAGAGAATATGGGTTTAAAAGCTAATATTATACAGTAATGCCCGGTTAAGAAGTTGCATTTAATTGACCTGGGGGCGGTGGTCGATACCGCCTCGCACTTCTTTCCGATATATCGCTGATGCTTGTCTCATTGTGGATGGGAACAAGTTTTTGGAGTCTATGCTACTATGGGTGAAAGTTTAAGGGAGTAAATAAGGGAAAAACGGAGATGGGAGGAAATATGGTTTTTAAGTTAGGATCAAGGATTTTTTATGGTTGGTGGATTGTTATAGTTTCTCACCTCTGTATGTTCCTGGGGATAGGGATATCTGTGTACACCTTTGGCGTATTTCTTAAGCCCATGGCACAGGAATTTGGTTGGAGTAGAGGAGCCTTCTCTGTAATTTACTCCTTCTTTTCTCTCACTTTAGGGCTAGCAGCGCCTCTTATAGGAAGACTGGTGGATAAATATGGATCCAAATGGATTATGGTTTCAGGGGCTGTTGGAATGGGAGCATGCCTCATCCTTTTTGGACTTGTAGTAGATTCCTTGTGGCATGCCTATATTCTTTACATTCTTTTAGGGTTAGGAACTTCTGCCATGGTTGGCGTCCCTTTGGTTGCAGTGGTTTCTTACTGGTTTTCAAGGAAGAGGGGTCTAGCCATGGGAGCAACTATGTCCGGTGTGGGCTTGGGAGGAATGAGTATGATAACACTGGCCAATTACTTTCTCCTTAAGTTCGGCTGGAGGGCCACTTACCTCATCTTTGGAATCTTAGTTTGGCTTATAATTATTCCAGCGGTGGCCCTCGTTATAAAAAATAAACCTCAGGATGTGGGCCTTGAGCCTGATGGAATAAAAGGACAGGAAAGGAAAGAAAAGGGGAATCCTGATTTCTATGCGAAAGGGGTTGTTAAAGATGCTTTTAGAACCTCAAACTTTTGGATATTAACGGCGGTTTTCGTCCTTGTAGGGATTAGTACTATGGGGACTATGGCCCATTTTATGTCCTTCATAACAGATCGAGGAATGTCTACAGCTTTAGCCGCTGCGGTTTATGGACTTATGCCTGGGCTGAGCATAATAGGAAGGTTAGGCTTCGGCTATCTCTCGGATAAGACCGACAAAAGATATGTAGCTGCCATCTGCTATGGGATGATGACCTTAGGGATCTTTTCTATGTTGCTGGCTCTTACTCTTAAATCCTCTGCAATGTTTTACTTCACAGCGGCATGCTTTGGATTTTCTTTAGGTGGAGTCTTCACCCTGCAACCAATACTTGTAGGTTATTGCTTTGGTTTGGTCTCTTTTGGCGAGATATTTGGTTTTATCCAGATAGGATGGACATTTGGAGGTGCTGCTGGACCCCTTATTGTGGGCTTCTTATATGACTTGGCCAAAAGCTATTATTTTGGTTTTCTAGTTATCATGGGAACAGTCTTTCTGGCATCCTTCCTTGTCCTTTTTATAAAACCTCTAAAGCCAAAAATCACTTTTACTATGTGAAAGGCGTTTACCGGAAATTTTTTCATGCACACGAGGTAATTGCAAAAGTCGAAATTAGACTAAATTTGCAGTCTCCGGTACGTGAAGCACGGGTATGCTCCGAACCATAATTTCAAACGGGGAGCTCGCGGAAATTGATCCTATCTGCTGATGTGTTCAGCGTCTGCGGTGCAACACCCGCGTGGGACATCAGAGTATGACTTTGCCGGGGGATTAAGGGGCGCGGCCGTGGAGGTAGTGAAATGCGAGACCCTGGATCTTTCGGTTCCCGCCAGAGCTGAGATCGTTGTGGAGGGTTGGATATCTACTGATCCCAAGGATTTTATGATGGAGGGTCCTTTCGGTGAATACCCCGGCACAGTAATGAGGATGTTGAATGGGCCTTTTCCTACCGGGTTAATGCTGAAATGGGCGATATCCAGTTTTTTCATACATGTTTCGGTTCGATGCTTGATCCGAGTATTCCTTTGAAGGAGAGGGATGTGTTAAAGTATGGTCAGGGGAAAGCTTCACGGGTTCTCATAGATGCAACGGTGAATTGGGAACTTGAACCTGAGGTGCAATACAGGAGTGGAGTCACTTGGAGGGTTACTGACAATGGAGCAAGAGCTCAGATTGACAAAGCTGCGTGAAATTTTAGGGGAGATGGGAAGCGTCGTGGTTGCCTTTTCCGGCGGCGTGGACAGCACTTTCCTGCTGAAGATGGCGGCGGAAGTATTGGGTACGGAGAAAGTGCTTGCCGTTACCGCTCAATCTCCGACCTATACGTCAAGAGAGCTTGAGGAATCACGGCAACTTGCCCATAATCTTGGGGTGAGGCAGATGATTATCAACACGGAGGAGCTGGAAAAGGATGATTTTGCCGCCAACCCCCCGGAGCGTTGCTATTTCTGTAAGATGGAATTATTTTCTTCACTGTTGCGGATTGCCGGAACAGAAGGTGCGAGTTACATCGCTGACGGTACTAACCTGGATGATTTGGGTGATTACCGTCCCGGCAGGAAAGCGGCGAAGGAAATGGGCGTGTGCAGTCCCCTGCTGGAGGCCGGGATGACCAAGGATGACATCCGTTTTTTTTCCCGGGAGATGGGTCTTACCACGTGGAACAAGCCGGCTTGCGCCTGCCTTAGTTCCCGCTTCCCATACGGGACAAGGATAACGAGAGAAAAACTGGCCCAGGTGGAGCAGGGCGAAGATTATCTCCGTTCCTTAGGCTTCGGGCAGTTTCGCCTGCGCCACCACGGAGAGATGGCCCGTATCGAGATCAGCCGGGCGCAGTTCCCGTTGATGATGAAAAATGCGGCGGATGTGTCAAGCAAGCTTAAGGCATCCGGTTTCACCTATGTGGCCATGGATCTGGAAGGCTACCGGACGGGAAGCATGAACGAGGTTCTGCCTATTAAGTAGCCGTCATCATGAACGGACTGTTTAGGCGCCGTCAGACGCAAGGGACGTTTTCTAAAAAATCGTTGACAAGTCTCTCGTTTTATAGTTATATTGTAGCCAGACGGGGTGTGGATTCTCAGTGGTCATATCATCGGAGGTTTTTTTTAATTCAGCTTTCATCTTCAAATGTTCGGTGGTTAACTTAGCTTGAAAGGAGGAAGAAAATGGCAACTGTACCTGATAAAATATTGACCTGGCAGATGGTCCAACCAACCTCGCGCAACAAGGAGACAGGGGAAGTCATACCAGGCAAAATCGAAAAAACCGAGATACCTGTTCCGGCATTGAAGGCTGGGGAGGCATTGGTGGAAATAGCAGGCTGTGGAGTGTGCCACACTGACTTAGGCTATTTTTATGATGCTGTGCCCACCGTATCAAAACCGCCCCTTACCCTGGGCCATGAAATATCGGGCACAGTTGCGGCAGGCGACGAAAAATGGATCGGTAAGGAAGTGATCATTCCTGCTGTGATGCCTTGCCGGCAATGCCTTCTCTGTAAAACAGGGAGAGGCAACAGGTGTCTGGCGCAGAAAATGCCGGGCAACAGCCTGGGCGCCTACGGTGGTTTTTCGAGCCACATACCCGTTCCCAGTGTCGATCTTTGCGAGGTGAAAAACAGGGGCAACTTGCCCCTCTCACACCTTGCAGTTGTTGCAGACGCTGCTACAACGCCTTACCATGCGGCGAAGAGAGCCGATTTGCAGCCGGGCGACAACGTGATCGTGGTCGGTATTACAGGAGGAGTCGGTCAGTACGTGGGCCAGGTTGCCAAGGCCCTGGGAGCAAAGATCGTCATCGGTATCGCCCGCAATCAAGAAAAACTGGAAAGGTCTCTTCAGTTCGGAGCTGACTTCGTTATCAACTCCGCGGACAAGGATGCCAACACCATCTCCAAGGAATTCAGGGAACTTTGTAAGAGCAAGGACCTGCCGAACTTCGGCTGGAAGATCTTCGAGGTCACCGGTGTCAAGGGGGGTCAGGAGATAGCCCTGTCCCTGCTTGGCTTTACCGGCAAGCTGATCGTTGTCGGTTTCGGGCTTGCCAAGACGGAATACGCCATTGGCCGTCTGATGGCCTTTGACGCCGAGGTCATAGGGAGCTGGGGATGCCTGCCCGAGTACTACCCTGTGGTAATGGACATGATCCTGTCTGGAAAGGTTCAGATAAGACCCTTCGTGGAGACGAGGTCCATGAGCACGATTGTCCGGACCTTTGAGGAAGTGCACAAGGCTGGCTCGCCGGCAAAGCGGATTGTTCTTACTCCCGATTTTTAGCAATATCCCGTTAACCGTTGATCAGCGAAAAACAAGCATAGGAGGAAAAAATTATGGCTTTAGAATGGATGCCCAGGGAAAACGAAAAGAAGGACCACTTAATACACTCATCAGCCCACTGGGGAACAGAGGCGCCCTGCGTGGTTTATGAAAAAAGACCCCTCAAGGACCCGAGCGGCAAGGACGTCCCGGGGCTCTTTGTCGTGTGGATACGCCTGAACAACCCTCAGCAGTACAACTCTTACACCACAGAGATGGTAAAGGGCGTGATTGCCGGTTTTGAAAATGCCTCTGTGGACAGAACCGTGGTGACCGCCGTCTTTACCGGCACCGGCCCCTATGCCTTCTGCACCGGCGGCAATACCAAGGAGTACAGCGAATATTATAGCATGAGACCCGATGAATACGGCCAGTACATGGAACTCTTCAACCACATGGTGGACAGCATCCTGGCTTGCAAGAAACCGGTGATATGCCGGACAAACGGGATGAGAGTGGCTGGCGGTCAGGAGATAGGATTGGCTTGCGACATCGCCATTTCCTCGGATCTGGCCGTCTTCGGCCAGGCCGGTCCTCGTCATGGTTCCGCGCCGGACGGCGGCGCGTCGGATTTCCTCCCCTGGTTCTTAAGCATAGAGGATGCCATGTGGAACTGCGTTTCCTGTGAGATGTGGTCCGCTTACAAGATGAAGGCGAAGAACCTGATCAGCAAGGTCGTGCCTGTCCTTAAGGTTGACGGCAAATGGGTACGCAACCCGGCGATCGTCACAGACAAATATGTGGAAGACGGAGAAATCGTTTACGGTGAATTCAAGAAAGGCGACGCTTTGAAAGAGGGGCAGGCTTTGGTAAAGCAGCATCAGGCGAATGCGGACTTCGAGCTGTTGGACAAGGAAGTGGACAAGACCGTGTGGAAATTTGCCAACCTCTTCCCCGGCTGCCTGATAAAGTCCATTGACAGCGTCCGGGCCAAAAAGAAGTTCTTCTGGGATTATTCAAAGAATTACAACCGGCATTGGCTGGCTGCGAATATGGGCGGCGAGGCCTTCCTCGGTTTCGGGGCCTTCAACACCAAGAAGATCACCGGCAAGGATGTCGTTGATTTCATCAAGTTCCGCCAGAACATTTCGGACGGCAGGGCATGGGATTATGACATGTTTGCGGAGGTCTTAGGCGCCCCGCTAAAGTAGTCCTTTTTTCAGAGATGAAAACCTCCCGGCAGGCAGGCCGCTTCATGCGGCCCTCCTGCCTTTTTAAAAAACCTGGTCATTATTTCATTGACACATAAGACCCTCCATAGTAGGCTTCCGCTTCATCAAAGCGAATTCTTATCAAAATCAAAGATTAGGGAAATAAGGAGGTATTGAGCTATGCAAATTTACAGCAAACGGGCGGCGGCGAGTCCTTACTGGAACGAGTATATGGAAACCATGCCCCGAGAAAAACTGGATCAGCTCCATCTGCGTCGGATTCAACGGTTAGTTAAATATGCCTATGAAAACATCCCCATGTATCGTGATTTATATGATAAAGCCAATGTGAAACCGGAAGATATTAAAACATTGGATGACTTTGCAGAAAAAATTCCCACAATTGACAAACCGGATGTAGTTCGTTATCAAGGTGACAATCCCCCCTTTGGAGGCAGTATTGTCAAAGATAGCGAGGAATACATTTCCTTCTACTTTCAAACCTCCGGAACCACAGGCGCCCCTTTAAAGGAGGTCGGATATTATCGAGATATGATGAGTACCGGCTGGGTGTTCAAATGGTGGGCCCATGGCATCCGTCCAAATGATATATTTTATGTCGCTTTTCCTTTTGGCACCTTCATGGCTTTTTGGTGCGCCTATTTCGATGCGATTGCTTTGGGAGCTCAGATAATTACCTCAGGAGGATTAACTACCGAGCAAAGGGTGAGGCAGATTATGGAACTTAACCCTACGGTATTGTTGGCAACCCCCACTTATGCCATGCGGATAGCCGAGGTGGCCCGGGAAATGGGCATCGATCCTGCGAAGTCCTCTATCAAGTTTGTCACCTCCGCCGGGGAACCAGGTTATGTGTTACCTACCATCCGGGAGGCTGCCGAAAAGGCGTGGGGAGCTAAGGCATTAGATTTATATGGAATTTCAGATCTGTGGGGTTCCACTTCCTGGCATTGTCCTTCCCATCTGGATCGCCTTCATTTAACGGAGACGATTGCCTATCCTCTGGTATTAGATGAGGCGGGTAAGAAAGTGCCGGACGGGGGTAAAGGGGAATGGGTGCTTACCAACTATGCTACGATAATGCCCTTGATTAAATATCGAACCCATGATGTCGTAGAATGGCATAGAGAGTCCTGCGACTGCGGGAGAACCTGGGTATGGTTGCGGGATGGCGTACTGGGAAGAACTGACCAGATGGTAACCATTAAGGGCGCCAATGTGTATCCCACGGCCATTCAAACCATCATTGGTGAAACGGGAGGACTTACCGAAAATCTGGAGATTCATATCGCAACGGAAGAAGAAGGGGATGCGGTAACAGTAAAAGTAGAAACCGCCCCCGAGATATCCGTTGAAAGATATGAGGAACTGAGAAAAAATTTAGTCAATGAGCTAAGGTACAGGATCGGGGTGAACATGAAAGTGGAAATATTACCGCCTAAATCGCTTCCCCGGTATGAAGTAAAGGCCAAAAGGGTATTTGACCACCGTAAAAAGAAGTAGTTTAAAACTACAAATAGTTAAGCTTAGATAAGGAAAGGGGTAATTATGGAAGAAAATTTAAGGAAAGAGCTGACTCAAAAAATTGTCACCATCCGAAGATTAGGAGAAGAGGTAAGAAAGGCGGCCGGAATTCCCTGCATTGAATCCGATATGAGGTTTATAGACATAAACTGCACTTCTTCGCTATGGCATTTAGGAGAGATAGATTATTGGGAATACGAGCTGAAATGATTTCTCAAGGCGCACCATAGCATCAGCCATAGATTCGTGTTTTTTTACCGAAGGTCATCTTTTTTCTTGACATCCTGTAAATACAACATTAGAAGACTCGCAGCATAAAAGGCGCCTTAATTAGGGTAGGTTAAGGAGAGAGAAAGAAGCCCAGCAAAAATTTTCTTGAGAGAGTAACATGCGGGAGGGAATGGTTTTATTGTTGTGCTTTCTGGCGGAAATTTTCTTTTTAATTCATAATTAATAATTTCATACAGAACAATCAGAGAGGGCATGAAATGAAACAAAAGAAACAGAAAAAAATTTCCTTGATAATGGGTGTTTTTTTATCTTCGATTGTGTTTTGTGTTGTTTTATTAACTGCACGAACAATTTTTTCAAGTGAATCCGGGCGTCTGATGGAAAAGCGGGATCAAATTTTTGCGATTCGTTTTATAGATGATAAGACTGGCTGGATTGTGGGAAACAGGGGGCTCATGCTTAACACCCTGGATGGCGGGAAGACCTGGAAAAAGGATTCACCAGTTACTGAACATGCCCTTTATGGCATTGCCTTTGCGGATGGCGAGGGATGGATAGTGGGGCAGAAGGGGACGATTTTGCACTCCAGTGATGGCGGCAAGAGTTGGCAGAGACAGGAAAGCAATTGTGAGGATTCTCTTATGGGAGTGTCCTTTCTGAACAAACAGAGAGGGGTGGCAATTGGAGGAGGGGGAACAATAGTAACTACCGAAAATGGCGGAAAATCCTGGGAGAAAAACCCGTTTGACGTGACCGGCTTTCTTCCCGATAACTTGCTGGAAAAAGGGGTTGTGACCCTTAATTTTTATTCGGTATTTTTTCTCGATAGCAGTCACGGATGGATTGTTGGGGATGGCGGGTTGGTGCTTTTCAGTTCCGATGGAGGGAAAAAGTGGAAGGTTTATAGTGTTGGTCTTTTTTCCAACCTTTTTTCCGTCTTTTTCCGGGATGCGTTAAATGGTTGGGCAGCGGGGCAAAATGGTCTCCTTCTCCACACGGTAGATGGGGGAAAGAGGTGGGAAAAGGCTGAAACCGGCACGGAAGACAGTTTGTACAGGGTTTGCGTGAAGGAAAATTTTTGGGTTGCGGCCGGTGCTAATGGGGCTTTGCTTCATAGCAAAGACGGGAAGAACTGGGAGAAATCAAAGATTGACCTGGGAGTGCCCCCTCCTTCTATTATCGATTTAAGTATCCTTGGCACAACCTCATCTAACAAATTGGTTATTTTGGTGGGAGAAAACAGGATTAAAACTGTTCACCTAAAGTAGTGAGGAGACAACCATTTAGGAATTATATTAATTATTTGACTGAATTAAAGAGGGGGGTGTAAAAAAACTATGTATAGAAAATTAGGTGCCTGGCTTATGGAGCATCGTTATACCGCAATTGCGTTCGAGTTATTGGTTACCCTATTCTTTTTATGGCAAATAAAGAATACAGATATAAGTTCAAGACTAAGCGAACTTCTTCCTTATGATCACCCTTATATTAAGGTTCACCGCCAATACGAAGAACAGCTTGGAGACCCCTTTAAAGTCTTCGTGATGCTTAAGGTAAAAGAAGGAACTATTTACACAAAAGAGACCTTGGAAAAAGTAAGACAGATTAATGAGAAGATGGACTTTATTCCAGGGGTTAACCACAATCAGATTTACTCGATTGCCTCCCGAAAGGTAAAAAAAATTACTGTTAACTCTGAGGGCATTTTCACTGAAGCCTTCATGGAGAAGGTACCTACTACCAAGGAAGAGTTAGAGAAATTCCGTCAGACGGTTCAGAACAGCCGGAATGTGTTTGGTACATGGATATCTCGGGATGAGAAGTCGGTGCTCTTTACCGCGGGCTTTATTTCCGGCAAATCGGATTACGATGTTATTTTTAGTAAGGCAAGGGAAATCGTTCGAACAGAAAATGATGCTAACCATATTGTTTATGTTGCCGGGGAGCCAGTTCTGAAAGGATGGATTAACCTTTACCAAAGAGAAACGTATCTGATATTTGGAATAACCTGTTTAGCGTTTTTAGGCCTTCTTTATTTTTATTTTCGCAACCTTTTGGGCGTCTTGGTTCACGTCCCCCCCATCATTATAGGAATGATTTGGTATTTAGGATTTTGTGGGTTTATGGGGTTTAACATAGAACCCCTAACCCTTGTTATCCCCATGCTGATTACTGCCCGTTCGCTAAGCCACTCTGTCCAATTTACCGAGCGCTATTTTGAAATTTATGAGGAAGTTAAAGATGTCAAGCAAGCCTGTATATTAACCACAGCTTCCATCGTTCCACCGGGTATACTCGGGATAGTGTCAGACGGAGCAGGAATTCTTTTGCTTGCCGTGGCGCCCATTCCCATAATGCAGAAGCTTGCTTACGGATGCGGGTTTTGGGCACTTTCCATAATTTTTTCCGGACAGCTATTTACTCCCGTCCTCATCTCGTTTTTCCCACCTCCAAAGAATATTCACGATATTATTGATAGGGAAAAAGGTCTTACCCAGAAGATCCTGGGAGTGATAGCCAAGACTGGTTACGGGAAGGCAGGTGTTATCACTTTTGCAGTTGTGGTAGCGCTGTATATTTTTAGTGGATGGCAATCATTCAAGGTGGATATTGGGGATATCCATCCTGGGACACCTATATTGTGGCAAGATTCGGATTACAATATTGCCATAAGAGAGATCAACCGAAGTTTTGCGGGGACGGATGAACTTTACGTAATTGTCGAAAGGAACGATGTTAGAGCGGTAGAGCAACCGGAGATGATACATCTTTTGGACTCATTTCAGAGGTACATGGAGCGTAGCCCGGCAGTGGCGGCGAGTCAGTCGATTGCAGACTTTTTACCGCCGATCCACAGAGATATCTTTGGGGGGTATCCGAAGTGGAAGGTATTGCCGGAGACTGTTAATGAATCAGCTCAGCTTTATAGTGTATTAGAGAGAGGTGCGGCCCCCGGGGATTACAGCCTGTATTATAGTGAGGAAGGGAGGAGTGCGAACGTAATTATCTGGTATAAGGACCACATGGGGGATACGATTCGTGGAGCGATTTCGCGTGTTAAGAACTTTATGAAGGAGAGGAAGGAAGAAATAGCGAAAGCGAAGGCAACATTTCGGCTGGCCTCAGGACAGATGGGTATGTTGGCGGCTATAAATGAGACAATTGTTGAAGCTCAGCTCCTGAATGCAGTGTTAGTGATTGTGATGGTTTTCTTAATGTGCGCCTATACCTATCGTTCATTTGTAGCTGCTTTGATCCTCATGATTCCCCTCAACTTAGCCAACTGCCTGACTATAACCATAATGAACTGGCTCGGTATCGGGCTTAATATTAACACCCTCCCCGTTGTTTCCGTTGGAGTGGGGGTAGGGATTGACTACGGGATCTATCTCTTGACCAGAATCTGTGAAGAAACTCAGATTGCAGGGCGCTTTTCTCAATCCGTTGTGAATTTTGCCCTCAAGACCACAGGCAAGGCCATCTTTTTTACCGCCACTTCGATGATTTTTGGTGTGATCTTCTTTTATTTTTTATCCAGTTTAAGGTTTCAGGCAGAAATGGGGTTATTATTGGCGATTATCTTTTTTCTTAATCTGATCTTCGCCCTGCTATTAATTCCCACTATTGTTTTTGTCTTTAAACCAAAATTTTTGACTTTAACTGAGAGGTTAATCAGTAAATAAGAAAAAGATTGTATATCCTAAGGTAAAAAAGTATAAAAGGGCGCTTGTTCCATATCCTAAAGAAGGGGGGTTGCCGGGGAGTACGCTGAAAGTTAAGTTGGTTAACAAGTTAAGTGGCTGATGGTTTGTTTCCACTAATTATAAAGTAAAGGAGGAGGTTAAAGATGAGAGCTAATTATTGGTTAACAAGAAAGTGGTTGTTTGTTTTTATCTTTTTATTCTCAGGTGTTATGGAAGCGAGGGCAGAGGTCAAACTCAGTGACACGTTCTCCGTGACAGGTTTTCTGAGGCACCAGTTGGCGGTACATACGGGAGAGACGAACCCTAACAACCTCAGTCCTAACGCCACTAATCAGACGGATAGGAATGAAATAAATCTTTCCCGGAGCTTTTTCCAGACGGAGTGGACTTACCTGCCCAATGACGCCTTCAAACTCTATTCAAAGGTGAAGTTGATCTCCGATCAGACGAAAGAT
>DATESZ010000076.1:0-5234 GCA_035283845.1 Syntrophales bacterium | reverse complement strand
GGCGGTTTCCACCGCCGCCCTGTTGACCTCAATATCAGCCTCGACCTGTTTGAGAGTCGCGACCGTGTCGTCGTAGTCCTGCTGGCTTACCGCTTTGACGGCAACCAGATCCCTGTAACGCTCTTCCCGATACCGGAGGGGTGTTAGATTGGCTTCGGCCCTGGCAAGCGCCGCCTTGGCGCCGGCGTAGGCAGCCTGAAAGGTGACCGGGTCGATCTGGTACAGCACGTCACCAGCCGTGACATCACCGCCTTCATTAAACAGTCGTTCCCGAATGATGCCCCCCACCTGTGGACGGACTTCGGCAACAAGGTAGGCGGACGTTCGTCCGGGCAATTCCATGGTGATCACCAACCGCTGTGGTTGTACGACCACCACGGCCACTTCCGGAGTCCCGCCCTGCTGCGGTCCGCCTGCAGTAGGCGGCTGGCCGCAACCGGTCAACGCCAGGCACCCGACGAGAACTCCCGCGGCGGCAATTCGCTTGATCATGTCATTAATTTTCATGCAGCACCTCCGCTATGGCTAAACCGCGGTAGATCGTTCCTGCTCCCACTCCCGCTTTATCGGCGATCAAGGCCATTGGGGCTCCGTGAAAACCCTGTTCTGCGATGAGCTCCAAGGCCGCTTGGATTATCTCGCCACGCTTATCTAAATCTTTCATGGTACAACCTCAGCTCACTAATTAAGGGGTTAAAGCTCATTCTTGCGCTGCGCTATATTAGGATAATTGCTTTGTCAAGAACTTTCTACGACGTCCGCATGATTAAAATTGTAAACGGGAACATATTGATATAAGGAAAGGCATAAAAGATTTATCGGGAACATAGATGACAGAGGTGAGGGTTCAAACCAGGTTAGAGGAAATCACCAACAGCGCTATTCACGGAGTAGGATTAGTTTTGAGTATTGCCGCGCTTGCGATACTCGTTGTCCCTGCCGCTTTTCACGGTGAGACGCTTCGTATAATCAGCGGCGCCATTTACGGTATCACCCTGGTGCTTTTGTATGCCGCTTCCACCCTTTATCACGCTTTCAAATCACCACGGCTGAAACATGTTTTTAAAATTATCGACCATTCATGCATATATCTTCTTATTGCCGGCACCTATACACCCTTTACCCTGATAACATTGCAGGGCATCTTGGGACGGGCGTTGTTCGGAATTGTATGGACCCTGGCCTTTCTGGGGATACTGTTCCAGATTTACTTTGTGTACCGCTTTAAAATCCTGGCTACCCTGGCCTACATCATCATGGGATGGCTGGTGGTTATCGCCATAAAACCCCTCATTCAACTGCTTCCGGCAGGGGGCATGCTATGGCTTTTTGCGGGAGGAGTCGCTTATACCGGCGGCGCTGTTTTTTATTTGTGGAAAAGCCTTCCTTTTCACCATGCCATATGGCATTTTTTTGTCCTCTCCGGCGGTGTTTGCCACTTTATTGCCGTGATGTTTTACGTGATACCCGTTAAAACATCTTGAAAAAAATGTGCGATTCATGCCAAATAGAGAGAGGAAGGATTGAAAAATGAACTCTTCACAATCGGAACATGAAAAAGCAGGCGCCTTAACGCCTGTTGGTCCGGCAATATCATGCTGACCGAAGGAAGCCGGCGCTCAGGCGAGCGCCTTTCCCAGCTTGGATCAGCCTTTCGTATCGGGCTTTTTAGAAACGCCGATAGGTAAGGCGCCGCAGGTTTCATTCCGACTTGGTTTTCGTGACCGGTTCGGCACTTTTAAGGCACGCTGGGGGGTAGGGCGGATGAATTATCAGGTTGATCCCGGTCTTTACGTCCTAGGCGAACCTGACGGAAGGACCCCAGTTTTAGTTACGGCCAACTACAAGATGAGTTTCGACAGTCTACGGGAATCCGTTCCGGGTCGCAACGCCTGGATACTGGTATTGGATACGAAGGGGATCAATGTATGGTGCGCTGCCGGCAAGGGAACATTTGGAACGAAAGAGCTGATAGAGCGCATAGCTTCCAGCGGACTCAAAAAAATCGTTTCCCATCGGGATTTGATTATTCCCCAGTTAGGAGCTCCTGGTGTAGCCGCCCACCAGGTCCAGAAGTCAACTGGTTTTAAGGTGCATTACGGTCCGATCCGTGCTTCCGACCTTCCTGCTTTTCTTGACTCCGGCCTCAAGGCAACACCTCAGATGCGGATAAAAACATTTACCCTGTGGGAACGGATAGTTCTCATCCCCATTGAACTGGTCAGGGCCTTGCAGGTGACGGTCTTTGTCATCCCCGCCTTTTTTATAATCGGCGGGTTCAGCGGGACTGACGGCTTCTGGAGCAATGCCTTACATAATGGTATATTCCCGGCAGCCGCATTCATGGCGGCTGTTACTGCCGGCGCCGTGCTTTTCCCCATGCTTTTGCCCCTGCTTCCCGGTCGGGCTTTTTCCTTGAAAGGTTTTATTCTCGGCGCTATAGTCGCCCTAATAGTAGTTTCCGGGGGATTGTCCCTTCCTTTTGGAGCCAAGTTTTTTGCTGCCCTGTCATGGTTTTTGCTTATATCGTCGTTAACCGCCTATTTAGCTATGAATTTCACCGGTGCTTCTACCTACACTTCCCTTTCGGGGGTAAAAAAGGAGATGCGCTGGGCGGTTCCGGCAGAGGCATTCACCGCTTTGGCCGGCATTATCTTCTGGCTTTGTTCGCTTTTTGTGGTTTGAGAGGTTGCGAAATGAAACAATTTATCTATCTTAAGGATGTGGCCACCCTCAGGCTGGATGAGGGGATGTGCAATGGTTGCGGAATGTGCCTGCAGGTTTGTCCCCATGAAGTTTTCAAAAGCTATGACGGTCGCATGCGGATTGAATATCGCGACGCCTGTATGGAATGCGGCGCTTGCCGCCTAAATTGTCCCAGCGGCGCCATCCATGTATCAAGCGGGGTAGGGTGCGCCGCCGCAGTAATAAACGCCCTGTTGGGCCGAAAAGACGCTTCCTGCTGTAACATTGATCCGGATTGCGGATCGAAGGGCAGTGATTTTCCCATTTGTTGCTGAACTTATTACAGGTTCCCGATAACTGTTCAAAAGGAGAGATATGCCGCCTGACGTAAAAATGTACACCCTGAGCACCTGCAGTCATTGCAAAGCTACAAAGAAGTTCCTTGACGGCTGTATCGTAAAATACGAATTTACCGATGTGGACCTTCTTTCCGGTGAAGAGAGAGCTGCGGTCTTAGAGGATGTTAAAAAAATAAATCCCCGCTGTTCCTTTCCTACAATAGTAATCAATGATCAGGTAATCGTTGGATTTCAGGAGGATAAGATTAGAAAGGCGCTGGGGCTGTGACGGAGCAGGAAAGACTTTACGAAATATTAAAAAAGGTCCAGGAGCCGCTGGGGTTTTTTTTCAACAGAGACCGCGATCATAGTTTAGCCGTTATCGGCGATCTGCTCGTCAATAAAGACCGTTATGGATATATGTCCTGCCCCTGCCGATTAGCCTCCGGGGATCGGGAGAAGGACAGAGACATCATGTGCCCGTGCGCCTACCGCGCTCAGGACGTTGAGGAATACGGGAGCTGTTACTGCAATCTTTATGTGTCGCGGGAATGGAACGAAGGAATAACCCGCCACGTCTATGTTCCCGAGAGACGTCCCATGGAAAGGGAATAGTAGATGAGGCGCGGCTAATCCTTTGACAAAAAAGAACCATTTCCCCTATACTAAAAAAAATAAAGTCTTATTAAACAGCCTATTACTGGAGGGCGGTATTAACGGGAAAGAAGTTCTGATTTGAGGGATCATGCGATTGTTTAAGCAGATAAAAGCTCGCGGTGGCGATCAGATCTCCGGGGATCTCTGGGGCGGCTTTGCCTCCATGCTGGTGGCGCTGCCGTCGTCCATCGCCTATGGCATCGCAATTTACGCTGTGCTGGGCGCGCAATATGTGGCCTATGGTTCGATCGCCGGCATCCTGGGCGCGATTTCTCTCGGCATAATCGCGCCTCTGCTCGGCGGCTCGCCGCGGCTGATTTCCGCGCCCTGCGCTCCCGCCGCCGCCGTTATGGGCGCTCTGGCTGCGGAGCTCATCAAGGCGGGCAACGTGCCGCCCGAACAGGTCATCGTTTTTCTCATGTTGGTGGGACTCCTGGCCGGCATTCTCGAACTCCTTTACGGCGCCATAGGCGGCGGGCGTTTCATCAAGTATATCCCCTACCCTGTCGTCTCCGGTTATCTAAGCGGCGTCGGCGTGCTTATCATTTTAAGCCAGTTCCCCAAGCTTTTTGGTCTGCCCAAGGGCATCTCTCTCTGGAATGGTCTGGTATCACCATCACAGTGGCAAGGATTGGGAATCATAGTGGGTGTTCTCACGATTGCCGGCGTCTTTCTGGCGCCGCGACTGACCAAGTCGGTTCCTGCCATCATTATTGGTCTTGCGACAGGTCTCCTTACCTACTTTGGCATTAGCCTCTTCAGCCCGGAGCTGAGGTCGCTTGCCCACAACAAGCTCGTCATCGGCCCCCTGTTTACGGAAAATGCTTCCTTCTTGACCGCAATTCAAGACCGGTGGACATCCTTAGGCAGCATACAAATGGCGGATATCTCCCGCCTCCTCGTACCGGCGTTAACTCTTTCGGTACTGCTTTCGATCGACTCTTTGAAAACCTGTGTGGTGATGGATACCTTGACACGCAGCCGTCACAATGCCAACCGCGAGCTGTTGGGACAGGGTTCGGCCAATCTCGTGTCGGCCCTGATCGGCGGCATGCCCGGGTCAGGCACTATGGGACCTACTCTCGTAAACATCAATAGTGGCGGCCGGACACGACTTTCCGGTTTCATGGAAGGGAGCTTCACGCTAATGGCCTTTCTCGCGTTAGCTTCGCAGATCGCCTGGTTCCCCATCGCCGCCCTAGCCGGCATTCTGGTGGTCGTGGCTTTGCGGATGATCGACTTCTCGAGCTTCCACCTGCTTAAACAGAAGGCTACGGTACTCGATTTTTGCGTGATCGCCATGGTTGTGATCACCGCCGTTTGCTTCAATCTCATTGCCGCGACAGGCGTGGGTCTGGCATTGGCCATCCTGCTGTTTATCCGTGAGCAGATTAGAGGCTCGGTAATCCGGCGTAAAGTGTACGGCGACCAGATCTCATCCAAGCAGTACCGGGTTCAGGAAGAAAAGGAGGTATTGCAGCAGTACGGCCGCCTGATTACCCTTGCCGAACTGCAGGGCAGCCTGTTTTTCGGCACGACCGACCAGTTGTTTAC
>DATESZ010000075.1:0-4060 GCA_035283845.1 Syntrophales bacterium | reverse complement strand
ATCCGGGTTACATGAGCCAGGTAAATTATTATGAGGTTTATGTAAGCTACAGCGATAAGGACGTGCTGCTGAAATACGACACCTACCGGGTACACCATGATTTACTGGACGTCTTACGTTACGATTCCGAGAAGGACGATTATGTAAAAGTCAGTCCGTAGAAATAAGCCGGTCATATATTTATTGTCGGTTAGCGACTGGAGAATCAGCGGATGAGGGCTACACGAAAGGCATTTTGGATTATTCTTTTCGCATGCATGTTCTTTGGGGGTGTCCGCGTATTGCAGGCCGGCAGTGGATACGAAGTAACGTGCAAGGACGCAAAATGCGGATTCAAGACCCAGGCGGGGATCGGGGGAGGATCTCTTTTTGAAGAGGCCGCCGGTTTCTGTATGCCGTGTAAGGAATGGGTTTCAGTGACTTGGAAGCGGGGAGAGAAAGCTCCTGTCCCGTTCGCAAAGTTCTGGGACCCGCAAACTGGCGAAATCCGGCGGGTTTACAAGTGCCCGAAGTGCAAGCAGCCATTTGTCGTCATAGAGAAGATAGAAGATATGAAATTCTGCCCGCGTTGCAAGAAACCAACTCTTGAAAGTAAACGTACCGTGTTTTATGATTAAGCTTAATATCCAAATGCCGTGAGGAGGTAACCGTATGATAAAAAGTCCGAATAAAATATTCAAGCTATTGGCTGTTGTCGGTATTCTTTTTTCCATTGTACAGCTCTGTGTCGGCGCGGCCTCTGCCGCTGATGATACGGCGAGCGGATCCGCGAAAGAGTGGGCTGACAAGGCCTATAAGGCAGACTCAGCCGGGAAATATGACGAGGCGATTGAGTGCGCGGACAAGGCGATCAGGATCAATCCGGATTATGCGGGCGCATACAATGCGCGGGGGTACGCCCGTTATCAGAAGAAGTTATTTAAAGAAGCCGTAAGCGATTACGACATGACTATAAAGCTTAAGCCGGACTTTCCTACTGCCTATACGAATCGCGGGTCGGCCAAGTTTTTTCTGGGTTTATTCGACAGTTGCATCGAGGATCAAAATACAGCTATAAAGCTGTCTCCCGATAATGGCAACGCTTACTTTTTCAGGGCTAGGGCATATCACGGGAAAAAGCTATATGCTCAGGCTATTGCTGATTACAGCCGGGCGCTGGAGATAGAGCCCCTGGCTTCCAGATACAGATGCAGGGCAGATGCCTATCTCGGTAAAGGCGAGTATGATCTGGCGGTAAAGGATATAAAGGAAGCTATTCTTCTTGCTCCCGATAATGAAGAACTCAAACGAAAGCTGGCAAAATTAAGTGAAAAGACGGTTGCTGAAAAGCCGTCGGGCGCCGAACCCGCGATCGAGGGACCGGGAGTTAAGGCAGCTCCTAATGACAAGAGGGTTGGAGTCGCCGTCTATGCCATTGGCAAGGCAATGACCGATGGAGAGAGGGCGCTCAAGAATTACCTTGGACAGGAACAGGGCATAAACTATATATTAGTTCCTTATGATGTCCGAGAATTCTTCGACCAGTTGGCGCGTATTACCCAGGACGGCAGGAAGATCAATTACCTTATCATCCTGGGTCATGGTTCTGCAGACCCTCCGCATATCGCGCTGCGGAAGGGCGAGGATTTACGAGCCGAGAATTTTGATCTTGAGATAATAAAGGCCGCGATCCAACGAAGTCTTGAACTTATCGAAAGAGCCAAGAAAGAACTTTGCGAGATCAGGTTCAAATCAGGCAAATCTCCCACGGACATTAACAGGGAAAAGTTTTGGGAAAATACCATTCAAAACAACAGAAAAGAACTGGAGGGCCAGAAGGGATCTTTACGCAATCTCGAAAATATACAGGAGATCATGGCAGAAGATGCGTGCATCCTCCTTCTCAACTGTTCGGCAGCAGCTACAGATGAGGGAGTCAAATTCGTAAAAGCAATTGGCAGGGCATTTCTGGGTAACGCCGGAGGAAAGATAACAGCATCAAAACGTGATATCGAGATATATCAAATGGCACCTAGCGGTCCCGGGTCTATCGAGTTCATTCAAGGGTTTGGTAAATGGATAAGGGCGACTTTTTATCACGGAAAATTCGTCCGGCCCGGTGACTATTATATAACAGCCCAGGGTATGGTCTGGCTTAATAGGAACTGGATAACGTTAGACGTCCCCGTTCAGGAGCAGGAAAAACCGTTTTATTTACCGATTACGTTCGAAAATTGTTGCATTGAAACCGAACAGGGTGGAGAAATAACACTCAAGGCTTCGGCAGGTCCCTATGAGGACAGCGGGGCGATCACCTATTTCTGGAATTTTAGTTCCCAGGGGACTACAGAGTCTTCTTATACATTGGATACCAATGAATACCCGACCGGCAAAATTACAAAGGTAAGTGTTCTTGCACGGGATTCAAGAGCGCGTGAAGGGAAAGATACCGCATATGTTCTAATTAAGAAACCGGAGCGTGCAATAGAATTGGATCTCTCCGATGATAAACCGGAAGCCGGGTCCACAATAACTGCAACGGCAAAATTGAGCAAGGGACAGGCGCCCAAAGACAGTATGTGGGTATGGCAGTCAAAGGGAGGATTGGAAATAGTCGCGAAGCATGAAGAAGAGGCAGAGGTCAAAGTTTCCCATAAAGGTACTCTTACAGTGCAATTGGAATATATCGGGCCATTTGGGAAAGTCCAGATACTTGCTGAAAAATCCGTGACAATTAAACCTGCCGATAAAAAAGATATCAAGCCGGACGACAAGGAAACACCAAAGGATACCGACTCTGCTGTTGCTGCAGCACCTAAAAAGAGCGCCGAACAGGAGAAGGCAGAGAAAGAAAGGGCACAAAAGGAACGGTTAGCAAAAGAAGAAAGGGAACGAGAGCAACAAGAGAAGGCCGAGCAGGAAAAACTAACCCGGGTCCCTCAAACCTTCCCGACTGAATCCGCTTTCCCACCCACCGCTTCTGCAGAGCCAATATGGGTGCTCAAAACAACAGAAACCAAAATCACAAAAGACCCCGATGACAGCGATTTTTTCAACAACCAGATGAACATCCAGGGGACATCGGCCAGCGGCAGCACCACGATGCGAGACGGCGCGCATCAAAGTTCTCATTCCTGGTCTGCAGTGCCTCCCGGACGTCTGACTCCCGGCCAGAAGCTACAGTTCACCATATCCGTCGGCGTACAAGGGCCACAGAACAGTATACCCTGGAATCTAGGTGCAGGCACCGCCATATATGTCTATTTTCAGCCTGGCGGTGGGCCCAATGGAATGGGAGACGTTAATGTTGGCTATGTAACTAATACGCCTGATCGGCCCAAACAGTCAAAGGTGCTGAACTGGACAGTGCCCTCCGGCTACGAAGGTAAGAAGATGTTCATCATTTACAGCGCGGGTACCAACCCCCACATGACAGGAGAAATTATTTACACCTTTGAATATGCAAAGCTTGACCCCAACGCCCAACCTGCTGCGCCGTCACAAGGACCGAAGCCGGCTGAATCGAAGACGCCGAAGGTCGTTCTGATGCCGGCGACCGTTGCTCCGATGAAGCTGGGCGAAAAGACACACATTAAAGCATCTGTGGCAGACGCGGAGCCGGGCGACAGTCCCGTGCGGTACACCTGGAGCGGCGCGGGGGAAGCCTCCGATGACATGGTGAGTATTGTCGCGAATATCCCGGGGAAGTTCAATGTGTCTGTTTCGGCGGACGGGCCAAACCGGAACCTTGGATCAGCATCCCTGGAGTATGAGGTTGAGCCGATAACCGTTAATGTTGAAAAGACCTCACCGGCAACCAATACCATCACCGTCGGAGGCAAGGCGCAATTCAAGGCAACCGCCATTTCCGGCACCAGCCAGGCGAGAGGAGATTTTAATTTCCTGTGGCAGCCCCATCCTGAAATCGAATTTGAGCCTTTTGAGAAGTCAGCCACTACGACTGCAACTTTCAGAAAGCCGGGGACGTACAACATCTATGTTCAGGCCTTGATGAAGGATGGCGAGAGATACACAACCATCGGAGAATCCAATAATGTGACAATCACCGTTGTCAATCCGA
>DATESZ010000074.1:0-4164 GCA_035283845.1 Syntrophales bacterium | reverse complement strand
TGGGAGAAATAATCAGCACTTTGCCGATGTTAAACAGTTCCGCCATCAACTCGGCGGCGGCAATGGCCTGAATTGTCTTCCCCAGCCCCATGTCGTCGCCGATCAGGCAGCGCCCTGCTTTTAATGCAAACAGCGCTCCTTCCCGCTGATAGGGGTAAAGGGCGGTTTTTAGGATGGTAGTAAAGATCGGGCTTTCGGTGTCCCCATTAAGCCGTGATTCCACCACGGCACGCCGGTGGGCGGCATCCTGATATGCGGCTATATAGGCCATAACATCGTCATAGCAGCGCACCTCATGGCCGTTGTGACGCGGGATTTCTTCCAGGAATTTATTAAAAGTAAGGAGACGCTCCGCCTTCAAAGCCCCGGTTTCAGTGAAATATTTTTTTGCCAGTTCCATGAGCTCCACGGGAGCGCCTTTGCCAGGTCTGAACCTCACTTCGCGCTTCAGGCCGTACTGTAAGTATACCTCGGAATAGGGCGGCATATACTCTTCCTGAAGCTGTTCTTTCACCCCCTGTTGTTGCAGCAGCTTCGACAGGGTGAATTCAATGTGTTTGCAGGCATCCAGGTTGTTGATGCTGTAATCAGGACAAGAGCAATAGTTCACGCCGGGCGCTTCTCCACGGATGGAAATTTTATAGGTTTTTCCCGTTTGGGGGTTGGTAAGGGAGAAATGGGAACCGATTTCTGATCACGTCGTTAAGAAACAAATCGAGATCGAAGCCAGGTACGACGGTTATATAAAGCGACAGCGGGAAGAGGTGCAGCGGATGAAGGAAATGGAGGGGAAAACAATACCGGCTGATATGGATTATAGGGTAATCTCCAGTCTTCCAAAGATCATGGTTAGATCTCTATTGCGCAATCTGGGATCAAATTTATTTGCCCCCCGTCGACGCTTATTTCCGTTTCGGGGAAGATCAATCTTGCAGCCGATTGGGCAACTTCCCTATCTTTCATGGTCAGATAACGCGACGCATCAAAGTGGGTCAGTATCAGTCGTTTTGCTTTTGCTTCCTGAGCTATCAGGGCTGCCGTTTCCGGATTCAGGTGCGGCCATATCTGACTGTGTTCACCAGGGTTTAAGGCGCATTCTGTGATTAAAAGGTCGGCGTTTCTGGCCAGTTCTACACAATTGGCGCAATAACCTGTGTCGGGACAAAAGGAAATAGTTTTATCTTCCAGGGTGAATCGTATCCCGATAGTGGGATCGGGATGGATCATATCCAGTACCTGAACAGGGAATGGAAGTATGTTCTGCTTTTTAGGCAGCTCGATGATTTTGTGCTTAAACGGCAACTTATTGAGCGGCAACGTATAGGGTCTGGCAATAAAACTTCTTATAGTCTTTGCGGAATCTTCCCTGGTCAGGAATATTAAAGGATATGAGAATCTGAATTGGGATAGGATATGTAAGCCAATAATATGATCCAGATGAAAATGACTAATGAAAATGAAAGTCTGCTTGTTCTGATCAAGAAAATTGGTTGCTTTTACCAGACCGCTCCCGGCATCGAGAATGAGATTGTATTCCTCTGTTGTAATGAGGATACAGAGGGTATTGCCTGTGATTGAATCGTACCAGCCATTTGTGCCTAAAAAAGTTATTTGCATGTTCTCTGTATAGCCTGAAATCATCACGCCGTCAACCACTGGGCATGATACGATTGGATGCTCCATTATGGCTATTTTTTATGTTGCATTTAAGACTTGAATCACAATATAGAAACAGCTATTATTACAGAATGGAGATTAAATTTATGGGAGTCGGTCATTCACGAGCAAGGAATTATAAGACCACCGAGTGAGGCAAACAGCCTTTTACTAAGGGTGACAAGGAACTGTCCTTGGAACAAGTGCAATTTTTGTCCCGCTTATAAAGGGACAAGGTTTTCCAGGAGGACAGTGGAGGAAATAAAGAGAGACATTGAAAGCATGGCGAGGGAGCGTCCGGGACGTGACAACCAATTCCAAACGGCCTTCCTTCAGGATGCGGACAGTCTCCTTCTGCCCACGGCCGAGCTGCTGGAGATCCTTCGGTACCTTAAAGAGAAATTCCCAGGCATTCGGCGGGTTACCAGTTACGCGCGTGCGCCCACCTTGCGAAAAAAGGGCGTACAAGACTTGAAACAGTTAAAGGAAGCCGGCTTGCTGAGGATACATGCAGGTTTGGAGAGTGGCTCGGCAAAGGTGCTGAAGATGATAAAAAAGGGGATCACCCCAGAGGACATTACAGCGGGTGGCAGAAACGTGCTGGAAGCGGGCATCTCCCTCTCGGAATATATAATGCCAGGGGTGGGAGGACGCAAATTGAGCGAGGAGCACGCCTTTGAAACCGCCAGGCTGCTCAATATCGTCAAACCCGATTTCATAAGAATCCGCACCTTTGCCCTCCATCCCCTTTCCCCTTTGAATGTAATGATTCGGGAGGGCGAATTTGTGCCATTGACCGATGAAGAGATAGTGGCGGAGATCCGGCTTCTTTTAACACATCTCGAGGAGACGCACACCTACTTCTCCTGCGCTGATTACGGCCGTAACCTGCTGATGCAGGTAGAAGGATACCTGGACGAGAAAAGGGCTTTCATGCTTGAAGAAATCGACAGGTACCTTTCCCTCACCAAAGAACAGAAACAGGCTTATTCTCTGCTGCGGCGCAGCACATATATGAGTTACCCGCTTGATGTTGTATTTGACGAAACCGTAATGAGGCAGATTCGCCCTGAGATAGAAAAACTGGAGAAGCAGGACGGCTTCAACAAGCACATCCAGACCCTCACAGCCAAGCATCTGCCGGAGCCCCAGGGTGCGTGGGATTGATAAGGCTTTGAATGATGAAAACATTTAGTATGAATGAGTTTTTGCTTTGCTTTGTTCCGCTCTTCGTAGCGGTCGACGCCATTGGCATACTGCCGATTTTCTTATCGCTGACAGAAGATCTGGATTCGAAACGGCTCCGTATAGTTGTTATGCAGTCGGTCATAACGGCGGCGTTAGTTGCCATAGTATTTCTTGCCTTCGGCCCGTTGCTCCTATCATTCCTGGGCATCACCGTTCCTGACTTCATGATTGCAGGGGGTTTTCTTCTGCTGGCGATCTCCCTGAGCAGTCTGCTAAGCACTGAAAAGAGTCAGCAGGTCGTAGATGTCGAGAGTCTCGGCTCGGTACCCATAGGCGTTCCGTTAATTACCGGTCCCGCTGTTCTGACCACATGCATTCTGCTCGCCAATACCCACGGCAAAATAATCACGGCCGCCGCCGCCATGAGCAACATCGCCTTAGCAGGAATCATTTTCTGGTTTGCTAAGCCAATCACCAGGCTACTGGGGCGGACCGGCACCAAGACTATCTCCAAGGTTACCAGTCTGTTCTTGGCGGCCATCGCCATCATGCTGATGAGAAGGGGCATCTTCGAGGCAATTGCTTCTGCCTTCGGATAGGTGATACTGAAGATTTAATACGGGTTGCACCGTTTTTTATCACTTAAGCTCCCCCTTTACGCCGGAGAAAAGATAGGTGATGCCGAGGGTGAGGGCATATTTTTTTACCCCGATGAGTCCTGCCTCTTCCATCAGGGCCGAGAATTGCTCCGGGGAAGGAAAATTTTTGATCGAATCGGCTAAATAAATATAGGCATGGTGATTACCGGTAAATATCCTGACCAGACGGGGCAGAATTCTTTCCAGGTAAAAAAGGTATATGCCGCGGAAGAATGTGTGGGGGGGCAAGACCATTTCCAGTACCATTACCCGGCCACCGGGAACGACTACCCTGCTCATCTCACTGAGTGCCGCCCTCCTGTCGGGGATGTTCCTGATGCCGAAAGCGATGAGAGCCGCGTCAAAGCTGTTGTCGGTAAAGGGGAGCAAAGTGGCGTCGCCCCGGACGAGTCGGATGCGGCTGCCTAATCCGGCCTTTTCCGTCTTGATGCGGGCTTTGTCTGTCATTTCCTTAACAAAATCGAGTCCCACCACTTTTATATCAGCGTGACGGACGGCTGAAGCAATGGCCACATCTCCTGTGCCGCAGGCCACATCGAGTAAACGGCCGGTCTTAAAAAAATGCATTCTTCTTACGGCAAAGCGCCGCCAGGCGACATCACGGCGCAGGCTCAATAAATGATTAAGAAAATCATATCTTTCCGTAATAGTCCCGAAAATC
>DATESZ010000073.1:0-4805 GCA_035283845.1 Syntrophales bacterium | reverse complement strand
GGCGGCGCCGCCCTGATTACAAAAATTCTAAAGTGGTGGTAAGCGGGATGGGGAGGAAAGCACGCCCTTTAATTCCGAGAGAATACGAAGCCCCGGCAGGCGCCATGAGAAGGCCGAAAGAATATGAGGACATTAGTTGCCGGCACGTTCAAGAGGTGCATGGAGTAATGGAATGCCTGGAATGTCCGCTGCCTCAATGCCTCCTGGATATCCCTTTGTTGGTGAGTCACCGGGAAAATAGAAAGGTTCACCCTCAGATTGTAGAACTGCATAATGCGGGCTATAAGCAAAGGGAAATTGCAGAGAAACTAGAAATCGGAATCCGAACGGTTCAACGGCACCTGAATACTTGACAAAAAGCCCTGAAAACGGCGGAATACTAACCATATACCCTCGCAGCCTCAAACGGTAATGTTTTAGTTAATTTTTGCAGGCGTTTTGCCATCCCCCTCTACCCAACATTGTTGGGTAGAGGGGGACCTTTTTTTGTTTTCGCTAAAACGGCGAACTCGCGGTGGAGTGCGCCGAGCAAGAGCAGGGGAGGGACGCGTAAAACTGCGAAAACAGGCGAAAAGGCGTGATTTGTTACGGGCTGTATTAGTGATACTTAGAACGTCAATCCCCGCCAGCAGGCTTGACCATTTGGAATGTAAGCGTTACCATATCACCATAGTAACGAGCGGATGACCCCAAAAGAGAGAGATGGCGGAGGCAATCGAACTGAAAAGTAACGACATTGTAACCTAAGAAGGGGAAAGAAACAAGAAATGATTATAGAGGCGCTTAAAGAAATCCAGAAACAAAACTGCCTGACGGACAGGCAAATGGGGGCGAAGCTGGACATTGCCGAGAAGAGCTGGAGCCGGCTGAAGAACGGGCGCTCGAGCCCGGTGCTGAAGACCATCCGCCATGCTTTGAGGTCCTACCCTGAAATCATCGAGCCGGTGCTGTGCGATATCTGCGGGGATGACTACCTGGAGGTGGTCTGGCCCATTATCCGGAGGGTCATCGCGGGGCAGATAGAGCAGGATAAAAAAGAAAAGGCGGCGGCGGGGAAGTAACAAGGAGGTTAGATATGGGGAAGCGGTGTCTAGCTGACGTATTTATGTATTGCAAGGGCACGCCGGAGCCTTCCAGCAAGCCGGGCTATCTGGGTTATTTGGGGTGCGAAAAAGACCCGGCAAAATGCGGCTTGCAGATTGGCAGCAAGGACTTGCCAGGGTATAAGAAGCCGCAAGAAAAAGAAAGAAGAAGATGAGTAAGGCGGCGTGAGGAGCTTTGGCGAATCGGCGGTTTTCTGGGGGGTTGTCATCGCTCTTGTCTGCCTGGTTTACCTGGGGCTGGCGGGGATAATCATGTGGCTTTTGGACAGAAGGAGGAGGAGAGGATGAGAAATATAGATACCTACGGGCGATTTATAATAGATGAAGCACAATGTGATATTTGCGCAGGTGTGTACCATGATACAGTGTTTGCTGAGATTGAAAAGAGGCATCCTGAGTGGAGAGATAGTCCGGGTGTCGTAAAGAAGGAGTATCATAAAACTTGGAATGCTGCCTATGACGATAGCCCTGAGAGAATGTGCTTTGTATTTGAGGCTGATTGTCATGGCGATGCTATTAGTCTTTGCGCAGAGCATCTTAAAGACATAGTAGCTAAGGTTGAGGAGTCAGCAAAGGAGGAGAGAGACAGATGACACAGACAGGTCAGAATGAGATTCCGCTCAAGGCGGAGGAGCCGAGGATAAGCGTGGATTACACGCCGGGGCGGTGGGGCAGGGTCTTCCACCTGTTCGATGGCGAAAACAGGGAGATCCGGCTGCTCCAGAAGGACGCCGTCAGGCTTGCCCGGAACATTATTAAAATCGCCAGTGAGAAGAAATAAATGGCACAAAATTTATTAGCCAGGGAGCAGAGTGACGGCAAGCGCTGTCCGAACTGCACTTCTCAGGGACAGACTGCCTCGGGTGAGCATGCGACGGCCGCCCATCAGGTGAAATCACAGGGGGTGAGCGTCATCGATATTGGCTGGCGCTGCTGGAACTGCGGTTATGAATGGGGATTTGAGTATCCGTCTTAAAGGGAGACCTGTATGAAAAGAAATGTTGTCATGGTAGTTGCTCCGACAACCGTCCTGCGCATCGTCTGTATGTATTGCGGTAAAGAGACGGGGCTGAAGGATGGGCAGGGGGTGGAGGGTGAGACCGGGGGCATCTGCATGGATTGCTGGGAGAAGAGATTCCCCGAGTTCCGTTATCCCGTCTGTCTGGACGATATCCAGTATGCGGTCAACCTGGCGCTGAAGAGGCGGGAACTATTTGAGCGGATGTTGATGGTAAGCATCGAATGGGGATATGTCATAGGTCTGACTAGCACGGCCGAAGGGAGACGGGGCATGGCTGATTCTCCGGTGAGGCAGCCGGCATGAAAAGGCTATCGAGAAATAGTTTAGAGACGGGCAGCCGGAGCCGCAGCTACCGGTGTGAGAAGTGCTCCGAGCGATTCGAGCATTATGGGCGCCCGTTGCCGAAGGGCAGGCGCATCTGCGGTCCCTGCCGGGAAGCCAATAGTTACGTCCTGTCGCCAGGGCAGAGGATAGTCATCGACGATGATGGTGAGGTATGAAACTGCATTTATTGACGGATGACGAGATTGAATCAGGTATCGGGAATGCTGTTCTAAGTACAGGTTTCCCCAAAAACGCGGCGAGCCAGAATCTATTCGTCGTCAAATACGTGAATAATCTTCAGCTCTCCCTTGACCGTCAAATAATCAGGGAAATCATCGATGACTGGAAGACGTGGGAGATGGAAGGCGATGCCGGCGAGCAGAAGTTTCTGACGAGGTAACTATCCCTTGACATACAGTAGGAGATTGAAGTAGAATACAGAAAAAAGAGAGGTAAATATGGGGACAAAAGAGTTTGAGACAGCAATACTATTAGAGTTGAGGGTCGTAGCTAAAAACAACAAATTGAAGTTAAGTAATATAATGGAATGGTCTACCGGAGAAATCAAAACACAAGAGGGGGAAACGTTTTACTTTCTGCCAGACTTGAAGGTTAATTGCGCTGTAAAATAATGAGAAAGCGTCTACTTAATGGTTGCGCTAAATCCAAGTTCATAGCAAACGCTTTTGAAAAACAAGGATGGGAATCATGGACTTGCGACTTATTGCCAGCCGAAGGGCCGGGCAATCACATCCAAGACGATTTACTGAAGCACCTTGACGATGGTTGGGATATGGGTATCTTTCATCCCGAATGTACCAATTTAGCAAACAGCGGGGTAAGGTGGTATCACGAAAGACCGGAACTTCAGCCATTAGTAAAAGAGGCTGCTGACTTTTTTAATAAATGCCTGAATGCAAAAATCCCTTTAATATGTGTTGAGAATCCTATCCAGCATAAATACGCTCGACAGTTCATTCCGATTTACACGCAGATAATCCAGCCTCACTATTTTGGGCAAGGTGAAAGTAAAGCCACGTGTTTATGGTTGGTGGGGTTACCCAAATTACGAAGAACACACTGGATGTCAAAAGAATCCATCCGGCAAAGTGTATGGTTAGAACCACCTTCACTAGAACGTCAAGCTAACAGAAGTAGAATTTATCCAGCAATAGCTAAAGCGATGGCAGAACAATGGGGAGGATTATATGGCTAAACCAGACCTTACCAAAGCGGAATTTGAGAGTCTACTGCGTAGGTCTGCACAACCCGTACAGGAGCTAGAGCCGAAACCCGCGCCAGAAGCAGAACGAACATCGGAATCCTAGAGTTCCGGTGATTGTAACGAAACCCGTACTCGTTGAAATAGGATTGGAGATATTTAGGAGAGACAGCGTGATAAACGCCACCGATGCCACGTTTGACCAGCGACTAGAAGCCCTCAATCGAATTGACGTGGGTATTGCCTCTGGCATACTCACCACTGCCATGCCGGACAACTTGATGAGTATATCCGAGCTTCTGGACGTAATTGTAGCTGGCAAGTTCATCCGTATGGACGATATTCTGAGCGTCTCTGGGAATATTGTCCCAGATGATAGGCATGATTGTCCGACTCTTAACGTCCTGAACGACCTTAGTGACAACCTGAGAGGCTTCCCGGTTGACCAGCCCCACTACAGGGGTTTTGCCCTCAGCACCTCGCCCTGGTTTGCCGTGATGCTTACCACCAATATACGTTTCGTCTACCTCGGTATTGCCGTTAAACGGATTGCTTTTCTCATCCATCAACGAGCGAATCTGCTTGAACATTCGCCACGCTGTTTTGTAAGTCACTCCGAGTTCCCTTTCAAGTTGTTTAGCAGAGATACCGCAACGAGTGGAGCTTATCAGGAACATGGCATGAAACCACGAGCGCAAAGGCGTGGGCGATTTGTGGAAGATGGTTTTGGCTGTCGGGCTTATCGAATGACCACAATTCTGACAGACGTAATCCTTAGCTCCGACTCTGTGATAGTGGGTGGTCATCTTCTGGCATTTCGGGCAAGTTACACCTTGCGGATAGCGAGCCTGAAACAAGAACTCAAGGCAAGAATCATCATCTGGAAACTGGTTTTGAAAGTCTTTAATCGTATACTTTTTAGCTGTCATTTCGCACCTCTCTGTGAATATTATAACAGAGAAGTTACTGTATGTCAAGGGATAGTTACCGGAAATTATACAGGCAGAGGTCGAACTGCCGGAGATAAAGGAGAAAAAAAAGGGGGGCGTCCCGATGCAATCGGGACGCCCAGGGAGAAAAATATGGAACGTAAGGTAATTATGGCGCACTGCGGGTCGGTCAAGGCGGTCTTCGG